>JAZQRX010000026.1:0-5478 GCA_045629785.1 Acutalibacteraceae bacterium | reverse complement strand
AAAAAATCTCAAGGGTTTTTTCTTTATCGTTGTTTAATTTTCAAGGTTCGTTTCGCTCTCCCGTTCGGTCTCCCTCTCGCGAGTGCCTTAAGATAATATCACAATCATCTCGTTTTGTCAACATCTTTTTTTAACTTTTTTTAACCTTTTTCACACCCTCCCGGGTGGTTCGGGGTCTCATACGTTATTGAGGTTTTCGGGCTATTCCCGACGGCCTCTCTCGACGCCAACGAGTAGGAATTATACTACAAGGTTTTATAAATGTCAATACCTTTTTTTAACTTTTTTCAACTTTTTTTGCAGACGATTTTTTTGCCCATAATCGATACTGTTCAGAGTAATCAAAACCATAAGCACAAGCCTGTTCATAAAGCTCCGCAAAAGGTATAAGCACAAAGTCCCTATCCCCTATGTACGGGTGGGGAATGGTGAGTTCGTCTGTTTTCATTTCAACATTCTCGCAAAGTAAAACATCCAGGTCTATAATGCGTGGTCCGTTTTTAAACTGACGTACTCTACCCATAGCTGCCTCAATGCCAAGACAGACACCTAACAATGCGTTAGGCGTAAGATTAGTTTCCACTTCGCATACTATATTATAAAAGCTATCCTGCTCGGTATACCCCCAAGGTGCGGTATCATAAACAGAGGAAGCTCTTATTACATTTATATCAGGTACAAGTTTAAGGCTTTCGATTGCATCGTTTATATTTTTAATTTTGTTGCCTATATTCGTACCTATCCCCAATAAGGCCTTCATTACAAATTCTCCATGTCATCACGAGTAATAGTTTCTTCTACCGCAACATACTCAAAGTCTGCTTTAATAGGCGCTTCGGGTTTCATAAGTAAAACAGTTACCTGCTGAAGTCTGGGGTACTGTTTCATTATTTCAACACCCACCTTATTTGCAGCAACCTCTATAAGGTCATAGCTACGCTCTGTAAAAACTGCTCTTGCAGTTTTAATAATCTTTGCATAACTTACGGTATCGTCTACATTATCAGAAGCTTTTGCAATATCTGCATTAAGTGAAGCGGTTATATCAAGAACGAAATTCTGTCCGTCAACCTTTTCTTCAGGATTTACCCCGTGATAAGCAAAAAGCTTAAGACCCTTTATTATTATCTTTTCCATTATATATCTCCTTTGGAAATAATCTCATTTGTTAAAGCTACGTTATGAACGCGCACAATCTGTGCACCGTCACTTACTGCGATAGCAGCAACAACACCACTTGGATAATCACGTTCTTTTGGATTTTCAATACCCGTAATATAACCGATAATACGTTTACGTGAAACACCTATAAGCAGCGGTGAATATTGTGACAGCTTATCACATTCAGAAAGCAAGGTCAAATCATCCTCGCGGGATTTACCGAAACCTATACCACAATCATAACAGAGTTGATCTTCATTTATACCGCAAGCCGTTGCCTGATGCTTCATATCACTAAAGAAAGAAAGCACCTCACCCGTAACGTTATTGTTATAGTCAGCAATTTTACGGGAATCGCCACCACCTGTGTGCATAAATATCCAACCTGCACCATATTTTTTTACCACATCAGCCATTTCATTTTTAAAGCAACCGCTTTCATCATTAATAATTGATGCACCCATACTCAAAGCATAGTCTGCAACGGTAGGACGGAATGTATCTACACTGACGGGAACGGTTGAAGCTTTTACAATATGCGGCAAAAAATACTTAAGGCGTTTTAATTCTTCTGCCTCATCAACAATAGGGTTATTGGGGGCAGTTGAACAAGCACCGACATCTATGATATCGGCGCCGTCAAAACAAAGTTTTTTCACTTTTTCAATAACAGTATCAACAGAAAAGGCTTCACCGCCATCAGAAAATGAATCGGGAGTAATGTTAAGGATTGCCATAACAAGAGCGCTCCCCTTTTCTGCTACCACAGTTTTAAAAGAAAACATTTTATTTACCACCTGAAAGAAGTGACATTACCTCGGCACGTGTACGGGCATCGCTACGTGCAGTGCCCCTTAAAGCAGAGGTCTGTGTCATAGCACCTGCAGCCTTAGCACCGCGCATAGTCATACAAAGATGCTCTGCCTGAATTACAATAGCAACAGCCTTAGCCTCAAGCTCTTCAAAAAGGAAATCAGCAATCTGTGCTGTAAGGCGCTCTTGCACCTGAGGGCGCTTTGCATATACATTTACAATACGAGCAAGCTTTGAAAGACCGATAATTTTGCCATCAGAGGGAATGTACGCAATATGAGCCTTGCCGATAAAAGGCAATAAATGATGCTCACACATAGAATACAATGGTATATCCCTTACAATAACAAGCTCATCGTTACCGGGTTCATTAAAAAGCTTAAGGTGTACACGAGGGTCTTCAGAAAGGCCTGAAAAAACCTCTTCATACATATTTGCCACCCTTTTGGGTGTTTCTACAAGACCTTCTCGGTCGGGGTCTTCACCGATTGCTTCAAGAATATCGCGAACGGCTTTCTGTATTTTTTCTTTATCCATAATACACCTCTGTTATATATAGAAACAAATTGTGCGCATCTGATCATCTGCGCTGTAGTACACCTTAGCAGTGCCTGTAGCATCAACTACACCTGCCTCAGTATAAGCAGTGTAAATTATACCTGAATTAAAAAGCGTGTTTTTGGCTTGAGCCATAACCGCACCATCCGAAAAGCGGATTTCAAAGCAATTACGACCCTGCTGTACAGCATAATGAACTGCAGTTGAAATCTTTGATTCAAAAACATCGCCTGAGCCAACATTAAGATACGCTGACTCGTGTATGAAGTAATTATACGCTGTGGCTGTACATTCAGGCAATTGTTGTTCAATATTGCGGTGCTTGATTGAAATATCGGCTGTTGTAACATTGAAGTACGAATGCCTTAACACGGCACCCTCACTACGAGGGTCATCCCATGTAAGGTCTACAAAGTAACCATCACCATCAAGCACAACGTAATTCCACATATGACCGATAAAATTAACGCCATCGTCAGCAGACTCACCTGTTACAAGACGATTATCAACGCCAAGCTGATTCATAATATACTGAAAAGCACGTGAATAGCCTTCACAAGATGCTTTACCTAAAACAAGGCAACCATAAATATTATTAACACTCGGGTCATTTGTAGGCTCCTCGTACGAACAATGATTTATAATATAATCGTGAACGAATTTTTCTTGCTCGTACAGTGAGGTATGTGATTGAGCGTTTGCAACTATTGCAGATGCAATACCCTTAACCTCTTGCAGGCGCTTAGCATATTCTTCGTAAGATATATCATACTGTGGCTTAAAAAATGTTTTGAAGCCACGTGTATAAACACTACAATTAAGTGAAAGACCAAACAAATCAGGATTATCATGTGATATCGCCTGAAAGATTTTGCTGAGGTCATCGCCCGGCTGAAGAGTAGGTATTTCAATACTTTCGGGCTGAGCGTAAATTTCTTTAAGAATTACTGAATAAATAAGCTTTTCGTTTTCATTAAGCTCTTCGTAATTATGCCTGTAATAGCCTGTGCCGTCACCTGTTGCAGCTACAAGGTTACCAAAATCTTTAGGCTTAAGCAAAACATTATAAAGCCCGAAAACGAGAGCAGACATAATAGCAACAGATAAAATGAGACCCAACACACCAAGACCTAAAGACTTACCTGTACCTTTTTTATTTTTCATTCAACATATCCTCCGTCATTTCACCGGTTATGTTATCAGAAACAAACACCTTCAGTTTTTCTTTTGAATTTTGTGGCAAAAGGTATTCAAGCTCATCCTTAGCACCGGTAAAATCGACAATAGAAATATCGGTTGTGCAGTAGTCGATAATTATAGAGAACGTATTATCTGCCGAATTGAAACGCTGTGGTGTGTAGTATGCGTTAAAGGCAGCAACAATAATATCGGCATTTGCCTTTGCGCGATCATAGCCTTTATTGGTTTCGCAAAGGTATTTCATATATTTATAGATTTTATCAGGTGATAATGTATTCTCACCACGGGTAAGCTCCAGGAACATATCGGGGGTATCATACTCAACATCTTGCGAAATTCTGAGAGTGATATCACCCATTGTTCTGAAAAATGATTTATAGCCTGTTTCAGTAAGCACAACATACTTATTTATTGAAATACCATATTGTGTATTAAGAGCCTCAACTACAGACTTGACACCATTTGTCACAAGCAGGTTATCATAAGTACGGTTTGTGATTTTATCCTTAAGACCACCATCAATAGGAACAACGCGTATGGTTTTATCACCAAGGTTTACTGTGATAACATTCATAAACATTGAAGCTTTGCCATCATCAGAGGTTACAGCAACAAGGAATGTATACGTACCATCATAATGAACTGAATCTGCCTCGGTAGTAGTAACAACCGCTGTTGTAGTTTCATCACCCTGAACAAACACGTTATTAAAATCATAATTAAGTGAACGCCAGAACCAAATCATTGAAAATGATCCTAAGGCAATTATAAAACAAATAAATGCAATAATAAGATTACGGGTACGCTTTCTGTTACCGCGTTTCTTTTTATCTAAAGCAAGGCCATACTTTGCCACTTGATGCACCTCATTATATATAATGTAATAATATAGCCGGAGATAACTCCCCTATTAGTGTCCCACCGGGACATATATTATAAGTATAATAAATATCAGGTAAAAAAACAAGGGGAAGATTATTTAAAATTGCAAAATGCAGAATGCAATTTAATTTTAAATTTCAAATTTTAAACGTTAAATTTCGGGGAAGCTCTGCTTCCGAACATTATGTTGCTGTCACAAGCTTCAACTAAAAGAGAAGAAAAGAGTTGATGTTTGTTCTAACAAACTGAAGAGAATTAGCAAGAGAACTCCCCACCAAACAAGCGTAGCTTGTTATCCAATCCGAAGGATTGGTATGTAATCACGCTTTAGTGTGTATGTCATCATTAACGATGTATGTAATTTTATGAGTTTTTTCGAATTGATTACATTCATAATATCATTACGATTACATTCCGTCTTGTGACGGATTACATACACGACTTCGTCGCGATTTATGCTCTTCTATTTTACTAAAGAATAACAGTAGAGAACTCCCCACCACCTATGCCTTGCTTTGCAAGGCAGTGATATTCACCTTATGGTGAGTGATATTGCTGCGCAGTGATATACGCTTTCGCGTGTGATATATTTTGCTGAAGCAAAATGTTTCGGAACTGCGTTGGCTAATATAAAGCTTCGCGTTACCTTTGTTTTTTGCGACAGCATTATAATCGGCTTTGCCCCGAAATTTCTCATTCCTAATTCCTCATTTAAAAAAGCACCTCCGAAAGGGAGCGTAAATTAGGGATTTATTAGGTTTAAATTTAATATTTCCCGTTAATACTTTATGAAAAATCACCGTAGGCGCCAGCCTTACGGTGATTTTGTCATTTCGTCTAAACGAAAACTATTCAAATTTAAAC
>JAZQRX010000025.1:0-18413 GCA_045629785.1 Acutalibacteraceae bacterium | reverse complement strand
GAACCGTCGACCTCTAGCGTGACAGGCTAGCGTTCTAACCAACTGAACTACCGGGCCACCTCTTGGTGGGAACAATAGGGCTCGAACCTATGACCCTCTGCTTGTAAGGCAGATGCTCTCCCAGCTGAGCTATGCTCCCATGCACTCGTTGCCAGGGCGTTTTTGTTACTGACAACGATAGATACTATACACTATTCAAAGTGATTTGTCAACACTTTTTTTCATTATTTTAAAAAATTTTTCTGTTTTTTAAAATGGTGTTCGCCGACTCCTCAACAATACTCATCATAGCATCATATTTAGCCTCGATATCAGCCACAAGCTTGAACTGTGTACGTGCTCTTACAAGGTTGTGCTCGGGGTATTCAGTTTTAAAATAAACGTCCCCATCAAGGAAATCTGCAAGGAATCTGATACCGCACTCAAAGGTAAGAAGTTTTGCTGAAAAAGCAAGATATTTAATCTCGTTATCAGTAAGGCTATCACCTGCTGCTTCAAGATAACCATCTACGTAAGCCTTGAAATATTCAAGACTGAGTGTAACCTTTGAAAGGTCTGTTTCATCCTCGGCTGCAGTATTCGCACCAAAGCGGATACTATCACCAAAATCATAAAGTGATGAACCGGGCATTACTGTATCAAGGTCAACAATGCAGATACCTTTTTTTGTTGTATTATCAAAAAGAACGTTATTAAGCTTTGTATCGTTATGAGTAACTCTTACAGGCATTTCACCTGCAGCAATAAGGTCTGTAATAACAGCACAATCCCTTTCACGGGCAAGTGCAAATTCAATTTCAGGAATAGCCTGATTTTTTCTGCCTGAGGCATTCTTTTCAACAGATGCCTTAAAGGTTTCAAAACGTGCAGATGTATTATGGAAATTAGGTATTGTTTCGTAAAGAGTTTCGATAGGATAATCTGCAAGAAGATTTTGGAAGTTACCAAAGCTAAGTGCAGCATTTTTAAAATCTTCGGGGTTTGTAAGCTCGCTTATTGAGAAAGTATCGCCAACAAAGTTATACATTCTCCAGAAGCCTTCTTTTTCAGAAGAATAATAATTCTTGCCGTCCTTTGCAGGGTAAACTGTAAGAGTCTCGCGAGTGGGATCACCGCCATTTTCCTCAATCTTTTTGCGAAGGTGTGCAGTAATACCAACAACATTATCCATAACCTCAACAGGCTTTTTAAAAACAACAGTATTAATACGCTGTAAAAGATACTGGGCAATACTACCATCAGAGAGCTTATATTCAACTATATATGTATCATTTATATGCCCTGCAGTTATAGGTTTATAACCAACAACTTCACCATAATCGGGAAATGCGGCAATAATATCCTCAACATTAAATTCAACTTTACTCATTTTTATATACTCCTTTTAAATCCCATAAAACAATCAGGGTTGTGAAAACCCGGTGGTAACGTAGTAACAGGCGCAAACGCAATATAATGCTGAATATCACAATCGTCACCACATTTGTAAAAATTGGCTCTGATTATGCCGTACGAAAAATCGTTACAATTATATATACTGCAAATAAACGCTTTTGTCAATTCAACTTTAATGCCCCAATAGCTACCATTTTCATCATTACCTGAAAATGATTCAACAATAGGTGAAAGCTCTGATAAATCAGCGCAAAGCCTTCTGTTATATTTGCCGTCACCAAATTCACACAAGAATGCGCCCTTAGAATTACTTTCAACATTGACGTACTCTGCCCTACCTTCAACAGGTGCAACAAAAAACTCAAGACAGCTGTCAAGGTACATTGGGTCATCACGATTCTCATAAACCGCCCTTGGGTTACTTTCGTAGCACTTCAGCATAGCGGCAAGTGTATCGCCCACAACCCCCAATTTACAGAAAGTAAGCGGTCTGTATGGTGACTCCGCCTCCCAATGATATGACTTCATTTCATTGTAGGGTGCAGAAAGAAAATCAGCTTCGTTATTATATACTATATAATTCATCATTTCATATACTCGGTAATACCATTTGTTTCATCCATTGATGCCATAATGATATAAAGACGTGGAATGTGGAAGGGACCCTTGAAGATGTTGCCTTTAAGTGTGTTTGATACGGTATTATCATAATGAAGGTAACCGTACCACTCACCACAATCAGCATCGACAAAGTATTTTTCACAGTAATCCTTAAGCTCAAGATAAAGGTCATTATACTTTTCATCTTTAAAATAAAGATACGCAAGACGTGTAGCAATCATAGCCTCACACTGTGGCCACCAAAGCTTCATATCCCATTCAAGCTGTACAGGTGGTTTACCCTCAAGGTCTGTAAAAGCAATAATACCACCATGGTCTTTATCCCAACCTAAGGGATATGTAATATCAATAATATGCTTTGCTACGTCAATAGCCTTTTCGTTGCCTGTAACGATACCCTCTGCCATAATAAACCATGCTGCTTCAAGAGAGTGTCCGGGATTAACGATTCTGCCGTTGGGACTATCAATAAACTCGCCTTTTTTAGTTACGCTTTCAAGGAGAGCTCTCTCTGTAAGGTAACCACCATTAAGAATTTCATCAAGGCACTCACCACAGATTTTATTATATTTATCCCATAAACCATCAACACTACGCATTACCTGAGCAGTAGCAAGCATAATCATAACCGGTGAAAGTGCTTTTGCATCAATATTATCGGGGTTGATTTTAGGTTGATTCTTGCGCACACCTGTAAAGCACTCATAAGCAACGTTAAAATACATTTCAGCAGAATCAAGAACAGCCTTATCCCCTGTAGCCTTATAAAGCTCGGCACAACCAATAGCAGCAAAGGTTTCAGAGAAATAGTAACGTCTTTTCTGAAGCTCTCTGCCATCTGCAGTAACAGTAAAGAACATTCTGCCGTCAGTATCAGTACACTTAGGTAAAAAGCTATAAATTGCTTTAGCAGCTTTAAGATATTCAGGATTCTTTTCAATTACATTGTATGCCTTTGAGAAAACCCAAAGCGCTCTGCCCTGAAACCACACGCTTTTATCTGTACCATAGATATTGCCTTCTCGGTCAAGGCAGGTATAAATTCCGCCATTTTCATAGTCTATGGCAGTTTTAAGCCAGAAAGGAAGAATATTTTCAACTAAATCTTTTTTGTAATTCATAATTAATACCCCATTAAATATTAATAAAATTATATACCTATTAATATATCACAGGTAACAAAAAAACACAACATTTATTAAATGAAAATAAACATATCCGGCGTAAATCACAAAAAAATATTGAAGAAAAATATAGCGTATGATAAACTAATTTTATAGAAAGGTGGTAATTATATGAGTTTGCTCAACTTTTACCTTGTAACTGATACCCATTTTTTTAAAAACGCCTTGGGTGCCTACGGCAAAGAATACGATGAATTTATGCGCTTTGAACAGAAGTGCTTTGCTGAAACAGAGTCAATAAACAATTCGGTTTTTGATTACCTTAACAAAACCAATAAAACAGACATTGTGCTTATTGCAGGTGACCTATCATTCAATGGCGAAAAGGAAAGCCACCTTGGATTCATAAAGCTGCTAAAGGAATTACAGAACAACGGCAAAAAGGTTTACGTAATTACTGCAGGACATGATTTTAACGATAATTGCAAGGGTTATGATAACAATGGTATTCATCCTGTTGATGGTACAAAACGAGAAGAGCTTTTTGATCTTTATTATGAATTCGGCTTTAAGGATGCAATTGCAGTTGACAAAAAACACCTTTCTTACGTTGCGCAGTTATGCGATGGTGTCAGATTACTTGCTCTGAACAATGACGGTACAGACGAATGCCGTGAAACATACGACGAAGAACAAATTGAGTGGATTAAAGAACAAACAAAAAAAGCCCGTGAAGACGGTCAGATGATGTTTGCAATGAACCACTATCCCCTTTTACCCGGTCAGCCTATTTTTTCACTCATAGGCTCTGCGGTACAAAAAAACGGAACATCAATTACAACTATGCTTGCCGATGAAGGCGTACACCTTGTATTTACAGGCCATATGCACAACCAGGCAATCAACGAAAAAATTACTGAAAAAGGTAACAAAATTTACGATGTGTGCACAGGTTCGGCAATAGGTTGCCCTGCGTATATGCGATTTGTTACTATCGAGGACAGTGAAACCGTTGATATCAAAAGTGAGCCTATTCCTGATTTTGAATGGGAAACAAACGGCAGAACTTGCAAAAAATATTTATCAGACTTGTTTGACAGTATGATACTTAATATGCTTGATGATATGAAATATCACCCTGACAGAATGATTCGTAAGCTTGGAATGGGTGACAAAAAAAGCCTTGAGCCTGTTTTCAGATTTGTTGGTAAAAGATTTGATACACTCAAGGTTGGTACAATATGCAGATTACTGTGCGTTAAATGTGATAAATCTATAAAAAAGATGCTTGTTAAGGACTTTGCTGTACAGCTTGTTCAAAATCTTTTTGCAGGTAACCAACCATTCAAAGAAGGTACACCTGAAGGTGATGCTTTCCTTGGTGCTTTAAACAGATTTAAATTCATATTCAAAAAAATCAATTTAAAAGACATTGATGGCAACCCTGCCGATATGTTTGAAATACTTAAGCACAGTGCAGGTAACTATGGTATTGATGACCACAATGCTATTTTAAAGTTGAAATAATACTATATAATTAATATCCCCTAAGGTATATTTCCTTCGGGGATATTTACATAAAAACAACTCCTTGCATTGCTGCAAGGAGTTGAAAAATTTGAAATAATACTGATTATCTCTTTGAGAACTGGGGTGCACGACGTGCGCCTTTGAGACCGTATTTCTTTCTTTCTTTCATTCTGGGGTCACGAGTGAGGAGACCAGCTTTCTTAAGAACGGGACGAACATCATCCTCTGACTGAAGAAGAGCTCTTGCTATACCGTGACGGATAGCGCCTGCCTGACCTGTAACACCGCCACCTGATACACGACAAACGATATCGTACTTGTCAAGTGTCTCAGTAAGAGCGAGAGGCTGACGAACGATAAGCTTGAGTGTTTCAAGACCGAAGTAATCGTCAATATCTCTATCGTTGATTGTTACGTTACCTGTGCCGGGATATACACGAACACGAGCAACTGATTTTTTTCTTCTACCTGTGCCGTAGAAATAAGCTTTGCTTTCGTACATAATAATTGCCTCCTCCCTTAAAATTCTCTAACGATGGGCTTCTGAGCTGCCTGCTCGTGCTCTGCACCTGCATAAACACGAAGACGAGACAATGCTGCTCTACCGAGTGTATTATCGGGGAGCATACCCTTAACAGCCTTCTGAACTGCAAACTCGGGCTTTTCTTTCATAAGGATGCCGTATTTTACAGATTTGAGATGGCCAACGTAGCCTGTGTGATGATGATAATATTTGTCCTCAAGTTTGTTACCTGTGAGAACAACCTTTGCAGCGTTGATGATGATAACGCTATCGCCGCAATCAGCGTGAGGAGCGAATGTAGGTTTGTGCTTACCGCGAAGAAGAACAGCAGCCTCAACAGCAACCTCGCCGAGAGTTCTGCCTGCAGCGTCAAGTACATACCACTGGCGCTCGGGATTGCCTTTAGGCATATAAGTAGACATAACAGTTACCTCCGAATTAGTTTTGGGGCACAAATACCCCGGATTGCCTTGATATATTATCACAGCAATCCGGGGTTGTCAACACTTTTTTAAAAGAAATTTTATATATCAAACGCAAACTCACGTTTTCTCGTTTTTTCTCGTTTTTTCATATATTTTTCTCACGTGGCATTTTCAAAAAAATACACAAAATACCAATCGATTATTTGGCAAGGTTGCTATAATCCTTGACTATATCAATACTATTCTTACGGCGTTTTCTGCGTTGACGCTTTTTCTTGGTAAGTGCAAGGTATACAATGAACCCTACCACACCAACAATAACAACTGTAACAAAAAGTTTTGAATTCATTAATTTTTCAAGCCAACTGAAGGTTGCCCACAGGTAATTCTTTTTTACTGTTTGTTGTGCAACAAGGGTAATTTCGGCAACCTGAACATCGTTATATAACAATTTTGCCTTACCAACAACATCACCCTGCTTCACGGGTGCTTTGATTTGAGTCGGGAAATCCTCGGCATACTCTACCTTTAAATCCTCAACAGTTATATTCTTGTGGATTATTGCAGAAATGTCATTCTGTGGTACAAGGGCAACGTAATCAGAGCCCTGACCATATTTAACCTTAACCTCGCCTATGTTATAAGATGTATCAGCGATAATGCGCATACGGATATTAGAAAAAGCCCATTTAAGCAGATATCTGCACATAAGGTAAGATGTATTTCTGTTTTCACCATCCAGCGGATAATTTGTTTTACCACCCATACAAATAGCAATATAGGTGTAACCATCTTTGGTAGCACTTGTTATAAGGCAAGAACCGGCTTTATCGGTACCACCTGTTTTAAGACCGATTGCCCCATCATAATAGTAATATGAATAATTATTTATGAGGGGGTTTGTGTTATACAAAAATCTTTCATCATTTGTTTTATTTGTCTTTGGCATTGTTTTGCCGTATTTTGATGAAATTTTAACTATATTATCATTAGCAAGGGCAGCTTTGCTTATAAGGTACATATCATAAGCGGTAGTCTGATTTTGTTTTTTGTTATCAAAGCCCTTTACACTTTCGGCATCAAGACCATGAGCATTTGCAAAATGAGTGTTTTTACAACCTAAGCCTTTAACGTACTCATTCATTTCATCAACAAACTTTTGCTGGTCGCCCTTACCGAAGTGGTCTGCTATTACAGCAGCAGCATCGTTAGCACTGGGTAAAAACATACCATACAGAAGCATTTCAAGGGTTGTTACCTCCCCTGCTTTAAGGTTCATAACTGTGCTGTATGTACCACTAAGGCTTTCAATAGCTTTTTCTGAGCAGGTGATTTTTGTGTTAAGGTCACTTGTTTTTTTAAGAGCCACCATAGCTGTAACAATTTTAACAAGCGAAGCAGGTGCTGTTACCTTATCAGCATTTTTTGAAAAAATAACAGTATCTGTATCAGCATTAACAAGTAATGCGATATCGGGCGTATATTTAGGGGCTTCAATATCATAAAAGCCATTGACTGTTTTGACCTGCTCACCATCAGCAGCAAGACCCAAAACACCAAAAGGAATTATTAACATAAAACAAAATATAAAAATACAGAATTTTTTCATAGACAATCACCGATAAATGTTATAATATATATGTATAATTATTTTAATGTTACATGTGCTTTTGACATTATAACATTTAATTCGACAAAGTTAAATAGTATTTATAAAAAAGGAGCATAAAAAATATGGTTTTTGTAACCGGTGACACTCACGGCGACCCCAACAGACTTTCAAAAAATGGTCTTAAAAACCTTAAAGCCGGTGACACACTCATTGTGTGTGGTGATTTCGGCTTTATCTGGGATAAATCAAAAAATGAGCAGAAAATACTTAAGGCACTTTCAAAGCGTGAATACAACATCTGCTTTATAGACGGCACACACGAAAACTTTGACCTGCTTAATGCCTACCCTCTTACAACGTGGAATGGTGGTAAGGTACATCAGATATCTGATAACATCTTTCACCTGATGCGTGGTCAGATTTTTGAAATTGACGGCCTTAAAATATTTACCATGGGTGGTGGCGAAAGCCCTGACCTTGATGCAAGGCTTGAGGATAACCCCTGGCTCAAATATGAAATACCATCAAAAGAGGAATTACTTGAGGGTGCAGCAAACCTTGAAGACAATGATTGCAAAATTGACGTTATCATCACCCATGAGCCATCATCAACAATCAAGGGCTTTTTAAAGCTTGGTGAAAGTGAATCTGTTCGTGTTACAACACTTAACGCTTACTTTGATGAGCTTTCAAGATGCAGTGAATTTGACCGCTGGTTCTTTGGCAGTCTTCACCTTGATAAGTATATTTCAAATACATATATCGGTGTTCACAAGGCAATTGTAAATGCACATACAGGTGAAAGAGTAGCATTTACATAATTAATTCTAAAAAATTATCCTCAGCAACCTTATTAAGTTGCTGAGGATTTTATTTTTAAAATTTATCTGATAAGATACACAGAGAATGATTCGTCTGCATTTTCTGCTACTATATAGTACTGACCATCTTCTATATCAGATGCGTAAGTAGTTGATTTACAATTAAATAATTTGTTACCTGAAATGGTATCAAATGCTTCAAAAATGTAATCTGTTTCATTAACAAGTTTTTTGTAAACGAATCTATCAATCTGATTACCATCGATTGTAAAATCTTTATCCTTAAAGCTATAATACATCGACTTATCACCAATATCTTTGTATGCGCCGAAATCCGAGGGATATGTTGTAACACCAAGTGCCTCATCCGCTTTAACTGTACTGTAAACAACTCCGTTACCGTCAATAAATTCAGTTGTGCCGTCTTCATAAGTAACTGACCAGAAAGCTTTTGTAAAATCATCAAAATAAATTGATTTTGCAGGATTTGTATTGATACGTGTGCCATCAAGCTTGCAAAGATACTCACCAGCATCAACAAATTTACCAGCCATCGTAATCGATGATTCGAAATCACCTGAAACCTTATTACCCTTTGCATCAACAAAGAAGTATGAAGATTTTCCATCAGCATACTTTGACATACGATAATAGTCACCATCGGAATTAATGATAGATGCATCTGCAAGATCAAGCTCAAAAAGAACAGTACCGATACCATCATACACAGTAGTTGAATTACCCTCATCAATTGCATAGGTACCATTATCAAATACATTTGCATTTTCGGGTAATACTATACCTTTACCATTCATAGCAATCGTCTTATCTGTTGAATCACGATAAACAAGAACATCACCCTTACCCTGGATAGTTGATGGCACAGTACCACCAACATTAGGAACAAGCGACTTGGTTTTCATATCATAAACAACCCAACTACCTGAATAAAGAGTATCGCCCTCTTCATACATAAAAGAAAACTGCTTATCACTTGAATATAAAATAGCGTTATCTTTAGATGTAGTTATATCTGCAACCTCTGTAGCAATAACATAACGTTCATTTAGCGCCTCAAATGATGCATACTCTTTTGAAATAAGTATATCGCCATTAGCGTTAACAAGATTGTAAACGTTACTTTTTTTGGCAGCATCAGTTTCACCTGAACCATTTTCATCAAGAGCTACAGCAAAATAATCACCAATTTCTTTACAATAAAAATACTTTGCACCAGTATCTTTTTTATCATATGAATAAATACCGTACTTATCATTTTCATCGTAATAAATGATACCTCTTTTTGCAGCATCTTGAATACCATGCGCATTAAATGTACCAACTTCTTTTGCGGTAATTTTCTGGAGTGTTCCGTCTTTTACATTTGCAGAAGCCTGAGCCTGCTCCTGTGAAGCTTGTGAACCACCTTCTGCCGGAGCTTCTTCCTTTCCTTTACCGCCACATGCACAAAGGGTAAAAACTGTACAAGCAACAATAAAGAAAGCGACTATTCTTTTTTTAATTTCCATATCTTTACCTCCCAAAATAATGGTTAACTATAATATACATAAATTGTATAAAATTGTCAACAAACGAGAACAATGTGTAACTTTTTTGTAAACAAAAGGACCCTATCGTTTTTTACAAATAGCAATAAAAACTTAAATAGACACTCCAGTTTAATAAACGAAAATCTCTGTCAGCCTTTAACTGACAGAGATTAATGTTTCAACCTATAAAGATAACTTCTGTATCTGTAAGCTTTGCAAACAGGGCGATATCCTCAGGTGTAAGTGCTGTTGAAACAACAGCATGATGTGCACCGCCTGCATAAATCCATTTTTCGGCACCGGTTGCAAAATCAGGAAGAATTTTCCACATAACACGTGCAACGGGGAGCTTAGGCATTGGCTCGGGTTGTTTAACAAGCTCTATATCAGCACAGATAAGGCGGAAGCGGTCACCCATATCAACCATAGAAACCGCAATACCCTTACCCTCAATACCATCAAAAACAAGTCTTGCAGGGGCTTCCTTGCCACCTATACCAAGTGGGTGTACTTCAATTTTGGGCTTTGAGGCTGCAAAAACAGGGCTAACCTCAAGCATATGTGAAGCAAGTTCAATTTCTTCACCCTCAGGTAAATCATAGGTATAATCTTCAAGGAATGCAGTAGCACCATCTCTACCCTCTGCCATATTACAAAGCACAGCCATAAGAGCACTTGTTTTATAGTCGCCCTCGGGACCAAAGCCGATACCCTTTGACATAACCTCTTGGGTAGCAAGACCAGGCAGCTGCTTTAAGCCATGTAAATCCTCAAAAGTATCAGTATAAGCACCTATTCTGTTATCGGTAATAAACTTTTCAAGAGCAATAATATATTTTACCTGCTCTTTAACTGATGCTGTATCATCAGTATTAAGCTCATATTTTGTAAGCAATTCGGTAAGCTTTGCATCAACCTGCTCTTCTGTAACAGCATTAACAAACTCAACAAGGTCACCAATGCCATAATAATTCACATTCCAGCCGTAACGGATTTCACTCTCTACCCTATCGCCATCGGTAACTGCAACATCACGCATATTATTACCAAACATAGCAACGCGAAGATTATGTGAATAATTCATAGCGCAAGCAACGTCAACAAAACGATTAATGCGCTTTATAACGCTTTCATTCTTATAATAACCTGCAACAACCTCACGCTTGATGCCAAGACGAGTGCAGATAAAACCATATTCACGGTCACCATGAGCAGCCTGATTAAGGTTCATAAAGTCCATATCAATACTGTCATAAGGTAATCTGCGGTTATACTGTGTATGAAGATGGAGCAAGGGCTTTGTGAGTGCCTGCAAACCCTTTATCCACATTTTTGCAGGTGAGAAGGTGTGCATCCAGGTAATAACACCAACGCAATCTTTATCGGCAGAGGCTTTTATAAGCACATCCTCAGCCTCTTCGCTGCTGCGAACTGTGGGTTGCCATACAATTTCAACCTTACTGATTTTTTCATCAAGGAAAGCAACCATCTCTTTACTGTCGAGGGCAACCTGTTTTAAAGTATCTTCACCATATAAATCCTGGCTACCTGTAATAAAATATATTTTTTTCATAACTAAAACTCCTTGGCAGAATTATTATTTATTAATGAATTCTGCCTCCTCTTTTTTACCAATATTATAAATAAACTTCATTGAAAGGAATGCAATAAGTGAGCCTACAGCAAGTACTACAAAGTACAAGGTTTTAACCTTATCGCCAAATCCATCGGCCTGTACGGCAGCCTCACCCTCTACAAAGCCAATAGCTACAAGACCCATTGAAACTACAGCCTGACCAATACCCTGAGCAAGCTTACGGAAGAACGAATAAAGAGCATAAAGTGAGCCCTCTTCACTCTTACCTGTTTTTCTGTAGCTTACCTCAATACAGTCAGCAACAATAGCCCATACGGAAATCTGGAAAACAGCATTACCAAGGTTAAGACCCATAAGACAAACGATATAGATTATCATACCCTTTGTATCAGGTGTAATGGGAGCAAAAATAGAAACGATACCTGAAATAGCACCAACAAGCATTGTTGTAACGATAACATTCTTCTTACCGTGTTTTTTTGTAAGCTTGCCAAGGAAAGCCATAAACACAATCATAGGAAGATAGCTACCCACCAAAGCAATACTAACCTTATCAGCCTGCTTAAAGAAATACTGGAAAACCATATTATTAAGCGCCATAGTTGAGTTAAAAAGTGCTACAGATGCAACGCTGGCAATTGTTGCACCAACCATTGCACGGTTTGTAAAGAATGATTTAACAGATGAAAGCATCGCCTTAAAGCCTGTTGCATTCTCGGCAGCATCGCGGGTTACACGCTCCTTAACGAGCCTTGTTGTACCCCAAAGAACAAGAAGTGCAAAGAGGGAAAGCGCAATAGCAACAGGAAGAAGGGTTTCACCCTTAAGAATGTCTATCTCATTACCTGCTTTATCGATGCTCTTATCATAAACGATAGACGGAAGCACCATCATTATAACAATAGCGGGAAGGGCTGCACCAATGCTACGGAATGTGGAAAGTGAAACTCTCTGCTGAGGGTCATCTGTAATAACAGAATGAAGTGAGCCATAAGGAACGTTTACCATAGTGTAAGCAATTGACCATAAGCAATATGCACCAAGACACCATGCACACTTCGCCATATACGGAAATGACTTTACAGGAACAAAAAGCATAATATTGAAGAAGATAAGACCAAAGCCACCAAGAAGAATCCAGGGCATATACTTACTCTTCTTACCGATTTTCTTTGTATCAACAAGATTACCGATAACAATATCATTAATAGCATCAAAGACCTTTGAAATAATAATGATGATTGCATACGCCTCTGCAGAAACACCTATGTACTGCAGATAGAAAAGTTGCATAAAGGTTGCAACAAGCTGAAATGAGAAGCCACATCCCATATCACCCATAGCATAACCTAATTTATCCTGCCAACCAAATGGGCGGATTTCTTTTGCGGAAATTGTTTTTTGAGAAGTCATTATTTCATCTCCTATAAAATTAAATTTATAAAATCCGGTATATATACAGAACGAGTTTAATTACTAAAAATCACTCATCCATATGCAAAAACATTATATCAAATGTACAATACTCATTCAAGATATATTTTGCAGTTGGAAAATGTTACAAAGCATATTATTGTTTTTACTCAACCTCAATCCACATAGCAGGACGAACGAAAATATCACTACTATTGACATCGTATCCACCACCATCAAGCAAACCGGTATCTTGAACACAGGAAGCGTAATAGCAGAACAAACCGGTTGAACGCAACCACCAATAACAATCGGTGCTAAAACTAATATCGGATTTTTTGGATTCTGCATAAAGTGTAGTCTGACAACAACGCTCATAATCTTCATCAAAATACAGCGAAGCCTCTTTACCGCTTAGTAAAAACACCTTATCTTGTGTATCATTACCTTGATCTGTATTATGCAGACTATTACCATCAGCAGGCACAGTTACTGTCGGTATCATACCTGACTCTGCTTGTGTGAAAGCCTCTGCAAAAAAATCTTTGTTAAGCCATTCTCTGAGACTGCAGCCTTCCCACGTAACAGCTTTACTTTCATTATTATAAGGCAAATAATCAAGAGCAAAGGTACTGATAACAAGAATTCTGCCATCAACCCTATCAAGCACCATCCATTCAATTTCATCTTTACCGTTTGTTAAATCGTTATCTTGTTCATATGATCCAAAATATACTAAATCACCTATCTGAGCTTGTTTTAATTTTTGTTGCTTTGCTAAACGCCAAACCACATTTGCCCTTTCAGCACTATCCTTATAATCTATACAACTGAACATATCATAAGCCTGGGCATAATCACCATTTTCTTGAAATTCAATAGCATCATTGTAAATTATAACAGGTTCAATCAGCGTCATATATACAATTGAGAAACACATAAGAAAAGCAACGAATGATATAGCAGCAGCAATAATCAGCCTTTTCTTTTTTGCACTTTTTTTTAGCTTGATTTGGGCAACTATTCTTTCAGCTTCTGCTTTTTCAATGTTTTCATATATTCTATCAATATATTGTTTACAGAGATGAAGTTTTTCTTTGGAATCACGCCATTCACCAAGAAATTCAAATATTTTTATTGATTCTTCAAGAGCCGCTATATCTGCTTTATTGCAACTATTGGAATTTATACCAAAAGCTACACAAGCGTTTTTGTATAATCCGTCCTTCCTGTCATTCTCTGCCTTTTGTCTTGCAAGCTCCTGCCGTTTTTCTAATTCAACACGTGCAATTTCTGCTTTTTCAAAGCATTCGTCTGATTTCTGCTTGGCATCATTATAATCCTTCACTTCAAGGAACATATAGCCTGCATTTTCAAACATTTCTTCTGTTGTAGCGTGTTGCATTATTTCAAGAGCATTTTCATACAAATCCTTGATTCGAGCATCCTCGTTACGCTTTACGATAATATCATTACACTTCTTTACACTCGCCTTTAATTCATCATCACCAAAGCGCATAATTTTTTCGTAATTATTGTTACCGCTTAATGGTAAACGCATTTCAGAAAGCTTATCAAACCCGGGTACGGAAAACGCCACCATTAATTTACCAAGGTACGCCTTGCCATTCTTGGGGTCTTTATTCAAAACAGCCTCAAAAAACTCGTCCGCCCTTTTAAAATCTTTATCCTCAAGGAAAAGGTAACCACGTTCAAGAAGTGGTGCAACATCATCTGCACCTGAATTAATAACAACGGTTTCCTTTGTTGTTTTTCTGCCCATGTTATTTACAATACGTTTAACATTTTCGATAAGGCTACCAAAGAAAGTAACCTCACCCATATCAAGTGCCTGCATATTTTTAAACTCTTTAGGCATATCGTAGGCATCCATATTTTTATAGCAAGGAATAAGCGCCTTGGTGGGGTCATCTGCCATCATTGAAATAAAGCGTGACCACTCGTTTTTAACCCATACGGCATCGTAATAATCGTGCTTGGTGCCTATAGCAAGCATAACTTTTGCGCTGGAAAGTGCCGCATATATGTAAGGCTCGTACTCTGTACCTGCAACCTGACGAAGGGTTACCCTTGAATAAAACACCTTGTAGCCGTCCTTAATAAGTTGAGAATAAATATCCTGCGCTATAAGGCTATCCTGAGTACGTTCACCTGTGATGTCGTCATTCTCTTTATAACAAATGAAAATATCATACGGTGATTCATTAAGGGCTATATTCAATATTTTCTTTTGAATTTTATCGATAACCTTTGCCTCATCACGATAAACACTTTTCGCGGTAATATCGGCATACTCACAAGCCTGATTAAAGTCATCATCGTCCATAATTGACGTTGGTAACGTTCTATGGCAGGTAGGTATTCTGCTACCATTACCATCATCAACATATTCTATACCATATTTACAAAGAACAAGACCCCAATAAGCTTCAGCCTCGTCACGGTATTCGGCGATAATACTTTCGTAAATACCTGCTGCTTTATCAAATTCACTTTTGATACGCAGATTATTGGCACGGGTAAAAAGAGCAATCTTTTTATCACTATCAAGGCGGGGTAACGTTTGATAAATACCACAATACCCACAAGTAACAACCGATTGATTTTCAGAAACCTCAAGATTGGCGCCACACATTTTACATTTAAAAACTGCCATACAAACTCTCACTTAAATCATAAAATTAATTTATAAATATACACTATAATTATGTATTTTTTTATTGTCATTTTCAATTCGCATTTGTGACAAAAAAGTAATTACGTTTTTGTAAGGTTGTTTAAGTAAATAAAAAGTACATGGTCTACCCTGCTAATTCAGAAAGGCAGACCACGTAGTAATTTTATTTTTTCTTTGCAATAAGAACAGTTTCAACAACCATAAACACAAATTGACAACAGAGAGCAACAGATATAACCGGCGCTGTACCTGCTGAAAGAAGCATATTCATTATACCTGCAATACCAAGTGTAAGACCTGAGGAAAGCACAAATGTCAGAATAAATGATATAAGCTTATTCTTTTTAGATTTACCTTTTTTCACCTTAATAAGGTACATCATCACAGCACTGATAGCTCCCAAAGCAAATATTGAAAGGAAGTAAGGTAACTGAATCCATTCAAGGTAAGTGTGAATAATCACAGGGAAAAGAACGACTGTGATAAGCATACATAGTGTACAAACAGCACTACTGCGCTCAGGCTTTTTAATTGTAATAAACACCCAAGCCAACAGTAAAAGTACAGGTAAAATATTAATAAGAGTTGGCAGATAATACGAAAGCATATCATGACTCTGTTCATTTACAGGCTGTGCTTTTGCCTCTGCATTATATGGTGTTTTGCCACCTTCTTTTGTAAGACCGATAACAGTACCCTCAATTGTACCTGCAAGTGAATAATCCCATATTTCGAAATTACTTGCAACAGCAGGACTATCCTCTGTAAGAGTGAAATCGAAATTTTTCACATCTTTAAAGCCAGGATCTGCTATAATCGGATAATTTACAAAGCCCTCTTTCTCTGCAGTATCAAGGTCAATTACAGTTTCGCTGATATTAAAGTATAATTCGTCACCCTCAGTAAGGCTCCACATGACGTTGCTATTATCATAAAAATGAGAAGGATTCAACATATTTATATATACCGGAACCTTATTTTCCGTAAGGAAGATATTGTTATAATAAACAGCAGTTGCGTGGGTTTCACCTTTATCAATACCCGGGTTAACCTGACCCTCAGCACTGAGTGCGGCAATATTATTTCTTATAACGTTACCCTCACCATAGTGAATGTTAAAGCTTTGGCTACCACAGGCATAAACAAGGTTTTTTTCAACATCCATAAAGGATGACCCCTCGTCAAGGTAGATACCCCAACCACCATAACCGCCTTCACCGGGATCGGCCGCTACGTTATGTATAACATTCTCAGAAAGGATTGTACCGGGCTGTTTACCAAGCATATAAATACCGCCCATATCAGAGAGCCAACCCTGGCCGATGTTATAAATCAGGTTACGACTGATATTTATGTTCTTGGTTGCATGGTAGCCATAGCCCCACACCCAACCACAGGAAATACCTGTATAGTAACCATCGTGTATTTCATTATTTACAACCTCGGCTGTATCGCAGTATGTAATATGAATACCAATAGCACAATAGAATTTTCTGCCGTATTTATAAATCTCGTTATTTTTAATTGTAATATTTGATGTGTAGTCAGGCTCATCAGGAAGGCAATTCATACCGCCTGCATAGATAGCAGTAGCAGCAATATTCTCAAAATAAGAATTTTCAACAGAAGAATTTTTCACGCCATCCATAAACTTAAGACCCGAAGCACCTAAGTCAGTAAACTCACAGTTTTTAAAGTGAATATCATCAGCGTAGCTTACTGTTACAACACCTTTAACATCAAGAGCTGCCTGAGGAAAATCCATATCATGCTCAACACTCCAGTCGCCCATTGAAAGCTTCGAGCCCTTTGAGGGAATTTCCCAATCTGTACGTGTAAATGCGATATTTTCAAATGAAATTCCGTTAACACCATTAATATCAACAAGCTGCTCAACATCTGAGCCATAAAGGGTAAGGTTATCTGCTTTTTCGCCCTCAAACGGCACATAATAAAGTATACCTGACTTTGAATCGAGATACCACTCACCCGGCTCATTCAGTGCTTCAAACACATTTTCGAAATAATATCTGTCAAAATCCCGAATAAGCATACTTGAGGGTCTTGACATTGTGACCTTGCCTGACACCTTATCAAAGCTTTTGATAAACGCAAGTTCATCGTGCCAGAAATGAAGAATTCGCACGTTAACATCCTGTGGGTTATGGAAGTCAACATTAAGATCTGCGGTATCACCATAAAATGAACGCTGACCGAGAGTATATTCCCAGGGTCTGTTTGCTTCTGTCCATATATCATCCTCAGGTGCTGTGGCTTTAACAGTAAAATAACCTTCTTCAGGGAAACGAGTCATTCGTAAATCGTTCGTATCACTAAAAAGAGATTTAAAGGAATAAACACCAACAGTTTTGTCTATTTTCTTTGTAAAAACTTTTACACCGTTTGCTGTTGTTTCGGTAAAGCCTGTAATCGGTTTTGCACCGGTTATCTCTACCCTGCTTTTATCATAAGCCTTATAGGTAACGTTTGGCATATCGTCAGCGGTGAATTTAAGTGTATCATCAACACTATATGTTCCACTCATAAGGTATACTGTTGCCTTTACCCCATCAGCCACAGTAGTTTTCATCGTTTTAAGCTTATCCTTAGCACCTTGCAGCGAAATAGGGTCAGAGAGTGTACCCTGACCATCTATAGATGCATCGGGTGAAGCATAAAGTGTAATTGCCGCACTTTCAGCTGATGGTTCACCTACTGCATATGCACCTATCGAAAATGATGCAAACAACGATAATACCATTGTAAATGCACAGATAATCGAAACGAACTTTTTCACAAAACCACTCCTCCTGAGTTAATTGAATAGTATAAATAAAGTATAACAAAAGGCACTTGCGAAAGCAAGTGCTTAACATTCTATGAAATTCCAATAACGTAATCAAGGCTAAGCCTTGTATATCATCAATTCCGCAAGGAATTGCATATCACCAACTTCGCAAGAAGTTGTATATCATCATTGCTTTCGCAATGGATAAAAAATTCCTGTTCTCGCGAACAGGAATTTTTTGGTGGGCCAACAGGGACTCGAACCCCGGACCAACCGGTTATGAGCCGGTTGCTCTAACCAACTGAGCTATTGGCCC
>JAZQRX010000024.1:0-30668 GCA_045629785.1 Acutalibacteraceae bacterium | reverse complement strand
ACACGTGCAATAACCTTTTTTAGTGATTTAAAGAGTTAGTGTGCGTGAATTTTTTGATTTATAAACCCTGTAGCATACAACAGTACGCAATACGGGTGAATAAAGCAGAAAGAACACGTGCAATAACCTTTTTTTAGTGATTTAAAGAGTTAGTGTGCGTGGATTTTTTGATTTATGAACCCTGTAGCGTACAACGGTACGCAATACGGGTGAATAAAGCAGAAAGGACACGTGCAATAACCTTTAAATCCACCAGGCGTCGGTTAAGCCTTCTTTAATCAGGCATTTTTTAAGAAGGTCAACAGCTTTTTCAAGGCCTTCATTCTGGCACATAAGTGAGTCCTCATGCTCGATTGAAATTGCGTAATCGTAACCTACCATACGAAGGTTGCTGATAACGTCACGCCAGTATGATTCACCGTTACCATAGCCTACTGTACGGAAAATCCATGAGCGGTTGATTTCATCTGCATAAGATTTTGTATCAAGAACACCGTTAACACCTGTGTTAAGAGCATCAATCTTAGTATCCTTAGCGTGGAAGTGGAAAATTGCACCTGCTTTGCCCAATGCACGGATAACAGCAATCGGGTCCATACCCTGCCAGATAAGGTGAGAGAGGTCAAGGTTTGCACCGATTTCGGGTCCTACCGCCTCGCGGAGTCTGAGAAGGCTTTCTGTATTGTAAACACAAAAACCGGGATGAAGCTCAAGGGCAATTTTATCGACACCGTGAGCCTTGCTGAATTCAACAAACTCTTTCCAATAAGGGATAAGCACCTGATTCCATTGATAGTCAAGAATTTCGCCAAAATCGTTAGGCCATGGGCAGGTTACCCAGTTGGGATATTTTGAATTCTCGCAGTCACCGGGGCAACCTGAGAAGGTGTTAATCTGATGAACACCAAGCTTTTCGGCAAGTAAAACTGCCTTACGCATATCATCATCAAAGCCTTTAGCAATCTCTTTATCAGGATGCACAGGGTTACCATGACAGCTGAGTGCGCTGATTTCAACATTATATTTTTCAAGGAGTGCCTTAAAATCTGCAAGCGCTTTGTCATCATTAAGAAGAACATCGGGGTCAGCGTGGTCTTTACCGGGGAAACCGCCACAGCCAATTTCTACCATTTCAAGACCAAGAGTTGAAAAATACTGGAGTGCCTCTTCAAGTGAAACACTACCTAATAAGTTAGTAAGTACACCAAGTTTCATAATATTAAATCTCCATTAAAAATTTTCTTTAAGCCATTTATAGCTTCTTGTAATATCATCAAGACCTGTAGGTACAGGCTCATCATTTTCAAGGATAATCCATTCAAGACCGATAGCCTCTACACCCTCTTTAACCTTTGCAAGGTCACATTCACCCTCGCCAAGTGCAGTAGGCTTGCGATTAATACCATCCTTAACGTGTACAAGTGCTATTTTATCTTTATGCTCAGGAAGGTATTCTGCGTTATTGATACCTGCACAGAAGCTCCAATATGTATCAATCTCAAGCATACAATAGTCGGATATAATATCCATAGCATTTCTGCCATCTTTAAGCTCTGTAAATTCTTCGGTGTGGTTGTGGTAATATGTGCTTATACCCATAGCCTGACCCTTTTCGTTTGCAGCGCCAAGCACTGCACCGGTATTGTCTGCCTCTTCAAATGTTGAATGAGGTGCACCACCAACACCGATATATTTTGTGCCAAGAGTTTTTGCAAATGCAAGAGTTTCATCCATCTTTTCAGACTTGAAATCATCAAGTCCCATATGCGAGCCTACAACCTCAAGACCTAATTCATCACAACGAGCCTTAAGCTCCTCTGCTGAAAAGCCGTGATAACCTGCAAACTCAACACCATCAAAGCCGATTTCTTTAACCTTACCAAGAACGTCTAAAAAGTTCTCGCCATTTTCAACATGGTCACGAACTGAATATAACTGTACTGCGAATTTCATTTTCTTACTCCTTATTTTTTATATCTTTTAGTTTGTTACTTATTTCTAGTTAAATTTGTTTTGGAATGCCACCTTTAGCCGAGCGGTGCTGTATGAGATACCGCCCCAAGCTTATGAAGCCTACATTATTTTGAATTAAAATTGTTCAGGATGCGGGTTTGTGCGAATGGTGCTATATATAAAACACCCCAACAACATAACACTTCCTGAGAGTTAAATTGTTCAGAGCGCCACCTTTAGCCGAGCGGTGCTGTATTAAGATACCGCCCCGATCACTTGAAACCCTGACATTTTGAATTAAAATTGCTTTAGTGTGCCATTTTGCCCGAGCGGTGCTGTATTAAGATACCGCCCCGAGGGCAAAAAGGTGCAATAAACAATTTTAATCGAAATAAACGGGTTTGCCTGTTTTAGCAGATTCATATATTCCTTCAAGAATCTGTGTTACACAAAGTGCCTGACGGGGTAAAACAACGGGGTCAATATCTTTACGGATAGCGTTAATCCAGTTAGCAGCTTCAATTTCTGCAGGTGAACCATCTGACTTACCCTCAAAGAATGCTGCGCCACCTGCTTTAAGATTAGGTATTTCAATACATTGACGCTGATTTTTGATGTAGTTAAGACGAGCCTGGTCATTAAGTGTATCTGCACCGCCCTTTTCACCGCAAATCATATATGATGCTTCGTGATAATCAGCAACGTTAAGTGCCCATGCAGATTCAAGGTTAATAACTGCACCATTCTTCATCTTGATAAAGCCAAAAGCAGAATCCTCAACTGTGTATTCTTTAGGATCCCAAGGTCCCCAGGCGTTGCCCTGCTCCTCCTGATCAGCGAGCTTACGGAAGGTCTGACCAACAACCATTTCGGGCTCATAGTTATTCATTACCCAAAGAGTCATATCAAGTGCGTGAGTACCGATATCAATAAGAGGGCCGCCACCCTGCTCATATTCATTAAGGAAAACACCCCATGTGGGAACTGCACGACGGCGGATAGCCAAAGCCTTACCGTAATAAATCTCACCAAACTCACCATTATCAGCACAAGCCTTAACATAAAGGTTCTGGGCGGTGTTTCTGTTCTGGTAGCCGATGGTGAGCTTTTTACCTGTTCTTTCGGCTGCTTCGCACATAGCCTTTGCCTCTTCGTATGTTTTAGCCATAGGTTTTTCGCACATAACGTGCTTACCTGCCTCAAGGGCATCTATTGAAATAAAGCTATGTGAACGGTTAGGAGTACATACGTGAACAATATCAATTGTTTCATCTTTAAGAAGTTCTTTATAATCTTCATATACCTTAGCATCAGCTGTGCCGAATTTTTCTGCAGCTTTTTCTGCACGTTCTTTAACAATATCACAAAAAGCAACCATCTCAACACCCTCAACCTTTTCGAGGGCAGGCATATGCTTACCATTTGCAATACCACCACAACCGATGATACCTATTTTGAGAATTTTTTCCATAAAAATTTCCTCCTTATTGCCTGTAAATATTACACAGACAAACATTTTACACACTTTTAATTATACTTGATTTATGAATTATTTCAACAAATTACCGATAGACTTAATGACGAAATTACAAGCTCTGATTTAGGTAATTTTTACAAAAAAGACCCGGTACCGCAAGGATACCGGGACTATAATCATTCAGTTATAAAAATCAATTAAAAGAGACCTAAAATCAAGTCAGGGATAAGCTCGATGTAGCCGATAATCATAGCAAGGAAATCTGTGATAAAGTTACCAACTGAACCATCGATTGTGCTACCAATATCTGTGGGAAGGTCTGTGCCTTCAACCTTTTCATCAGGAATATTCTTTTTGATAGCGTACTCGTCAATCTGAGTAACCTTCTGTGTTACATCATCAACAGCGTATGCTTTGTAAACAAGTCTGTCGCCATCGATTACAACATTTGAGAAGCAACCGCCCATATCACTTGTTGAGAAATACTTGTCAGCGCAATCTTTGATAGTAGCACCGATAGTCTGCTCGCTATATCTCTTGCCACCTGCTGTTGAAGGAAGTGTGTAAATTGCACCATCGGGATTTACAGCAAATGTAACGTCTTCACCATGGAACTTTTCAGTAACGTAAACAATATCCTCACAAGGCAAATCATTTGCAACCTGAACTGTTCTGAAATACATATGGTCATGACCTGAGAATACAAAGTCTACACCTGTTTCGTCAACAATATCAATAATTGTTCTACGCATAATTGCGTTATCGGGCTTGTAAACGTTTTTACCTGCTGCATAAGGAGCACGGTGAACAAGAAGAATTTTCCAATGAGCGTCAGAGTTAGTGATGTCGTTAACAATCCAGTTTCTCTGAATCTCTGTCATGGGGTACATATCATTAGAGTTAAGCACTGTGAAGTGAGCATTACCATAATCATATGAATAGTAAACACCGTTAACACCATTAAGATCGCCATCACCGTAAAGGAGGTTGAACTGTGCGTTAAACCAACCAACGTTGAGCTTGTTAGTAATGTTACCTTCGTGGTTACCAACAACGGGAACATATGTAATCTTTGTGTTTACATCTGCGAAGGTTGAACCGAAATCTTCCCACTCTTCGCTTGTACAATCGTTAACAAAGTCACCAAGGTTGATTGCAAACTCTGCACCGGGAGTGTAATCCATAGCAGCGCGCATTACGTTTGATGCCTGAACATATTCTTCATGATCTCTTGCCTGAACGTCAGCAATAGCAATAAATGAGAATTTGCCGTCAGCATTATCTGTGTAGAATTTACCCATCTGGCTCCATGTGTTGTACTCTAAGCTACCTGCGCGATAACGATAATCTACGCCGGGCTCAAGACCTGTAACAACTACCTTATGGCAATAATAACCATCCCAATCAGATACTGTACCTGTGTAGGTTTTTGCCTTCTGGAAGCCTGTAAGCTTATAGTTGCCTGCATCAACAATCTGAATTGCTGTGTCGCAAGGACGTGCTGTGTACCATGTAAAGCCACGCTGTGTCTGAGTGTCACCATACACTGTACAGTTGAGTCTTGTTGTTTCGTAACCTGTTGTTGCTCCGGCAGAGCCTGAAATGCCAACACAAGAGAAAAGCATTACAAGCGCAAGTAATGTTGCCAAAGACTTTTTGAAAGTAATTTTCATAACTGCCTCCATAATTATTATGAATCGGGTAACAGGTCATACTACTACCCATTTTTATTCCCTATCATTATACACAGTTAAAATCAATTTTTCAATACATTTTATAAATAATTATTCACATTTTGTTTAAAAAACAAAAAAGAAGGGCAGATAACTGCCCTTCTCAAACAATTTTTATTGTTTATTAATTATTTAACCTTAACCTTGTAGCACTTAATCTCAAAGGGATTAATTGTGAAGCAAAGCTTGTTGCCGTCTGCTATATCAACTGCAACATCCTCACGCTCAAGAAGGTTACACTCTGCAACAGAAGCAATCTCTGCAAAGAGCTCTGCAGTAACGTCTGTACGAGCGCCTGACTTTTCAACAAAACGGATGATGTAAGCATCTTCATCCTCGCACTTTTTAACGGCTTCAAGAGTAACGTTTTTGCCGTCAACCTTGATGAATGATTTTTCAACATCACCTGCTGCGCCACCATTGAGCTCAACAGCAACTGCAGGGTTGTTCATTTCAAGACCTCTTACAAGAGTTTCAGCAGTTTTCCAGCTACCTGCATGGGGGTAAATTGAATATGTGAAGTAGTGGTCACCACGGTCTGATTTTGGGTCGGGGTTCATAGGAGCCTTAAGAAGAGTGATAATCATTCTCTGCTTATCAACCTCGTAACCATACTTACAATCATTAAGGATTGTAACACCATAGTTATCTTCACTCATATGAATAAAGTTGTGAGCAGAATCCTCAAACTTAGCCTTATCATAAGGATTATGACGGTAGTTTGAGCTCTCGATTGTTGCATAAGCAATATCACGAGTGAATTTCTGTGCCTTAACATCAACATCAAAGCCAACCTTAAGAAGCTTTTCCTGCTCGTTCCAGTTAATGAATGTATCAAAGTCAATTCTGTCAAGCTCGTTGTAAATAATTACGTTCTGCTTAACGAGAGATTTATTGATATTCTTTTCGATTGAAATAACTGTGCATACATCACCTGTTGTGATACCTGTTACCTTACCGGGCTCTGTATCAAACTGACGGTCAACGTAAGATGCAACGATATCCCAAGCATCATACTTACCGGGAAGGTCCTCGTAAAGGCGGAATACGTTACCCTTACCTTCAAGAACCTCGCGGTTATTCTTTTTATCAAAGATAGAAACAAGCTCTGCACTGTCATCAAGAACAAGCTTGAAGTTATCATTCTCTACAGTGTTGCCAAAGGCTGCAACTGAAGTTGCCTCCTTAACGGCGGCATCCTTTGTATAGTAAACCTTGTAACCAACTGCAGGAAGATCCTTTGCAACAAATACAAGCACCTTTGTACCATCAAGCTTTGTATAAGCCTGAGTAGCAACCTTGTTGCCTTCTGCATCGTAGATTTCAACATCCTTGTAGGGAAGCTCAACCTTCTGAGTTGCAGTTGTACCAAGTGAGTTAAAGAGTGCGAAGGGCTTACCGTACTTTTCAGTAGCATCTGCCTTACCTGCGATTACGTTAAGTGCCTCTGCTCTTACCTGTTCACCGATAGCAATAATATCATCATAAATAGCGCAAAGGTCACCGAAAACTTCTGTGATATGTGAGCCGGGAAGTGAATCGTGGAACTGGTTTGTAAGAATCATCTGCCAGCCTTCGTTAAGCTTTGCAAGAGGATACTCGTAACCATACTGCATTGCGATACTTGCAAACATCTCTGCCTGACGATAGAGATTTTCTGAATATCTGTTAAGCTTTTTGAGAAGAGCCTTTGTTGTGTGAACACCACGATGCTCCTCAAGATAAAGCTCATCCTTCCATGTGGGGATATTTGTTTCTGTAGCGTTAGCCTTCATACGAGCGAGTGAATCCTCGATCTTACTTGTCTGTGTTTTGGGAAGACCGGGGAAGTTTTTATAACGCTTAACGTACTCAAGCATTTCGGTGTCAACACCGCCACCGCCGTCGCCCCAGCCGTAGCAATACATTGATTCACCGATAGTTTCTTTATCAGTATACTTTTTCCAGTTAACCTTAAGTGAGTCTGCCTCAACAGTACCGATAAAGTGTGTGGGGGGAACTATTGAGAACACCTTTGAGCCATCGGGACCTTCCCACCAGAAGGTGTTGTACTGCCAGGGGTTAGTATCGTTCCAGATACCCATTTTGTGAGTTACAAAATACTCAACGCCTGCTTTTTTAAGAATCTGAGGCATTGCATAGCCGTTACCGAAAACGTCAGGTACCCAGCATGTCTTAGGTGTGATGCCGAATTCTTTTTCAGCAAAGCGAACACCGTGAAGAAGCTGACGAGTGAATGATTCACCTGAAACAAGGTTACAGTCAGGCTCAACCCACATAGCACCGATATATTCCCAACGACCCTCTTTGATACGAGCCTTAACCTGCTCGTAAAGATCGGGATACATTTTTGCCATTTCGATATATGTAGGTGCAGTACTCTGTGAGAAAATAAAGTCATCATACTGCTCCATAAGTCTGAGCATTGTAGCGTGTGTTCTGCCAAGCTTACGAACATACTCTTTATAAGCCCACATAAACACGATATCAAGGTGAGAGTTACCTACGAGTGCAAGGTTACCCTCTGACTTGTATGAAGGATTGTTGTAAACCTTCTCTTTAAGCACCTTCTGTGCCTGAAGAAGACCTGCCTTGAACTCATCACCTGTAAGGTCAAAGTTTACATATGTAAATGCCTCTTTGAGGGCTGCTCTGATAAGCTCTGCAAGACCTGTGTCGTGTACAGGCATAAAGAGTGCGTTGAAGCAAGCCTTGAAATCCCAATAAACTTCTTCAATAACAGGGTCAACAACACCAACGAATGAGCATGAAAGAGTTTTAACTGTTGATTCGTTTGAGTGCCATACATAATATGACTCAATATCAACATCATAGTGCTCGTCACCCTTTGCACAATCTGTTAAAAGATCAGAGTTTCTGAAGGGGTCAAGACCCTGATAGGGCTTACCATTAAGTGAAAGAAGTGAGTCACCGCCAAAATACACGTTAAGAGTAACCTTTTTACCCTTAAAGCGCTCGGGCATATCAAATGAGTTTTTAAAGAATGCGCTCCAACCATTGTTACCCCAACGGTCACCAACGTCGATATCCTTCCACTCATCGTAAAGATATTCGTAGTCACCTACACCCTTGTAAATACATTCCTTCATTTTCCATGCAGGAATAGACTCGATATCGGTGTAGATACGTTTTTTAAGATTCTTGATCTTGAGAGCTGCAACGTCATCAAAAGAGAAAATACCTCTCTGCTTACCCTTGACAGCGTCACGCCAGTCATCAACGTGAGCATCCATAGCATCAAGAGCCGCTACAGCATCCATATTTTTGATCTCAGCCAAAATAATCTTCCTTTCTTAAAACGGAGGTGTGCTTTTCATAAAGCCACACTTACCGATTATATTACTTGTACAGTATAACATTTTAATATTGCAAAATGCAACAATAAAATGCAAAATGCAGAATGAAAAATGCAAAATTATCAGGGAAGCTCCGCTTCCAATCATTTTAAGCATCTGCCCTACCAATCTTTTTGGGGTATTCAGCCCGGAAAGCAAGAAACTATTCACTATACACTCCCTCAGTTTTCGCAGAAAACGGTGAAGAGAGAGTTATATCTTTATCTTTATCCTTGTCTTTATCTTTATCTTTGTCTTTATCTTTATCGGCATTTTTGGTAACCAAATTATGCGACTGGTACTTTTGGTTACAAGTGGCATCCGATTCACTGATAATTAACTCTTTGCGTTAAAAATCAACGCGAAGCGTTCCGATAATTCTGCATTCTGCATTTTTCATTTTGCATTTTAAAAGCGTACCGACATTTGCCGATACGCTTTAACATATATCATTAGTTATTTACTGAAGTTGTAATTAGGCTTAACCTTTTCTTCAGTTTTAGCAGACTCAATAATTGCAAGACAAACCTCAACTGTTTTTGCGCCCTCATAAACGCTTGTTTCCATCTCGGCATCAGCAAGAATTGTATCTGCAAATACCTGGAATTCCTTAACGTAGTTGTGGTTGTTAACGTCAATTTCAATAATCTGGGGTTTTTCGGGTGCTTCATCCTTTTCATCTACAACAAAAAGCTGCATTGTAGGTGAAGTATTGTCACAAATGATTGTACCCTTTGTGCCATAGATGCATGTTCTCATAGTATAATCACGCTTACAGCCTGTTGAAACGAAAACCTTACCCATAAGCTCATCGTCGAACTTCATAAGTGCACATGTAGCATCATCATACGGAACTGTGGGAAGGAGCTTGTGTGTACCATAAGCAAATACTTCAATGGGGTCACCTGCAAGCCAACGAAGGAGGTCAACTGCATGGCAGCCGCCACCAATAAGACCATGACGGGCAGGGTCAGCACGCCAGTGCTTGGAGCCGTCTGCATTTTTAACGATATTCATATAATCGTGAGCATACTCAGATTCAACGAAATAAAGCTCACCGATTTCACCTGAATCAATGATTTCCTTTGCCTTTGCAAATGCAGGAGTAAAACGGCAGATCTGACCAACCATAAACTTTGCATCAGATTTTTCTGTTGCCTGCACCATAGCCTCAACATCCTCCCTTGTAAGTGCAAGGGGCTTTTCACAAAGCACGTGCTTACCTGCCGCAAGGAATTCACAAGCAACCTGTCTGTGAAGCTGGTCGGGAATTGCAATTGAAACCATATTGATTTCGGGGTTATTGAGAAGGTCGTGGTAATCAGTTGTCCACTTTTCCTCAGGGATATTATATTTTTCACCTGATTTTCTGAGAGTTTCTTCATCAAGGTCACAAATAGCTGCAACCTCAGCACCATAAGCAAGAGCACCCTCAAGGTGTGCATTACCGAACATAAGACCGATAGCACCAAAAACCAATTTCTTTTCCATATATGTATCTCCTTTTAAAGCATTTGATACGATTTTATCACACCCAAAATTATTGTCAAGTAGCTGTGCAATTTTTCCGCTTTATTTTACTTGCCTTAAAGCATAAAATTCAGTATAATATAAGCATCAAATAAAAGGATGTGACATCGTGAATTACATCAGCAAAAAAGAAAAACTGAATTTCTATGCAGGTCTTTCAGGTCAGAATATTGTCTATTCATTCATAGGCGGCGCTTTCTTCACCTACTTTATGACCGATATTGCCCTGTTTGATGCGGCGGTTGTAACAGTGCTCGGTCTTATAATGAAGGTGTGGGACGGTATAAATGACCCTCTCATTGGCTCAATGGTTGACAAGCACGTTTTTAAATCAGGTGAAAAGCTTCGCCCGTTTTTAAGATACACTCCCTTGCCCGTTGGTATTTTTACCGTACTTATTTTCCTTGTTTTTTCTACAAGTGAGGATATGCTGTGGCTTCGCATTGCCTACTTTGTAATTATGTACATCTGCTGGGATATTGCTTACACCCTGCAGGACGTTGCAATATGGGGCATCACTGCTTGTGTATCACCCAACTCTGACGAGCGTGATACTTTTGTAAAGTGGGCTCGTACAGTCGGCTCTTGCGTTTATGGTATATTCGGCGGTCTTATTCCTATGGCAATAGAATCAACCGCACTTGCCACAAAAACATCAATGCGACTTATAACACTTGTTTTTGCCGTTATTCTGGGTCTTGGTGGTGCTATGCTCAGTTACAGAGCATACAGCGCACAAGAAAGAATACGTGTAAACGTTCAGGAGCAGCAATCATCACTCAAAGAGAGTTTTTCACTTCTTTTTAAAAACAAGATGCTTCTTCTTGTTACGCTTTCAAACCTTTTCGGTGCACTTGGCTTTGGCGGTAACCTTATGGTATATTTCTTCAAATACAAAATGCCAACAGATTTCCTCGGTGCAAACAGCTTCATAGGCGCACTTGGTCTTACCACAATTTATGGTGCAATTACATATGGTCCGCAATTCCTTGGTATGATATTTGCAGATAAGCTTAAAAAAATATTCAAGGGTTATGTAAACGCGCTTATATTTATGCAGGTGCTTAATATCGTCACAAGGGTGATTGCCTTCATTATCGGCTACGAGGGCTTCGGTATATGGGCAGGTATGCTTCTTATGGCAGTTGGCTGTATTCCTATGGGTGCGGTATCAATTGCACAGACCTCAATTTTCTGTGACAGTATTGACTATATGGAATGGGAAACAGGCAAACGTATGGAGGGTGTTGCATTCTCAATGCAGACCTTCTTTACAAAGGTTTCAAGCGGTATTACAATGGCGCTTACAACAGGCTCACTTGCTCTGTTGGGCTATAAAGCGGTTGAAGATTCTGCAACAGTTTTCATCGGCACACAGACCGCTGCCTTTGATACCTGGATATGGCCCCTTGCAATGCTTACACCTGCAATTGCAAGTCTGCTCTATATCATTCCCCTTCTTTTCATCCGCTACACTCCCGAAAAGAGAGCGGTTGTTGAAAAAGAACTCAAAGAACGTAGAGAAGCGGTAGAAAGTAAATGAAATTTTTATCAGAGAGTCGGTTGATTGACCGACTCTCTATTTTTATATAAAAAAGTAAAAATACCATTTACTTAACAAAAACAATGTGTTAAAATGTAAAAAATTATGTTCTGAAAGGATTTTCAAATATGCTTCTTGACAAAACACTCTACATCCCCGATTTGGGCGAGGTTGGTGCAGACAGCGGCTTCCACCTTTTACCCGCAACTGAGGATGGCAGATTTGTTGCCGGCAAGAATGGTGTTGAGTTTGTTGTTGCCACAGGTGACAACAAGGTTGAATTCGTTTCATTCGGCACACATTCACTTGCTTGTGTAAAATCTGCAATTGCTTACCCTACATACTACCCCGTTTACCCTGTTAAAACAGAGTATCCCCTCAACGCTGTACTTATGGACCTTGACGGTACAACAGTACGCAGTGAGGATTTCTGGGTATGGATTATTGAAATGAGCACAGCAAGTATGCTGGGCAACCCCAAATTCCAGCTTGAGGATGCTGACCTTCCCTTCGTTTCAGGTCACTCCGTTTCAGAGCACCTTCAGTATTGTATTGACAAATACTGTCCCGGTGAGTCACTTGAAAAGGCTCGTAACTTCTATTTTGAGCACACACACCGCGAAATGGAAGAAATTATGGCAGGTCGCGGCAAGGATGGTGCCTTCACTCCCACAGAGGGCGTTAAGGATTTCCTTCTTGAGCTTAAAGATATGGGCATTAAAATCGGTCTTGTAACATCAGGTCTTTATGAGAAGGCCTGGCCTGAAATTCTTTCTGCATTCAAAACACTTGGTATGGGCGACCCCAAGGATTTCTACGATGCAATTATTTCTGCAGGCTTCCCCCTCAGAAAGGGTAGCGTAGGTACACTTGGTGAGCTTTCACCTAAGCCCCATCCATGGCTTTACAGTGAAACTTCAATTGTTGGTCTTGGTGAGGCATTTGCAGACAGAAACCGTATCATCGGTATCGAAGACAGCGGTGCAGGTGCATGCTCAGTACGACTTGCAGGTTATTCCACAGTTGGTATTGCAGGCGGTAATATCGAATCAAGCGGTACAAAGGCTGTATGTACTCACTACTGCCAGAATTTTGAAGAAATTATGAAAATTATCAAAGGATAAGGTGACTTATAATGGAAAATAAAGATAAGATTCAATGTCATTTTATATCAAACACCCATTGGGACAGAGAATGGCGTTTCTCTGCAAGAAGAACACAGTACATGTTAGGCTATATGCTTGATATGTTGCTTGACATTCTTGACAAAAACCCTGATTACAAGCACTTCCACCTTGACTCACAGACAATGCCCGTTCAGGATTACCTTGAGGTTTACCCTGAGAAAAAGGCAAAGCTTATGAAGTACATTCAGGAGGGCAAAATTGCAGTTGGTCCTTGGTTCTGTCTTCCCGACGAATTTACAGTAGGCTCTGAGGCACTTATACGTAACCTTCTTCTCGGCCACAAAATCGGCAGAGAAATGGGTGGTATCAGCAAAACAGGCTACTCACCCTTCGGCTGGGGTCAGATTTCACAGCTTCCTCAGATTTATGCAGGCTTTGGCATTAACTTTGCATCCTTCTACCGTGGCATCAACGAATACAAGGCCCCCAAGTCAGAATTCTTCTGGGAAAGCCCCGACGGAACTCGTATTTTTGCTTCTCGTCTTGCAAAACGTCCCCGTTACAACATCTGGTACGTTGTACAGCGCCCCGTTTATTTCAACCAGACTGATGAAAATAATCGTGATATGCTCTGGAATGATAACAACGGTGTATTCAAGCTCATCGACCGCGATTGGAAGCTTGACTATCAGTACACACATCCCTTCTATGAGTACCACAAAGAGAATGTTCAGGCTCGTGCAGAGCAGGCTATGAAGGAACAGGATAACGACTGGACAACAAACCATCGTTTCTGGTCAATCGGCCATGACTCATCCTGCCCCGACATCCGTGAGGTTGAGCTTGTTAAAGACCTTAACGATGCACTCCCCGAGGCAGAGGTATTCCACAGCACTCTTAAAGAGATGGAGCAGGGAATTATCGACAACTTCAAGGCAGATTCACCTGTACTTAAGGGTGAAATGCGTGACCCATACACAAAGGGTAGCGTAAGTGAGCTTTGCGGTTGGATTCTTTCTGCAAGAACATACATCAAGCAGGAAAACTTTGACACAGAGCGCAGACTTATTAATTACGCTGAGCCTATGTCAGTATTTGCATCACTTTCAGGTGCACCCTATCAGCAGGGCTTTATTGACCTTGCATACAACTACCTTCTTCAGAACCACGGCCACGACTCAATCGGTGCTTGGGGACGTGACGTTGGTTACGAGGACGTTATGTCACGTTACAGACAGGCTCGCGAGCTTTCAATGTGTGTATTTGAACGTGCATTTATGGATATTGCAGGTGACATCAACCTTAAGACATTCAGCCGTGATGATGCCGCTGTTGTAATCTTCAACCCTGCACCCTTCAAGAGAACTGAAACAGTTGACCTTCGTCTTGAAATCCCCGCAGAGTGGAAGGCAGACAGCTTTGAAATCCTTGATGAAAATGACAATGTAATCAAGTACCAGGTTCTTACAACCAACAAGGCAAATGCACAGATCATTCAGAACCCCAACGATACTGCAAACGTTCTTCATACAGAGCAGTACCTTGTTGCAGCAGAGGTTGCTAACATCCCTGCTATGGGTTACAAAACACTTAAGGTTCGTCCTCTTTATAACGTTCGTGCAACTACACCCGTTACACTCAACAAAACAACAAACGTTATGGAAAACGAATACATTCGTGTTTCATTCAACCACAATGGTACCTTCAATGTATTCGACAAAGAAACAGGCAAGGAGTACAACAACCTTGGCTACTTCAAGGACAGCGGTGAAATCGGTAACCCCTGGCAGCACGTTGCTCCTGAAATTGACGAAACATTCACAACTCTTGGCGAGCAGGCTAACATTTCACTCCTTCGTCAGGGCGAGTTTGAAACTACATACAAAATCACAATGCGTTGGGAGCTCCCCGAAAAGCGTTCATTTGATGAAAAATCAAGAAGTGAGCACAAGCTCCCTGTTGATATCGAAAGCCTTGTTACACTCCGCAAGGGTGCAAAGTTTGTTGAGATTGAAACAACAATCAACAACCGTTGTGAGGACCATTATCTTCAGGTTGGCTTCCCCACAGGCATCAAGGCAACTCACGCAGATTCACAGGGTCAGTTTGACGTTGTAAGCAGACCTATTGCTGCACCCGACTACTCACTCTATGACGAGCCACCTATGACAGAGCACCCAATGAACTCATTCGTTGACCTTTCTGACGGTGAATATGGTGTTGCACTTCTCAACACAGGTCTTAAGGCTTACGAGGCAGCAGATGATATCGACAACACACTTTACCTTTCACTTATCAGAGCATATCCCCTTCGCATATGCGTTACTAAGGATATGCAGAACTACAGCGATTGGGATAAGGGTTCACAGTGCATTGGTGTAAATACATTCCGTTATGCATTTATGCCTCATAAGGGCAACTGGGAATCAGCAAACGTATGGCAGGAAAGCGAACGCCTTAACCTTTACCTTACTGCGCCACAGATTGCTCCCACAGCACATGGTAAGAATCCCCTTTCACACTCATTCCTCGAGCTCAAGGACGAAAATCTTAACGTCAGCGCAGTTAAGAAGAGTGAAGATGGCGAAGGCTGGGTAGTAAGACTCTTCAACCCATCTGACAAGGCAGTTAAAAATGCTATCCGTCTTAACGGTGGTATTGCTCCTATTGAGAAGCCTCAGTCACCTGTTGAAAGACAGCAGGCAGAATTCGAGCTTCCTGCGTACTCCGGCAAAAAGTGGAGTCAGGTTAAGCTTGTTACCCTCGAAGAGCTTGATGACAAGGCTCTTACAATGAATGACGATGGATTTGTTGATTTCGAAATCACAGGCAAAAAAATCCTTACATTCAAATTCATCTGAGTTTTTTAACAATTTACACCCTGCAGTTTAAGACTGCAGGGTGTTTTTGTTTATCTTAATGTAATAAATACCATTTGTAAAAGCATAAATATTACATATTTACTATTGAAAAAAGCATAAAAAGGTGATAGAATTTTGTAGAATACACTCATTATGTGTAGAAGTATGCCTTATTTATTGTTAAGCGGAGGTTTTTCGGTGACAAAAAAACAAAAAGTGCTTGCAATCTGCGATATTCTGAAAAAGATTTATCCCGAGGCTATATGTCAGCTTAATGCAGACACACCTTTTCAGTTATTGGTTGCAACACGGCTTTCTGCTCAATGTACAGACGCAAGGGTCAATATGGTAACCCCTGCATTGTTTGAGAAATACCCAACCGAAAATCAGCTTGCCGAGGCGGAGCTTACAGACGTTGAAAACCTTATTCACTCTTGTGGCTTTTATCACGGCAAGGCACGTGACCTTATCGGTATGGCAAAAATGGTACGTGATATTTACAACGGTACACTACCCGACACCATTGAGGAATTAACCAAGCTACCCGGTGTGGGCAGAAAAACCGCTAACCTTATTGTTGGTGACGTTTATAAAAAGCCTGCGGTAGTTGCTGACACTCACGTAATCCGCATTACCAACCTACTTGGGCTTACAACGTCTAAAGACCCGCAAAAGGTTGAAATGCAGTTAAAGAAGCTTCTGCCACCTGATGAGAGCAACGATTTTTGTCACAGAATCGTGCTTCACGGCAGACAGACCTGTATCGCAAGGCGACCAAAATGCAACGAATGTCTATTAAAAGAAATTTGTAATTATGCTAATAAAAACAAAAACTCGGAGGGAAACAAATGAAAAGAATTATAAGCCTTATTCTTATTGTTACAACACTGTTTATGCTTTGCTCTTGTACCAATACCGAGAGCAATACTCAGCTTACAATGGGAATATTCGATTCTATCGACAATCTTGACCCGTTGTCTGCCAATGGTGACGGCGAGAGAATTATTGCGGCAAACTGTTTTGAGGGCTTACTCAGATTTGACTCAAAGGGTAAAATTGACCTTGGTGGCGCAACTGCATACTCTGTGAGTAACGATAACCTTGTTTATACCTTCAAGCTTAATCCATCTGCAAAGTGGTACGTTTCAAAAGCTACTGAAACTGTACTTACCGATGTGGGTCTTACAGAATTTGAAAATAAAATCACAGCAGAGGATTATATTTTTGGCATCAAGCGTTTTATTGAAAGTGGCTATACCCAGCTTAACTCAATAAAAGGCGTAAAGGAATACCTTACCGCAAAGGAAAATAAGGACGATGCAGAAAAGCTGCCACAAATAGGTGTTGCAGCTATTGATGACTACACCTTACAGATTACCCTTACACAAAAAGATCCCGACCTTCTTTATAAACTGGCTACATTACCTGTTTACCCCTGTGAGCAGATTTTCTTTGAATCATTAGACAGTATCTATTATTCAAATCCCTCTACTCTTATCAGTAATGGTCCATATTTCGTTTCAACAGTAGAAGAAACTGAAACAACACTCCAGCGCAACCCTGATTATACAGGCAAGCTTCAGGTTCAGAACAAATCACTTCTTCTTTACAACACAGGCAAACGTAACGCTATGGAATCACGCTTTACCGAAGGCAAATATGATGTATACCTTACACCCTGCACAAGCAGAATTGAAGGCAATACTACATCATACACATCTATTGATTCAGTATGGGGTTTTGCTTTCAACTGTAAAACAAGCGTTGGCTCTGTTGCTGAAATCCGCAACATTCTTTTAAGCACAATTGATTACAGCAAAATTGAAACTCCTGCATTTGCTACAGGCAAGGCAGACAGAATCATCCCCAACAACTACACTATCGGCGATGCAAACTACGCAGACTTTTCACCCGCAAAGCTTACATACGCAAAAAATGCAAAAGCTGCTCAGGCCAACCTTGAAGTGCTTCTTTCAAGAACAGGTAAAGAGGCTTACACAATCGAAATATCTGTACCTGCACCCTTAAATAAGGATTTACAGACAATTATTGAAGCATGGCAGGTTCTTTTTGAGGATAAAATTCTTTTCGACACAAGAATTTATGACCTTGAAGACGTTGACAAAATTGTTTCTGAAGGTAAATACGATTTAGCAATCCTTCCCATCAGACCTACAAACAAAACTGCTTTTGGTATGCTCGATGCAATTTCAGGTGCACCCTGTAATTACACCGACAAAAAGATGAAGGCATTTAAAAACCAGCTTAAAACAACTAACGAAGAAAATGCTGCTCTTTGCGGTGTTATGGAAAAGCATATTGTTGATAGCGGTGTGTTTGTTCCCCTTTTCTTTGCAAGTAATGACCTTTACCTTGGCAAAGGCGTAAAGGGTGTATACCTTGCAAACGGCGGTAATCAGATTTACTTCCATTCAGGTACCAAGCCGGAGGCTCAATGATAACTAAAAAACTTAAAGCGTACCGCATAGTATCGATAATTCTGCTTGTTGCGGTTATGGTCACAATCTTTTGCCTTTCAGCGCAAGATTCCACAGATTCTGCCGAGGTAAGCGGTTCGGTAGTATCATGGTTATATGAGCTTTTTAAAATTGACTTACCCGATGGTACTGTACGAACAATTGCTCATTGTTGCGAGTTTGCAGCATTAGGCTTTTTGATGATTAACGCGATACGTTCATTCAAAGAAAGCTTTAACCCCGTTTTATCTGTTATAATTTCTTTTGGCTATGCCATCACAGATGAAATTCATCAGTTATACGTGCCCGGACGAGCATTTCAGTTAATTGACCTTACAGTAGATTTACTTGGAATAACCCTCGGCACAATAGCGTTTATAATTTTAGTCAAGTTAATAAAAAACAAGAAGTCGTTGTAATCACAACGACTTCTTTTCTTATTATTAATATGTACTGTTTATTCTATCCTCAGTAACCTTTGCCCAAGGGTATTGCTCCATATACTTACCAAAGTATTTTGTGTTATCCGTTTTGCCTTTTTCAAGCAATTCATAGTAATCACAAGCAAATTTTGATTTATCAACGCTACGCTGATTTCTGTTATCAACAAGAATATCAAGTATACCTGCCTCTTCAAGTGAAACACGAAGTGACTTCAGCACCTTTCTGAAAAGGGACTGTACGGTTTCATCGTACTTTCTACCCTCCCAAAGCACAGAAATGGCCTGTTCGGTGCTTACAACACCGCCGTTTCTGTCAACAAGGAGTGCAAGTAGCTCTTTAGACTTAGCACTTGAAAATGCCACGGATTTACCATCCACAAAAACATCAAAATAACCGAAGGTTTTTATAAATACGTGGTTTTCACTTACGGCATCACGCACAAGCAGGGCCTTGTCGTATGCACGTTTGATTGCCGCTGCCTCATAGGGCTTCATAACGTAATCAACCGCATCAACCGAAAAAGCCTCAAGAGCATACTCACTATAGCCCGTAGTGAATATTATCCTTACATTCCTGCAAAATGCCTTTATACGCTTTGCAAGCTCTATACCCTTTACTACGGGCATTTCAATATCAAGGAATGCAATATCAACCTTGTTCATCGCCACAAAGCTTAAAGCATCAAGAGGATTATTAAATTTGACAATTTCATCTGTGATACCTAACTCACGGCAAGTATCCTCAAAATCCTCTAAAGCTAAAACTTCATCATCTACTACCATTATACGCATTTTATTATGTTCCTTTCGGGATTATCTATTCTTTGGGATTGTAATAGTAACCTGAGTACCCTCACCTATTACACTATTTGTTTTAACAGATGCACCAAGCATTGTTTTTAATCGTTTTTTAATATTAGTAATACCAACGTGTGACCTGCCGTCATTAAGCACCTGGTTAATATCGTAACCAACACCGTTATCACTGACCATAACAATAAACTCATTATCAGTTTCGTTTGTACTGATTTTAACTGTGCCACCCTCGGGCTTCTGGTTAACGCCATGCTTAATTGCATTTTCAACAATAGGCTGTATGGTAAGTGGGGGTATTGTAAAATCCTCCGCTAAAATATCATACTCTATTTTAAGACGCTCACCAAACCGCAATTGCTCAATATCAATATAATTTTTTACGTGTTCAAGCTCTTTATTAAAGGGAATAGGCTCCTTTTGTGTAAGTGAATCCATATTTGCCCTCAGATAGTTTGAAAATTTAACTATGGCGCTCTCTGCGGTTTTCGGGTCTTTTTTTGTCATATATTTTATGGTATTAAGCGCGTTATATAAAAAGTGTGGCTGAATCTGACTTATCATAAGGGTAGTATTAAGCTCACCTAACTCCCTTTTAAGGTCAGCAGTTTTTTGTGCTTGTTTATAGTCCTCAAAGCTCTCAATAAGGTGAAGCACTATCATAAGCGCAATAAAGCTCATACAAGCAACAGGCATTATATAAGAGCCCTCACCTGCAATATATCCGTTAAGATAGAAATTATCAATAACAATAGAGCAAGCATTTATGCAATATAAAACCAGGTATGGTATTGCATTCCTTTCTTTGCGTACAACTGCACCTGTTAATTTATAAATCATAAATACATCTGACAGATACGCAACCGACTGAAGCCACATATAAATAGTTGCAACATAAATGCGGTCATACACAAAATATGGCACAGATGCACACAAAAGGAATACAGCTGAAATCAAAACAAGTGCGCCCTGCTTGATTTTCAGGTTAAGCCTTTCGTTCAGGTACATATACATACACAGCTTGATTATGTACGTTGAAACAAAAATCAACGAGGTCATAATCTCATAGTTCAAATCACCAAACAACTGGTGTGTAACCATATAGCCCTCGCTTGATATAAGCATTCTGAAAACAAATATGATACACAGCAGAAAAACCCACAGCTGGTTACCCACTTTTTTACGAATAACGCACACTAATACACTTGCGATTGCAAAAAAGCCAACAATACCAACTATCATATATCTTACGGCAACTGCGCTCATTTCAGCGTGTCTGTAATCATGGTATACAGACAACTGCGGCAACACTGTAAGTCCGCTTGAATACTCGCAGGTTACCTCAATAACAATAGTATGCTTGCCACTATCAATAGTTATGGGCTGTGCATATGAATAAAATTTTGTTTTTGTATTCTGACCTGGAATTCCCCTGTTAGAAAAAACGCATTGGTTATCAATAAAAACACGGCATTGACCCGGCAAATTATTCACGTTTACAAGCACAGGCTCCGAGGTTTTTACATTATCGATTATTGTTTTGTAGCTTGCCTTACCACTATTTGACAGCTTTTTATTTTTAAAATCATACTGGGTCCATGCAGATGGAATATCAACAAATAAATCAGGCTCACACTGTGATATATTGTCACTTATAATGTGCTTATCCCAATAAAACTCCCACTCACCTGCAAGTGATATAGGCCCTGTTTCGCTAAGGTTATATCCCTTAAGGTCTGCATAGGCAGATTTAAAATCGAAGTTATTGATAACATCAGGCTTAACATATGATAAAAATGGCAGCATAATACTACAAAGCAAAGTTATTGAAATTATAACTACACTCAAAGCCACGTTCATAAAACGCTTTGACAATTACGCCACCTCATTTCATTATATATAGTGGTATTATATTATAAAAACGTGAACGAATCAACATATTTTTGAGAAATCTTCGTGATTATTTCGGGAATATATTTCAAGAAGTATAAATTCTTGAAATATACACTATAATATGGTAAAATATATAATTGGTTTAGTACTGCACTAAAGGAGTGTTATTTATGATTAACAATACACAAAGGCTCGAAATTATACAAACATTGATTGACAATGGTGTTGAGATACCCTGTTTTGATGGCGTTATAATTGAACCCACTGTTACAATCGGTAAGGGTACTGTTATTATGCCCGGCACAGTGCTTATGGGTGACGTAAAAATCGGTGAAGGCTGTGTTATAGGCCCTAATTCATATATTACCAATTCAACCGTAGGCAACAACACAAGCCTTAATAATACACAATCATACGACTCTGTTATCGGTAGCGGAGTTACTGCGGGTCCCTTTGTACACATCCGCCCCAACTGTAAAATCGCGGATAATGTTCACATCGGTAATTTTGTTGAGGTTAAAAATTCAACAGTTGATGCAGGTAGTAAATTACCCCATTTGCTTTATGTAGGTGACTCTGACGTAGGTAAGGACGTTAACTTTGGTTGTGGTTGTGTAACTGTTAACTATGATGGCAGAAACAAATCACGAACAACTGTCAAGGACGGTGCATTTATCGGCTGTAACACCAACCTTGTAGCACCTGTTACAGTTGGCGAAAACGCTTTTACCGCTGCAGGTTCAACTATTACAGAGGATGTGCCTGATAATGCACTTGCCGTTGCACGTTCAAGGCAAACAGTAAAAGAAGATTGGGTAAACGTAAAAAAACCCTACAAGCGTCAGCATATAAAATAATTGGAGTAAAAAATGTTTAATAAATTCAAAAATTTAGGTGGCGATTCCACCTACGAATATCTCATAGTGGGTCTTGGTAACCCCGGCACAAAATACGAAACAACACGTCACAATGCAGGTTTTCTTTGTGTAACACGCCTTGAAGACACGTTAGGCTTCAAAGCCAAAAAGCTCAAGTTCCACGCCCTTATCGGTGACACAAAAATCGGTAACCACAAGGTGCTTGTAATGAAGCCCCAGACAATGATGAACAACAGCGGTACCGCTGTAAAGGAGTGCGCCTCATTCTACAAAATCCCTGTTGAAAATATTATTGTTATATTTGATGATATTTCACTTGAGCCGGGCAAGCTCCGAATTAAACGCAAAGGCAGTGCAGGTGGTCACAATGGTATCAAAAGTATTATTGCCCACCTTGGGTCAGAGAATTTCCCCCGAATCAAATTAGGTGTAGGCAAAAAGCCACATCCCGATTATGATTTGGCTGATTGGGTACTTGCAAACTTCCCTAAAAAAGATATTCCCCTTATGCGCGAATCAATTGACAATGCCTGTGAGGCGCTTAAATACATAGTTGACGGCAACATTGACGGTGCTATGTCTGACTTTAATAGTTAAATGCTTAAAGCATAGAGGTTAATATGTCCTGTTATTCAAAGCTACTTAAAAATTGTTCTGAATACAACGATGTGTTGCGGTATATCGATAATGGCATAGCCCCATCAGGGGTGACAGGTCTGCCATCCACACCCAAAGCACATCTTATACATTCACTCTGCGGTGACCTTAACCGCAGAGCAATTGTGCTTTTGCCCGATGAAGCATCTGCCCGAAAATTCACATCAGATATAAATGAATTTGCAGGTGTGGGAAAAAAGGCATATTTTTACCCTGCCCGCGATTATTCCTTTAATACCTCACAAGGTCAATCACGCAAATATGAGCAATTAAGAATAAAAACACTCTGTGCAGCATTATCGGGTGACTACTCTGTTATTGCCTGCTCTGTAGAAAGTGCTTTACAATTGACAATCCCACCAGAGGAATTAGAAAAGCGCACATTCAGAATTGATTTTGATACAGAAGTCACTACCGAAAAGCTTATAGATATTTTGTCATCTGCAGGCTTCAAGGTTGCAGATAGTGTTGAAGGCCCCGGTCAGTATGCTCACCGAGGCGGTATTATTGACTTTTTTCCACCTGATTCGGAGCTACCCATACGTATTGAGCTATGGGGTGACAGCGTTGATACTATTTCCACATTTGACCCATCAACACAAAGGCGTTCAGATGCACTTGATTTTTGTGAAATAACACCTGCAACTGAAATTATATTTGACAGTACCCTTATTCTTAAAGAAAAAATACAGTCATTTATGGCAAATCTTTCAGGCAAGGGCTCACGCAAGGCAAAAGAAGCTTTGCAAAAAGACATTGAAATGTTAGAGTCGGGTGTAGGGCTTTTATCGGTTGATAAATACCTGTCGTTGGCATACAAATCACCTGCATCAATATTCGAGTATTGCAAAGATGATTTGCTTTTTGTTGCAGAAAGTGGCTCGGTTAAGGATAAAGCCGAAAACACCTGCAAGCTTTTCACACAAGAAATAAAAGCACAGTTTGAAAACGGAGTTTTGTGCAAGGGACTTGATAATTTTACACTTACATTCCCCAAGCTGCTCAATTTATATGAATCACAAAAGGCATTTTACGTTGACACATTTCCACGTGGCACCTTTGACACACCCGTAAAAAGCCTTACATCATTCAATATTCAGCAATTACCCTCGTGGAACGGCTCACTTGAAGTGCTTATGGATGACCTGAAGCCTGCCCTTTCACGCAAGGAACAATGCATTGTTATTGCAGGAACAGAAAAAGCGGCAGACGCCCTTGCAGAGGCACTTAATACAGAAGACATCAAGGCTATGTATTTCCCTGTACCACCTGCAGAATTCCCCCGTAACATTGTAAGTGTTTTACCGGGTGGTTTATCAGGCGGATTCCGTTACCCTAACGAAAAATTCAATATATTTGCATATAGCAGAGGCACTACAACACGTACTATCCGAAAAAAACGTAAAAATTACAAGGCTGCCGATGCCATTCAAAGCCTTGAAGAGCTTTCAAGGGGCGACTATGTTGTACATAGCGTTCACGGCATAGGTGTATTTGAGGGCATCAAAAAGCTTGAGGTTTCAGGCGTTACAAAGGATTTTATTATGATACGCTACGCAAAGGGCGATGCTCTTTACGTACCTGTAACACAGCTTGACCTTGTATCAAAATATATCGGCCCTAAGGATGATTCAGGCACACTTAAGCTTTCACGCCTTGGCGGTAAAGACTGGGATAAATTAAAATCCAGAGTAAAGGCATCTGCAAAGAATATGGCAAAGGAGCTTATAGCCCTTTACTCACGCAGGATGAAAATGCCGGGTTACTCATTCTCACCCGATATTGATATGCAAAACGATTTTGAGCGTAGATTTGAGTATGAGGAAACAGAGGACCAAATTCGCTCAATTAACGAAATTAAGCGTGATATGGAAAAACCTCACCCTATGGACAGACTCCTGTGCGGTGACGTTGGCTTTGGTAAAACCGAGGTTGCCCTCAGAGCCGCCTTCAAATGTATTGCAGACGGCAAACAATGTGCAATCCTTGTACCCACCACCATATTGGCACTCCAGCACTACAACACCATAAAACGCCGTTTTGAGGGCTTCCCCATTGAGGCAGAAATGCTCAGCCGCTTCCGTACAGCTAAAGAGCAGACACGTATTATAAAGGCACTTAAACGTGGCTCAATTGATATTATCGTTGGCACACACAGACTTATTTCAAAGGATATTCAGTTTAAGGATTTAGGTCTGATTATAGTCGATGAGGAGCAACGCTTTGGTGTTGGACAGAAGGAGCGTCTTAAAGAGGCTTACCCCGACGTTGACTGCCTGACGCTTTCGGCAACACCTATCCCCCGTACAATGAATATGGCGATGTCGGGCATACGTGATATGTCGGTCATCGAGGAAGCACCTCTTGACCGCTCCCCCGTGCAGACCTATGTTTTAGAGCACGATTGGGGCGTGCTTGCAGAGGCTATGGAAAAAGAGCTTCGTCGCGGCGGTCAGGTATATTACCTGCACAACAAGGTTGACTCAATAGAACGCACCGCTCTTAAAATAAAAGAATTTTTGCCTGATGCAAACATAGGTATTGCTCACGGCAAAATGAGTGAAGATGAATTATCTGAGGTATGGCGTGACCTTCTTGATGGTGCAATTGATATACTTGTTTGCACCACCATTATTGAAACAGGCGTTGACGTACCAAATGCCAACACACTTATTATTGACAACGCAAACCATTTAGGTCTTGCACAGCTTCACCAGATACGAGGCAGAGTAGGACGCTCTGCACGAAGGGGCTTTGCATACCTCACATTTGACCGCAACAAGGATTTGACCGAGATTGCCACAAAGCGCCTTACCGCCATCAGGGAATACACTGAGTTTGGCTCTGGCTTTAAAATTGCTATGCGCGACCTTGAAATCCGAGGCGCAGGTAATCTTTTGGGTGCAGAACAGCATGGTCACATGGAGGCTGTCGGCTACGATATGTATATGAAGCTCCTGTCTGAGGCGGTTATGGAGGAAAAGGGCGAAATCGAAAAAGCCACCACCAAGGAATGCCTTATTGACATCAGGATTGATGCCCATATCCCCGAAAATTACATTGAAAGCCTGCCACACAGGTTGTCAATTTACAAGCGTATTGCAGATATAAAAAATGAAGAAGATGCAAGTGATGTAATTGATGAGCTTATTGACCGTTTTGGTGAGCCACCTGCAAGTGTTGAGGGTCTTGTAAAGGTTGCCCTTATGCGAAACCTTGCGGCAAGCCTTGGTATATATGAAATAGGTCAGAACAATAACAGCCTGCTTTTATATGTTGAGCAGATTGATATGAAAAAGGTTGCCGTGCTGGTTAAGGCTATGAGGGGCAGAATACTTGTTTCAACAGGACCCAAGCCATATATAACAGTTAAAAAAGCAAGTGGGCAGACACCTCTTGATGCATTAAAAGAGGCCCTTGACCTTTTGAGTCAGGCACAAGAAAGTGAGAAAAAAGAAAATGAAGTATAATTACAAAACAAAGGGTACTTGTTCAAGAAGTATTCAGTTTGAATTAAATGACGGAATTATCAGCAACGTTTCATTTGAGGGTGGCTGTAATGGTAACCTTAAGGGTATTGCTGCCCTTGCAGAAGGCAAAAAGGCAGATGAGGTTATTGAAACACTCAGCGGTATCAGATGTGGCTTCAAGTCAACATCATGCCCCGACCAGTTTGCAAAGGCACTTGAAGAAGCACTTAAGGAATAAGGAGATTTTTTAAAATGAAGTATCTTATTTTAATTGCAGATATTGATGAATTTAACCCTTGCAAGGAGTCAATGGGTGACATTGTAAAAAAAGAATATACTATAAAGCATATGCCTGCATTCGATTTTGAATATAACAACCATCAATGCACAGCAGTCTGCTTTGGCATCGGCAAGGTTAATGCAGCTTTAGGTGCTGCACTTGCTTTAAGCGAGGGTAACTATGATGGTGTAATTAATACAGGCTGGAGCGGTGCAGTTTCAGGCGTATTTAAAGGTGACATTATCGTTTCTGACTCTTGTGTTGAATGTGACTTTGACCTGACACCTATCGGCAGACTCCCCGGTCAGAAGCCCGGTCAGGCAGAGTACATATATAAATGTGATAATGCCCTTTACAATGCCGCAGCAGGTATTGAAGGCTTTAAGCACGGTAACCTTGGTACAGGTGACTTTTTCCTTACAGATGCCGAAAGAAAAGATAAATACAAAGAGCTTTTCAATATAAGCGCATTTGATATGGAAAGCGGTGCCCTCGGTGCTGTTTGCTACCTTTTGAACGTACCCTTTGTAAGCATCCGTAAAATTTCTGACAGCGCAGACGATGTTGGTGTTGATGATTATCAGAATTCAGTTAAAACCGACATCACCGCATTTTCTGAAATTGTGCTCAAGGTGCTTGAGAATTTAAAATAATAAATTCATAATTTAAAATTAAATAGCTTTCCCCTATCACCAAAAAGCTGAACAAGCATACTATGTTAGGGGAAAGCAAGCGCAAAAGCCCTCGGGTATTGAAAAAGTGGTGACACCACCCACAGAACAGCTTTTTCAATTTGTGCATAAAATATCCGCCCTCGGTTTACCGAAGGCGGTTTTTGTTTTTTACAAGCTATATTCTGTTACCACATCACCATTAAGGTTTTTGTGGGTGATTTTATCATCTGTCAGGATGATATATCCGCGTGGTGTACCCTCTTTGGGTATTGAAACCGAACCGGGGTTCACGTAAAGGAAGTCACCGCACTCCTCAATTTTGCTCACGTGGGTGTGGCCATTGAAAAGCACGTCGCCCTTTTTGAGATTTGGTGGGTTTTGTGGATTGAACTTGTGGCCGTGTGTAAGGAAAAATGTTCTACCGTTATTAAAAAGCAGAGCATATTCACCAAGGACATCAAAGTCAAGCACCATATTATCAACCTCTGCCTCGCAGTTACCCCTTACGCAGAGGATTTCCTGCGCCATTCCGTTAAGCAGTGCTATAACACCCTTGGGGTTGTAGCCCTCGGGCAAATCGTTACGTGGGCCGTGATAAAGCACGTCACCAAGTAAAATAAGCTTGTCACAATTCTCCTCATTATATCTGTCAACAAGCTGTTGACAAAACGCAAGTGAGCCGTGTATATCAGATGCAATCATCAATTTCATAAAAAATCTCTCCTAAATAATTTAACCTTATTCAACCGTAACCCACATAACAGGGCGAACGGCACTACGCTGACCGTAAACAAAAACACCCTTAGGGTCAAGCTCACCATCGTGGTGCACACCGCACACATCTATAGCATACACGCCGGGGGTACGTAGCCACCACCAACAATTATTGCCATATTTTAATTCAGCATTCTTTGAGGCAGTATATTGTGTTGCCTGTGCCATACGCTGGTTTTGTGTAGGGAAGTAAACAGATGCTTCGTTGTAGCTTAACAAAAAGACTCTGTCAACTGTATTATTACCACCCCATGTACCATAAACAGGGTTGTTTGAATTATCTAACGAGGTTGATGAAATCATAGATGCTGCCTCGGTTGTAAACGCGGTTTGAATAAAATCAGAGTTGAGCCAATTACGTAACTGACATTGTTCCCAGGTAAGGTACATATCACGCGAGTCATATTGACGGCAATCAATACCATACTTTGAAATAAGCATTTTTTGATTACCCCTGACATCAAGCACCTGCCATTCAATAGGCTCACTACCATTGCTGTAGTCATTATCCTGCTCATATGTTCCGAATTGAACAATATCACCCACATTAGCATTTTTGATAACTATTTTTTGCTTTTCAAAATTAATTTTATCAATATAGCTTTTACTGTCACTATACCCATTAAGCTCAGCAAAAAGCACGTCAGCCTGGTCATATTCGCCTTTATCGAACATCTCTTTGGCTAATTCGTATTTACATTCAAGCACCTTATCAGGCGAATCCTTGTAATCGTCAAGCTTTTCAAATGCATTGATTGCCTCAACAAAATTGCCCTGACCCATAAGCTCACAAGCCGCGTTGTAATCCATTGATGGCTTAACAACAACGCCACCTACCACAAACACAGCCGCAATTACCGAAACCACTGCACAAATCACAAGGGTTATTAATATCGGTGTCTTTGTTTTAGGGTTAGCGTTATCCGCCTGTATCTGGTCAAAGGTTTTTGTGCTGTATTGAACAGATTGATTTTGTTGGTCAGATTGGTTAACCCCCGTTGTAGTGTATGCCGAAGCAGGGCCACCCTCCAACCAAAGCGGATTAGCATCATAAAGCTGTTCAGCTACTGCATCGTATACCTTAAAACCACATTTATTACAAAAAGCCTTAGGCGCATCATCAGGCACACGCACAACAGCGCCACACTTTTTGCATACAAATTCTGCCATATATATCCCTCTTAAAACAATATTCTGCAAATTCTGACAACATAATATAAAAATTATATTACAAAAGGGTGTTTCCGTCAATAAAAGTGCCTTGCATTTTTTGTTTTTTTATGTTAAAATCATCCTCGCATTGTAACAGAGGGTGTTATAATCTTCAGAAAAGCAATCCACTCTTAATTTGCCCAGTGCAATTTGCCATTATAATGTTCGGAAGCGTAGCTTCCCCGATAATTTTGCATTTCCCATTTATTTATATGCGGGTGTGGCGGAATTGGCAGCATTGAGCACGCACGCCGCCTGTGGCGGATACAGTAAGTGCGAAATGGCGTAGCGGTCAAAATCGTTAGCGACGAGCAGGAGCGATAAACGATTTTGGGTACCGCAAGTGTCCTTAACACAAGGTTATTTTCACAACAAAGCAGTTGAGTACAACAATTAAATATGCAGGGGTGGCGGAATTGGCAGACGCGCTAGTTTCAGGTACTAGTGAATGCAAGTTCATGTGGGTTCAAGTCCCATTCTCTGCACCAACATAAAGGAATCACCAATGGTGGTTCCTTTTATTTTTATGTAAAAATAAAGTCATCGGGACTTGAACCCCCTCGCCGAAGGCGAACACAATCGAGGTTTGCGTAGCAAACGATGGGCAGAGCCCATCAAGTCCCATTCTCCGCACCAAAAATCCACACCTTCTTAAGAAGGTGTGGATTTTCACTTTTTTATTCTTATATTTACTTTTCACTTAAAAGCGAATTTTTGGTACAAGCAAGAAGTAATAATGAGAGTTGTATATTAAAAGTGGACACATCGAACAGAGAATTCTCATATATTGATTTTTAATATTTAATATGTTACTATTCAAGCAAGAGGTGATATAAGTGACTTTTAAAACTCCAACTTATGGGTTTATTTTACCATTAATCATTATGAGCTTCTGTTTGCTGTGTACTATTATATCTGATGAAACCTTGTCTTTCTTCTTTAACCTTATACATTTATTGATAATATTTGCGTATATATGCACAATGGCAGTTATAGCAAAAAAGAAGAAATGCAAAACTGTTTTCAAGTACGCTTATTGTACTATAGCAATTCCGTTTGTTCTTGGTTTATTGTTTGTGTTTATGAGCCATCTTCAAGAAATAGAAAACACCTTTTTTCATACCAGTATAGGATTTGATAACCTTGTCTTTGTTCTATTTATAGGGGGATTGGTCTCTGCCTCTGATGTTGTAGGTACTGTCAGACTATTTTATAATCCTTATAGTCCAAATCCGGTTTATGATGTACTTTTTGTATTTGGTATTACAGCAGTTTTACTTATCACACCTATTTTGATTTACAAATTCACTAAGTTACAAGAAACAAAAACAGATACTTACTAAAGTGGGTTCGGGCTTCTGCCTGCGATTTGCTGTTGGCGGATAGCCGACTGCTCTGCTTGCCCCGGCTAAAGCAGGGTCTTTTGCCACTACCATTTTCTTTGTTTATAGCAGTACAATTTTTTAACATCTGCAAGAAAAAGAGCAAATAAATAATGCTCACATTAAATTATTGAT
>JAZQRX010000023.1:0-32416 GCA_045629785.1 Acutalibacteraceae bacterium | reverse complement strand
GAGCATAGCAGCCTTTTCAACAGTTTCAATAAGACCGAAAGCCTCATCCATATCCTTACCTGCACCATAGATACCATGAAGACCCCATACAACAAGGCGGAAGTCATTCATTTTTTCTGCAGTTGCAATACCGATTTCGTTGTTACCGCATACCATCCAGGGAAGCACACCGATACCCTCGGGGAAAACAACAATACACTCTGTGCACATTTCCCAAAGAGTGTGTGTGAGCTTCTGCTCATCAAGCTCGTGAATGTGGTTCATAGCAAGTGTATATGTGGGGTGTGAGTGCATAATAACCCTGTTCTGAGGGTCAACCTTAAGTCTTGCCATATGGCTCATAAGGTGTGCGGGGAGCTCACTTGTGAACTTGCCACCGTCTGCGTAGCCCCAAAGGAGCTCGGCAGTTGTACCGTCTTTTGCAATACGGATAATACCAAGGTTTGTTTCGGGGTCAACCTCAACATTCTTAAAGTATTTACCTGTACCTGTTACGATAAAAATTTTACCGATAAGGTCAGTTGCATCAAATCCTGTAGGGATTTCACGGATAACGTTGTTAAGGTCAAGGTATTCTGCAACCTGCTCCTCTTCAAGCATAAAGCTGATGTTACCGCCGTTTCTTTCGTCCCAGCCAAGACGGTACATATTGGCTGTAGCTCTTTTCATATCTTCCACAAAGGGTGCTGTTAAAATGTTTTTCATACTCTTTTCACCAAAACCTTTTCTTCATATTCTTTAATTTCTGCAAGATAGTCTGCTTTTATACCTTCTCTTACAAGATATTCTGCCCAGATATCGCCGAAAGGTGCAGTTTTTATTTCCTCCTGCAGTACCATAAGGTCGGTAAATTTGCCGTCCTTCTGGAGCTCTTTCATTGTATCGTGTGGGGTAAGTAAAGCGTTAAGAAGTGCTTTTTGCACATTTCTGAGGCCTGTTACCCAAGCAGAAATTCTGTTAATTGAAGCATCAAAGTAGTCAGTAGCAATAAATACTCTGTCAAGAGCATCGTGTGCAACAATTTCCTTTGCAATTTCTTTTGTTTCGTCGTCGTAAAGTACAACGTGGTCAGAGTCCCAACGCACACCGCGTGTAACGTGAAGAGCAATTTTTTCATTAAAAAGCAAAAGTGATGCAATTTTATCTGAAACAAGCTCTGTGGGGTGGTAGTGACCATTATCCATAAGGGGAGTAATATTGTTTTTGGTGGAGTAAGAAAGTGTAAACTCTGCTGAGCCTACTGTGTAGCTTTCAAGACCAATACCAAAAACCTTGCTTTCAAGGGTTACGTAAACCTTTGATTTATCGTAGGGTGTGCTGAGAATTTCATCAAGTGATTTTTTAAAACGTGCACGGGGTGAAAATCTGTCAGCAGGGATATCCTTATAGCCGTCAGGAATCCAGATATTCATAACACAGGGTACGCCTGTTTCATTTGCAAAATACTCTGATATTTTAAGGCACTGTATACCATGCTTAACCCAGAATGCACGTACTTCTTCATCAGGTGATGAAAGTGTAAGTCCGTCCTTAACCATAGGGTGTGAAAAGTATGTGGGGTTAAAGTCAATGCCCATACCGCGCTCTTTTGCATAGTCAACCCATTTTTTGAAGTGCTTGGGCTCTATGGCATCTCTGTCGGCAAAATCACCGTCAAAGATAGCATAGCAAGCGTGTAAATTTAATTTCTTTTTACCGGGTACAAGTGAAAAAGCCTTGTCCAGGTCTGACATAAGCTCTTCTGGGGTAGATGCCTTGCCGGGGTAGTTACCTGTAGTCTGGATACCGCCTGAAAGACTTTCCTTGCTGTCAAAGCCCACAACATCGTCACCCTGCCAACAATGTACAGAAATTGTAACATCCTTAAGTGTGCTGAGAGCTTTTTCAGTATCTACACCAAGTGAGGCATAAATTCTTTTAGCTTCATCATATCGTGACATATATAAACCTCTTTTCTGAAGTTAATAAAACATACAAAATAAGTATATCTTTGATTTAGATAAAAGTCAATGATTTAGGGCTATTACCTGAGTAACAAATTTTTCATACTGTCATATTATGCCTTGTAACATAATAATTCGTAATAATGCGGAGGGTTTTGTATGACAAAAACAGTTTTACCTGTATCATTTTACTTTGGTGCAAATAATAGTGGGGGATATTGCTCATTGTTTAAAAATACTTATAACCCATATTCAGAGGGTAATCACCTTATTTTAAAGGGTGGACCGGGCACGGGTAAATCAACCATAATGAAGCGTATTGCCGAAAAAATGGAAAAACGTGGGTACTACGTTGAGCGTGGCTATTGTAGTGCGGACCCTCAGTCTCTTGATATTGTGCTTGTGCCTGAAATCAACTTTTCAATATGCGATGGCACATCACCACACACAATTGACCCCACTTTGCCCGGAGTGACAGAGCATATAATAGATTTGAGTGTTGCCTGGGATAAAAAATATCTGAAAAGCCACTTTAATGAAATAGCAGAGTTGACACTTGCCAATAAGCAACAACACAAAAAGGCAGCCGAATACCTTAAAATAGCATCATCTGTAGAAACACAAAATCTGATATTGTGTAATAATTTTATTGATAAAGAAAAGCTTGACAGATATATCAAACGCCTTGAAAACCGTATAATAACAGAAAGAACAGATTACAAAGAGGGTAAAGAGCACAAAAGGTTTTTATCTGCCATAACCCCTGATGGGATAGATGTGCGCTACGATTCGGTTGTGGCTCTGTCAGAGAAAATTGTTACCATAGAGGATGAATACAGTATAGTATCACCATATATTATAAAAAAATTAAGTGATTACGCTGTTAGAATGGGTTATGACGTATACAAGTGCTATTGCCCATTGTTCCCCGAATTTAAGGCGGAGCATCTTATTATACCCACCCTGAAAACAGCAGTTTTCACACAAAATGGATATCATTATTCAATAGATGATGAAAGTAAGGTTACTCACGCCTCACGCTTTTGCGATAAAGATGGTTTGTCTAACATAAAAGAAAAGCTGATGTTTGGCAAATCTGCAAAAAAAGAGCTTATAAACGAGGCTGTAAAGAAAATGTCCATCGCAAAAGACCTTCACGACAGACTTGAGGAGTATTACATAAAAGCAACGGACTTTGATACTATAAATGAGCTTAGCGAGAAGATAATATCTAAAATTTAAAATTATAAATTTAAAATTTCAAATTAAGGGTCTGCGACACGATTATAAAGTGCAAAATGCAAAGCGCAAAGCGAAAATTTGCGAAGCTTTTCCTCCCTATCCCTAGGGAGGGGGACCGCGACGGAACGAAGTGTAGTCGTGGTGGTGGGTAGTTCCGGCCGTGGTTAGTCTTCTGTTGGATAGAACAACCGTAGTGAACGCATTTATGCGATAAACTAAAAACGAAACAAAAAATTGCTGTGTGGTCTACCTCTCTGTTTGAGAGAGGGGGACCACCTTTTTGTTAAGCTGTTGTTTCCCTTTATGTTTCAAGCGGGTGGTTATTTACGTGTTAAAACAAAGCTTGTCGGGTGGTGGAGAGTTGCCGACACGCAGTGTCTGGAATCACTGATTCCACGGAAAACAAAGTATAGCTTTAAATGATGTGATTTAAGAAGAAGTATCTTGTTTCATATTACATATACAACAAACCTTCAGGTTATCAAGGTTGAATCTTACGATTCAAAATACTGCGTATTGGCAACTCTCCACCGTCCGTCAGGCTTGGTTTGTGCATTTAATTTTTGGCTCGTTTGGTGGTTAGTTTTTACATAAAATTACGAAAAGACGGTCCCCCTCTCTCAAACAGAGAGGTAGGACCACCAACCATTTTATTGTATCATATTCACTTTATTCTTGCGACAGCTTTATAATAGCCGCACGCAGTGCCCAATAATTTTGCATTCTGCATTCTGCATTTTGCATTTAAAAAACTGCTCGGTTAAATACCGAACAGTTTTTTTGTGTTTTTAGTTGCTTCGTCGGTGATTTCTTGTGGGTTCAGTCCCCTGATTTCACCGATTTTTTCTGCCACATACTGAATATATGCAGAGTTGTTACGTTTGCCACGCATTGGCACGGGCGCCATATAGGGGCAATCCGTTTCTAAAAGAAGTCTGTTAAGGGGGAGCATTTCTGCAACCTCAACAGGTTTTTTTGCATTTTTAAAGGTTACTGCACCACCGAGGCCGATATACATACCAAGCTTTAAAACCTCTTTGGCAGTTTCAACACTACCTGAAAAACAATGTAAAACACCCTTTGGTTTATGCTTTTTAAGTATGTTAAGAGTATCCTCGTGAGCTTCTCTGTCGTGAACGATTATGGGCAAATCAAGCTCCTTTGCCAATAAAATCTGTTCTTCAAAAACCTTTTTCTGCAAGTCCTTATTATCCTGTCGCCAGTAATAATCGAGACCGATTTCACCGATGGCAACACATTTTTCATCCTTTGCCATTTGGCGTAGAAGGTCAATGTAATTGTCGGGTAGACCGTCTACCTCTTCAGGGTGAATGCCACAAGCAAAATAAATATAGTCATATTCCCTTGAAAGTATCATAGATTTTTCAGAGCTTTCAAGGTCTGCGCCACAGTTTATAACACCGCAAATGCCCGATTCCTTAAGGGAACCGAGCATATTTTTGCGGTCATCATTGAACGCTTTATCTGTGTAATGTGCATGTGAATCAAAAATATTGTTCATATTATCCTAACATTGTACCTGCAGGAAGACCGTCAACGAAAACAACCTTTACGTCTTCCTCGCTGATTTCACCTGCAAGAATCATACCATGGCTTTCAACACCGCAAAGTGTACGTGGTGCAAGGTTTGCCACAACAATAACACTCTTGCCGATAAGGTCCTCGGGCTTATACCATTTTGCGATACCTGATGCAACTGTACGTGGTGTTTTTGTGCCGTCGTCAAGGGTAAGCTCAAGGAGCTTCTTTGCCTTTTTAATGGGCTGACAGTCCTTGATTTTGCAAACACGAAGCTCAACCTTTGCAAAGTCATCAAACTGAATTTCTGCAAGACCTTCGATTTCGGGCTTTTCTTCCTCTACTGCAGGGAGAGATGCCTCGATTTCTGCAAGAACCTTTTCTGCATCAAGACGTGAGAAAAGGGGAGTAGCAACGCCAACCTTATCACCTGCTTTAATTGCACCGAACTCTGACAGGGATTCAAGTGTGTTAACGTCTGTGCCAATCTGCTCAAGGATTTTATCGCTTGTTTCGGGCATAAAGGGCTTAAGAAGGACTGCAATAAAGCGGATACCTTCAAGAAGATTGTAAAGTACAGTACCAAGTCTGCCCTTCTTTTCTTCATCCTTTGCAAGTGCCCAGGGCATTGTTTCATCAATATATTTGTTGCAGCGCTTTGCAAGGTCAAGCACTACTGAAAGTGCATCGCTTACCTTATAGGTGTCAAGAAGCTTTGCAACCTTATCAAGTGAGCTGAGAGCCATTTCTTTAAGCTCGTTGTCAAGCTCCTCGGTGCAATCTGCTGGCTGAATAACACCGTCGAAATACTTGTTATTCATAGCAACTGTACGGTTAACAAGGTTGCCAAGGGTGTTTGCAAGGTCTGAGTTGAAGCGCTCGATAATTGTTTCGTAAGTGATTGTGCCGTCCTGTGCGTGGGGCATCTCAGAAAGCAGGTAATATCTTACAGCGTCAACACCAAAGCGGTTGCAAAGGTCATCGGCGTAAATAACGTTACCACGTGACTTACTCATTTTGACATTACCTGAAAGGAGCCAGGGGTGACCGAATACCAGCTTGGGAAGTGGCTCACCAAGTGCCATAAGCATAATGGGCCAGTAAATGGTATGGAATCTTAAAATATCCTTACCAATAATGTGTACGTTTGCCGGCCAGTATTTTTTGTACATCTCTGACTGATTGTCAGGGTCGTAGCCAAGACCTGTGATGTAGTTTGAAAGTGCATCTATCCATACGTAGATAACGTGCTTGTCATCAAAGGGAACGGGAACGCCCCATTTGAATGATGAACGTGATACGCACAAATCCTGAAGACCGGGCTTGATGAAGTTGTTAATCATCTCTTTTTTACGGCTTTCGGGGTAAATGAAGTCAGGATTTGATTCAATATATTCCTCAAGCTGCTTCTGATATTTGCTGAGCTTGAAGAAATATGTTTCTTCCTTCTCTTTTTTTACCTCTCTGCCACAGTCGGGGCATTTGCCGTCTACAAGCTGACTGTCTGTAAAGAAGCTTTCGCAGGGTACACAGTACCAGCCCTCGTATTCACTTTTATATATATCGCCTTTGTCATAAAGCTTTTTGAAAATTTTCTGTACTGCTTCTTCGTGGTAGTCATCAGTTGTACGAATGAATCTGTCATAGGTTGTGTTAAGGCAATCGCAGATATCCTTGATTTCACCTGCAACCTTGTCAACGTACTCCTTGGGTGAAATACCTGCCGCAGCAGCATATTCCTCAATTTTCTGACCATGCTCGTCAGTACCTGTCTGGAAAAATACATCATATCCCTGCATTCTTTTGAATCGTGCAAGTGCATCAGATAAAACAATCTCGTATGAGTTACCGATGTGGGGCTTGCGTGATGTGTATGCAATAGCCGTTGTGATGTAATAAGGTTTGTTGTTCATTTTAATATCTCCTTTACAATTCCTCGAATGGGAGGAATTGTTTTATTATGTGTAGTTATTCTGCTTTTAATTTAAGCACCTTTTTGCCGATGGCCTTAGCATCGATGGTAACTGTAATGTCACCCTTTTCACCTGTTGTGCGAATCCAGAATGCTCTGTCACCGCCAATAAGGGGGAATTCTGTGGGGCCGATAACCTTAGCAGGGCCTTTAACCGTAACCTTAACGGAGCTGTCTGCAAAGGGAACTCTGTTGCCGTTCTGGTCAAGGGCTACCAGCTGAATACGTGTTGCATCGTAGGTGTCACCCTCTTTAAGAACAAGTGAGTCGGCCTTAACGTCAAGTGAGAGCTCTGTAACAGCGGTTCTCATAACAGTTGCAACGCATTCATCATTAATATAACCCTCGAATTTATAGGTAATCTGCTCGTTACCCCAACCACCGATGTATTTTGTAACAATATCAAACATTCGGTTAAAGGGAATTTTGCCAACAACCATAGCAGCGCCTGCCTTGATGAACTTTGAAGGGGGCAGCTTCCATTGTTGTGTTTGTGCGGCAATAAGTGTGTCTGTAAGTAAAGCGGCCGCCTTGGGGTCAAGTCCGTCATCTGTTACAAGTGCATCACCAATAAAGTCTTTTGCAATCATAGGGGGATGAGGAAGGCTTTTGAATTTTGAAGAATCGGGGTAAATTGTGCTTGTGTATCTGCCGTTTTTGTAAAGCTTTACATAGTCACAGTTTGTAAATACCCAAACGTCACCAATTGTACCGCCGGGGTGTTCACCAATATCCATAGCAGAAGTAACCTCAAGGTAAGGCTTATCCTCTTGCTGTGAGCGGTAAATTGCTGCACCCATTTTGGGCACACGGAACATATCTGTAACACCGTGGTAGCAGATTCTGTCACCGCTACCAAAGTCCTTATGAGTGTTGTAATCTGCCATACACCAGCCGATAGCACCGCTTGTACGTTTGTTGCCGTAAGCAGAGTTAAGGACCCTTGTGTGACGGAGAGCATGCTCTGCACGTACACCCTCTTTATCAAAGCTTTTTGTGGGGAACATGTGACCGTTGTGCTCTGTTACAAGGTAAGGTGCCTTAAGTGACTTTGTAACAAGTGCAGGGGGTAAAAGATTTATTGCACCGCCTGAGTGAATAAAGTCATTCATTGTATATACGTCCTCAAGCAAATGGCTGAAGGCCATATTTCTTACACCGCCGGTCTGACGGGTATTGTCAAGCTCCCTTGCAAGGGCGTTTGTCTGTGTGTAAAATTCATCACAGTCAAGACCCTCATTAACACGCACACCCCAAAGGATAACAGATGGGTGGTTTCTGTCACGGAGCACCATTCTGCGAACGTTATCAAGGCATATATCACGCCATTCACCCTCGCCGAGGTACTGCCATGAGGGCATTTCAGTAAACACCAGAAGACCGATTTCGTCACAGCGGTCAAGGAAGTGAACGCTGTTGGGGTAGTGTGATGTTCTTACAAGGTTAACACCTAATTCGTATTTAAGCAGGTCAGCGTCTGCCTTTTGTACGTTAGCAGGCATAGCGTAACCCACGTATGGATAGCTCTGGTGTCTGTTAAGACCACGAATTTTGATTTTTTTGCCGTTGAGATAGAAGCCATCCTTTTTAAAACGGCACTCTCTGAAGCCGAAGCGTACAGAAATATCGTCAGAATCGTTGAGCTTAACTGTAAGTGTATATAAATTGGGGCTTTCAATATCCCACAATTTAACGTCCTCTAAAGACCATTTTGCATTTATGACTCTGCCCTTGAAGGTGGTTGATTTTTCACCGATTTTGTTGTCACCATCGAAAAGCGCAAAGGTAAGTGTACCGCTTGTGCTTTCTGAAAGGGTAACGTCAATATCCATAACCTTTTTAGGTTCAAGCACATTGAGTGTTCTTACAAAAGCGTTATCAATGTAAACTGATGCAACCTCTTCAAGCCATACCTCGCGGTAAATACCACCATAAACAAGGTAGTCAACAACGTTGCCGAAGGGCGGAATTTCGTTGCGCTCAGTTGAATCAAGCTCAACTACAAGAAGGTTATCCTTAGCCTTTACCTTGTCAGTAATATCAAAGGTAAATGCATTATATGCGCCCTTGTATTCGCCGATAAATTCACCATTAAGGTAAACCCTTGAATAAACAGCGGCACCCTCAAAATGAAGGATATAGCGCATATTTTTGTTCTTTTTAACGTCAAAGCGTTTGCGGTAACAGCTTATGAACTGGTACGATTTTTCATCAAAATAATTAAGGGGCAATTCTTTGTTGGCGTGGGGAATGTCAACAGTCTGAAATTTGCTGTCGTCATAGTCCTTATTCACCATTTCTGCCGAGAAGGTGGGATTGTACTTCCAATTGAAGTTAAGAGAGTATTTGTTTCTCAATTATAACACCCTTTCGAAATTGGTTAGAGTGGGTAAAGTATATTATTTCTATTCTATACTATTATAATAAGTATGTCAATAAAGCGCTTTTGTCATTGGTAACTTTTTCTTCGATAACGCTGTCCAAAAGGTAATTTAGGGTTTCGCCTACCTTTTCACCTGTAATACCCTGTGCAATAAGGTCATTACCATTGACCGCAAGTTGATTTATAGTGCAGCATTCATTGTTACGCTCGATTTCGTCAAGCCAACGAAGGGTCTGTGCTGTGCCCTCACTTATATCACGGTAGCTTTCACTTAGTGCACCTCGGTCGCTCTTTTTGATTACAAGCAGGGTGCGTATATCGTCAGGCGTTTTTGTTTTAAGGTGATGCTTTAATTCAATTTTACTTTCTGTTGGCTCAAAATCGTGGTAGCTGACAAGGAAGGATACACGATTTATTGTCTTTTTATCAAATTTAAGCCTTGTCAGAATTTCACGAGCCATTTCACCGCCAATAGGTGCGTGTTTTTTAAAGGTGCTGTCACCTTTGTCGTTGAGGGCGTGGGTAGGCACCTTACCAAGGTCGTGCAAAAGCATTGTAAGGCGTAAAATTCTGTCAGAGGGTATGGTGTCAACTGTGTGGCAGATGTGCTCCCATACGTCGTAAGCGTGTTTTTTGCCGTATTGCTTAAAGCTTACTGCAGGTGCAATCTCAGGAATAACAACAGACAATACGTCGGGGTATTCCATAAGAATATTAAATGCATTTTTACCACAGACAAGCTTTGTTAATTCAATATTAATTCGTTCGGCAGAAATGTTTTTAAGCAAATCCTTGTTGCGGTGTATTGCAGAGGCAGTTTCACAGTCAATTTCAAAGCCTAATGTAGCCGCAAAGCGTAATGCCCGCATAATTCGCAGACCATCTTCATTAAAACGCTTGTCAGGGTCGCCAACTGTTTTTATTATACTATTATATATATGGCCTTGCCCGTCATAAAAATCAACAATACCTGCATCGGGATTATAAGCTATAGCGTTTACTGTAAAATCTCTGCGTGCAAGGTCATCTTTAAGATTTCTTGTAAAAATAACGTTACCGGGGTGGCGGTTGTCCTCATACTCGCCATCGATACGATACGTAGTAATTTCGTATGGCTTTTTATCAATGATAACAGTAACTGTGCCGTGCTTTATGCCTGTTTCTATTATTTTGTAATTCTTAAAGATGTTTGTGATTTCATTGGGTGTGGCGTTTGTGGTAATATCCCAGTCACCGGGCTCGTTGCCCATAATGCTGTCCCTGACTGCACCGCCTACACAAAAGGCCTCGTAGCCCGATTCCTTAAAGTGATTAAGTATAAGTTTAACCTCTGAAGGAAGCTTTATTGTCATAACAACACTCCTGCAATAAAGATGTTATAGATATTATGGTCTTTTTGGGTGTTTATGTCAACAAATAATTACAAATTGATAATATTACCCCTTTTTGTGCACTATTAAAGGTTACAGTTTGTAATTTCTGCACTTTTTACAAAAGTAATAGTGGTTTTTTTGTAACATTAGCAGTATTTTCCACAAAATATAGGTTTGTGTTGTTTTTTATAAGCCAAAAGTTTGTGAAAAGTAAACAAAAACAGCTTTTTTGAAAATTTGACTTTTTGTGGGTAATGAGTATAATACATAATTGCCATAGGATAACTGCGGCATTTTTGTTGGCAGTAATGTGTTGAACCCTGGCAATTCAGCACGCTATTGTTGATAAAATTGCCTACAACGGCAGCGTATTGATGCACCTGTTAAGGTGTGTGTAATCAGTAAGTTGCTTGTCTAAGGAGAAACTTTTATCATGACATTTTCTAAAAAAGGCGAAAAGGCAGTCTCTGCTCGCATCAAGAGAGTAATTCTCTTGATAATGGCAGCAGTGTTCTTTATGTCAGCGACAGCCTTCGCCACACCGCCTGTAATGTACAATGTTACAATTTATGACGGTGACAATGCTGTTTCAGTTATGACAGCCGAAACCGACGCTGAACAGATTCTCGTTAACGAGGGTATTACAGTAAGCGAGGCATACGGTGATAAAGTCAGCTTTGTGAATTTCACAGGTAAAGACGGCAGCGCAATTATTATAAGACGTGGCGTTAAGGTTACAATCAAAAACTTTGACGGCACAACACATACCGTGCACACATCAGGCACAGTAGCAGATGCACTTAAGATTGCAGGTATTGCCCTTACAAAGGGTACAGCACTTAACTGCGAAGCTACAGACCTCCTTGTAGATGGTATGGTTATCGAGATTTATGACATCTATGATGTTACAATCAAGGTTGACGGCAAAGAAATCAGCAAAATGATTTCAGGCGACACAGTAGCAGATGCACTCCAGCAGGCAGGCGTTAAGCTTGCTGAAAAGGATTACACCGAGCCCGCACTCAATACTGTCCTTAAGGATGGTCTTGTTGTAGAGGTTTTCCGCGTTAAGGTTGCAAGCCGTACAGAAAAAGAAGATATCGACTTTGAAACAAAGTCACTTAACACAGATACTCTTTATAAGGGTGAAAAGAAAACTGTTACACAGGGTATCAAGGGCGCAAAAGCCATTGTATATGAAGACCGTTTTGTTAATGGTGAGCTTGTAGAGTCAAAGGTTGTGTCAGAGCAGATTCTTACTCAGCCCACACACGAGCTTATTCACGTTGGCACTAAAGAGAAGCAGAAGCCCGTTCAGGCTCCTCAGAGCACCTCAAAGCCCAATACATCAGCAAATACAACATATACACCCGGCGCAACACCCAACTGGTCATCAGATCTTCCCGTTGGTACACCTATGAGTGAGCTTCCTGTTCCTTCATACGTTACTATCGGTTCAAATGGCCTTCCCACAAACTATAAGCGTGCAATTAACGCAAAGGCTACAGCATATTGTGAGCCCGGCGGACCTACTTCAACAGGTAAGCGCGCACAGAATGGTTATATTGCCGTTGACCCTAAGGAGATTCCTTATGGCACAGAAATGTACATCGTTTCAGCAGATGGTATGTACGTTTACGGCTATTGTATCGCAGCTGACACAGGCGGATTTATCCACAGTGTTGACAACACAGTTGACCTTCATATGAACACTGAAGAACAGTGTCGTAAGTGGGGCAGACGCGATATTGTAATCTTCTTCTTATAATAACAACAGGAGATGTAAAAACATTGGTTTTTACATCTCCTTTTATATTTTTATGAACTGTGTACTTTTTCAGACCCTTTTTCTTTTGGTTTTATACAAGCGGTAACACACCTGACCTCTGCTGCCTTGTTAAAAAGCAGAATTTTTGTACATTCGTTTAATGTGGATCCTGTTGTTTTCAAATCATCGCACAAAAGTATTCGCATATTTTCAATGTTATGCCCCTCTTTACTGTTAAAGGATAAGGCACCTGCAAGGTTACCTGTACGTAAATAGCCGGGTAACGAGCGTTGCGGAGCTGTAACAAAATCTTTGCTTATAAGGTCATAGCAGGGTATATTAAGCTCATCTGCAATTATTTTTGCCAAACGCTCTGCCTGATTATATCCACGTTTTTTTATATCCTTTTTGTGTGAAGGGGTAAAGGTACAGCAGTCAAAGTCATAGCCTGCATATCGGGTTTTAACGCAATTTGCCATTTCTTTACCAAGTTGTTCTGTTATAAAAAGGTCGTTTTTGAATTTTGTAAGGTAAACAGCCTTTTTAGGTCCACCTTCATAATAAAACGGTGCACATACACTCATATAAAATGGTGGTCTTTCGCAAATACAATTTTCCTTAGGTACACCGCACTTATTGCATATTTCACCCTCAATACGGCAGGGTGCTTTTTCGCATTCGGGGCAAAGAGACCTTCTTACGTCGCAGACCTCACCGCAAATTATACACCTGCGTGTAAATATAAGGTTTTTAAAATTATTTATGAAACCCTTTATACTCATTAATATTCGTCCTTTAAAAAGTGCGATAACGCTGAATAGCGTCGCGCTTTTTTATCATTCTGGGTCATATTATATATTGTTTCACCTGTACCTACTGAAACAAGCAAATCCCTTGCCCTTGTAACTGCAGTATACAAAAGGTTTCTGTAAGCAAGGTTAGGTACTACACCAACAACGGGCAAAATAACCGCCTTGAACTCACTACCCTGACTTTTGTGTACGGTTATGGCGTAAGCAAGCTCCAGCTCACTTAAATATTCACCCGGTATAATTGCAGTTCTGCCGTCAAAGTCAACTGTAGCTACACCTGACTTTGTGTCAATTTTAATAAGCGTACCAATATCACCGTTAAATATGCCTGTGCCTTTTTCTGTGCCTGATGCCCATTCAATGCTGTAATTGTTACGTACCTGCATAACCTTATCACCCTCGCGGAATAATCTGCCTGCAAGTATGAGCTCACCTTTGTTGCGGTGAGCAGGGTTAAGGGCATTCTGCAAAAGCTTGTTCAGGTTATGCGTGCCTGTTTCACCTTTTTTTGATGGGCAGATAACCTGAATATCTGTTATGGGGTCCCACCCATAAGCATCGGGTAACCGCTGTGAGCATAAATCAGCAACAGTTTGTGCAGCCATTGACGGTGCATTACGCTCCAGATGAAAGTAATCCTTACCATTGTTTGTTAAATCAGGGTTTTCACCTGCCACAATTTTGTGGGCGGTTGTTATAATTTTGCTTTCGAGTGCTTGCCTGAAAACGCGTGTAAGACGCACAACGGGTAGCATCTCTGACTCAATTAAATCCTGTAAAACATTACCTGCGCCAACAGGGGGTAGCTGGTCGCTGTCACCAACAAGTATAAGACGGCAGCCCAAGGGTAAAGCCTCAAGCAGATTTGCAAAAAGATGAATGTCAATCATAGATAATTCATCAAGTATAAGTGCACTGCATTCAAGGGGATTCTGAATATTACGCCTGAAAACAGGGCGGTCATCCTCATCCCATTCCACCTCTAACAGACGGTGAATTGTTTTAGCCTCCATACCCGTAACCTCGCTCATACGCTTTGCGGCTCTGCCGGTAGGTGCAGCAAGGGCAATATCAAGGTGCTGTCTTTCAAAAATATTTATTATACCTTTTATAGCGGTGGTTTTACCTGTACCGGGACCGCCTGTTAATACAAGCAGACCCTTTTTGGCTGCCGTTGCTATGGCAATACGCTGTTGCTCCTCATACCTGATGCCGTTTTTTTGCTCAATATGGTCAATCCAGTCGGCAAGCTGAGGTGCACCGGGTGGGGGGAATCCTGCTACTATATTTATTCTTTCGGCAATCTTTTTTTCTGCAAGGTAGGCAGATGGTAAAAAGATAAAGTCTTTTTTATCAATAATTGCAGATTTTAACTGACCTGTATTTATAAGGCTGTCAATTGCAATATCAATATCATCCTGTGTAACCTCAAGTAAATCGGCAGAGGGCTTCAGAAGTTTTTCGCGTGGAATACAGGTGTGACCTCGGTTAGTTGAGTTATAACGGCATACGTGTAAAATTCCCTCACGGATTCTGTAATCGGGTAAAGGCTTTTGAGGTAATTTGCTTTCAATGGTTTCGGCACGTTCAAAGCTTATACCCAAGCCCATTGAACAAAGCATATATGGGTTTTCTTCAATTTTCTGAGTGGCGTTAATGCCCATTTTTTTAAAAATACGCACACATTCTGCAGGTGAAAACCCGTATTTTTCAAGACCGAGCATAACCGTACGCATAGCGTGTTGCTTTTTGAAATCCTCGCCCATAGACTCTGCCTGGTCCTTTGAAATACCTTTGAGTACGGCAAGTCTTTCGGGCTCATTTTCAAGCACGTCTAAAGTGTCTTGCCCGAAGTGTTCAACTATAGCCATAGCCTTTTTGGGGCCTATACCCCTGATAACGCCTGATGCAAGGTACTTGTAAATCTGCTCAACAGTTTCGGGCATACAGCGAGTAAAGCCGGTAGCCTTAAACTGCCTGCCAAAAGAGGGGTGCATTGTGTATGTGCCCGTAAGTGTAACTGTTTCACCGGCAGAAACACCGGGCAAAACACCTACTACGGTAAGAAGCTCGTTTTCAAGGGCAAGGTCAAGTACGGTAAACCCGTTTGCCTCGTTCTGAAAAGTGACTTCCTCAACAATACCTGTAATTTTTTCTTCATTAAAATCCATAGCGTCACCAGAGAGTAAATTTTATACCTGTTATTCTACCATATTATCAAAATAAATGGTATATTTTTGGTACATATTTTCAAAATTAAAAATTGAAATGACTATATGTATATGATAGAATATAATTGTAAAATTTTGCTCTTGGAGGAATAACTATGAAGTATATTCTTGACAAAGATAATCATCATGATTTTAAAAAGGTTGAGTCAGGCAGACTTGCACCCAGAGCATATGCTGTGCCTCACACCAAAAAGAAGGATGCCCTTAAGGCAGATTATAAAACAGAGCGCTATAATAGTGATATCGTGCGCATTTTATCAGGTGAATGGGAGTTTAAATACTATAAGAAAAAATCCGCATTACCTGCAACACTTGATACCTCAAGGCTCAAGTTCGACAAAGTAAATATTCCTTCAACCTGGCAGCGTACAGGCTATGAGCCACCCGTATACCTTAACACACCATACGGCTTTGACGGCAGAGTGTTTGGCCTTGAATGGGGTAAGGGTGTAAAGCCACCTGTACTTCCCGATGATTTTTCATGCGGTGTTTACCGTAAATTTATTGATATAAATGATTTGAATAAAACATATATTCTTACCTTCCTTGGTGTTTCACCCTGCGTTGATTTATACATTAACGGTATTTTTGTAGGCTATGGCGAGGCATCACATAACTCTTACGAATTTGATATTACCGAGTATGTAAAAGAGGGCGCAAACGAGGTTGTAGTTGTTGTATTCAAATGGTGTACAGGCTCATACCTTGAAGCGCAGGATATGTTCAGAGAAAATGGTATTTTCCGTGATGTGCTTCTTTACGAATATGACAAATGCTATATCAACGATTTTCAGGCTATCCCCACTAAAAAGGGTAAGAAATATGACCTTAATATAAACGCAGAGGTTATGGGTGCGTATAAAAACAGCACAGTTAAGGCTACTCTTTATGACGGCAAAGAGGTTATAGCCGAGGGTGAGGCAGAAGCCTCTAAAAAGACTGCAATTTCATTCAAAAAGCTTACTGTTGAGGAGTGGAGTGCAGAAATCCCCCGACTTTATGAGCTTACAATAACTCTTTATAACGGCAAAAAAGAGGCTATGACAATCCGTCAGTACGTTGGCTTTAAAAATATTGTAATTGATGGCACAACATTCTACTTCAACGGCAAAAAGATTAAATTAAAAGGTGTTAACCACCACGATACTCACGAAACAAAGGGTTATTGCGAGGATTTCCTTGACCTTGAAAAAGACGTTCGTCTTATGAAGGAATTCAACGTTAACTGTGTAAGAACATCACATTATCCGCCCGATCCCTTCTTCCTTGAGCTTTGCGACCATTATGGTCTTTACGTTGTAGATGAGGCAGATATTGAAACACACGGACTTTGGAATCTTGATTGTGACGAGGCTCTTATCAGCCATGATTTGAAATGGGCACCCAGATATATGGACAGAGTCCGCAGAATGTACTTCCGCGACAGAACTCACCCCTCAATTATTATGTGGAGCCTTGGTAACGAGTCAAAGGGCTACAAGTGTCACGATAAGTGCTACAAGATGCTCAAGGAGCTTGGCACAGAAATACCCGTACACTATGAGGGTGTTACACACACAAAGCGTCAGCATTATGATGTGTATTCACAGATGTATACTCATCAGGATGATATGAAGGAAATTGCACGTCGTAAGCATGGTAAATCCTTTAATGAAGTGCCCTTCTACCTTTGCGAGTATTGTCACGCTATGGGTGTTGGCCCCGGTGCACTTGAAGAATATATGCAGATATTCTACTCTGATGATATCTTTATGGGTGGCTGTATCTGGGAGTGGGCAGACCATTCTGTACGTCATCAGGGTGACGGCTTCCCGTACGAGTACACCTATGGTGGTGACCATGGCGAGGCATTACACGATGAATGCTTCTGTGTTGACGGTCTTTTCTACCCTGACCGTACACCACATACAGGCGCTTATAATATGAAGGTTGTTTACAGACCCTTAAGAGCAACAAAGCTTTCGGGTAACAAGCTTACTATTCTTAACACAAATCGCTTTAAATCATCTGATGATATTGAGGTTTATTGGGATTATCAGGTAAATGGTGAATCAGTAAAATGCGGTAGCTTTATGACTGCAATTGCCCCTGAAAAAGAGGTAACCTATAAGCTTGATTTACCTAAGGTTGACTACGATAAAAACACATATCTTAACCTTACATACCTTCAGGGTGATTTTGAGGTTGCCACAGAGCAGCTTACACTTTCAGAGGCACAGTTTATTATGCCTTCACTTGAAATGGGCAAAATTTCAATGACCTCAGATGGTGAAAAGATTACTGTTAAATATCCTGATGGTGCAATCGAGTTTTCAGAGGCAACAGGTGAGGTGCTTTCATACAAGGCAAACGGCGTTTCTGTGCTCAACAAAACCCCTGTTTCACATAAGGGCTTCTTGCTTAACTTCTACCGTGCATATATTGATAATGACAGACGTGTTGGTGAAGCTTGGACAGAGCAGGGTATATACAGCCCCCGAATTGTGCTTGAGGATTTGAGTGCAGAGGTTAAATCCGGTGTGGCATCTGTAAGTGAATATGTAACTGTTTATGGTAAGGAAAAGCCCATTTTCAATGCAAATATCCTTTATATTATCGGTGCAAACGGTATTCTTGATATTGAGGTTGCAGTTGCTCCCGTTGAGGATGGCGAGATTATTGAGGATATGGCAAGAGCAGGTATTATCTTTGAGGCTGACAAGAAATTCTCTGCTATTGAATACTTCGGTAGAGGTGAAAAAGAAAACTATAACGATTTCAACGCTCACGCTCCTGTGGGACTTTACAAATCTACTGTTGCTGATGAGCACGAGCCATACATCAGACCTCAGGATAACTCAAACCACTCAGATGTATCATACCTTAAGCTTATGAGCGATAAGGGTGAGGAGATTCTTATCTACTCTGATAAGAAATTCAACTTTAACGTTCATAACTACACTCAGGAAACACTCCGTAAGGCAGACCACAGAGAAGATCTTTGTGATGAAAAGACAACCTTTGTTACTCTTGATGGTTACACAAGGGGTACAGGTACAGGTAGCTGTGGTCCTAAAACATTACCTGAATATACAATTGATACATCAAAAGAGCTTACATTCAATTTTGTAATTGTTCCCCGGAAGAAAGGATAAGACTATGCGTCTTGTTTATAACTTTATTGATTTTTCAGATAAAAAATTTAAAGATATAATCTCACTTCGCCGCGAAGTTTTTTGTGGCGAGGTGGGTGAAAAGCCTGCCTACGCTAAAAGTGAGCTTGACGAAGCTGCAAAGCACGTTGCATATTCCATAAACGGAGTTGTTATTGGTTGCGGTAGTGTGGCTCACCTTGGTAACGGTGAATATGAGATTTATAAAATCGCAGTTAAAAAGAATTATCGTAAATTTAATTTAGGTGAAAAGATTTTTGACCTGCTTAAGGCCTTCGCGCTTGAAAACAATGCAAAAAAGATAGTTGCAGTATGTCGTACAGATGCACTCTGGTTTGCAGAGAAAAATGGTCTTGCAAAGTGCGGTGTGCCTGTTGATGGCTTTATAAGGTGCGAAAAAAACCTTGTTTTTCAGGGTGCAAGGTGGGTGCAATTTGGCGGTGAAATTCACTCTGTAATTGCCCGTTGCGATTTTGTAGCTGATAAAAAAGCCCCTGCAGAGCTTGTTGTCAGCGGCCTTGGCTTTTGTGATATATACATCAACGGCAAGTGTATAAGTGACAGAGTTCTTGCACCTGCCTGGACTAACTATGTAAAATCTGCTACCGAAACAATGGAATACCCCATTTTTGACATTATGACAAACAGAATTCTTTACGAAAGAATTGATGTGTCAAGGTTTATCAAAAAGGGTAAAAACACTATTGTATTCCATATTGGCGGTGGTTGGTTTACTCAGCGCGAGTGCATTAATGAGGGCGTAAAATCCTATGGTGATTTAATGCTCTGCTTTAAGCTTACTCAGGGTGATAATATCCTTGCAAAAAGTGATGAAGCTGTTAAATACAAAAAATCATTTGTACAAAGGGCAAACATCTATTATGGTGAGGACCAGGATGCCCGTGTTGGCGGTTATGATTTCACCGATATTTCTGAATGTACTGACAGTTGGGCAGATGCAGACGTAATCTGTGACCCCCTTTCAGTTTTGCAGGAGCAGGATTGTCTGCCTGATAAAATTATCAGAAAGCTGAAGCCAAAGTGCATTTTCAGACGTGGTGATTATGCCGTTTACGATATAGGTGAAAATGTAACAGGCTACCCTGTAATTGAATTTAACGATGGTACGTATATCGGTGACGGTTGTACAATACGCTTTGCTGAGGAATTAAAGGATGACGGCACACTTGCCTTCCACTCAGCAGGCGGTGAATTCCGTATGCAGAAGGATACCTTTATTCACGATAATAAGTGCAAGGAGTATTATCCTCGCTTTACATGGCATGGCGCACGTTATTTTGATGTTTTCGGCAGAGTAAATGTAAAAGAGTATCGTGTAAGTCATACCGATATGAAGCCTATTGTTAAGTTCAAGTCATCAAATGAAACCCTTCAGTGGATTTTTGATGCGTATATAAGAACACAGCTCAGTAACGTTCACGGCTGTGTGCCGTCAGATTGCCCTCACAGAGAGCGCCTTGGCTATACAGGTGACGGTCAGTTGACTGCCGATGTGGTAATGACCTGCTTTGATGCAGAAAAAATGTACCGCAAATGGATGCAGGATATTGCTGATTGTCAGGATATTTATACAGGTCATGTTCAGCACTCTGCACCATTCTATGGTGGTGGCGGTGGCCCCGGTGGTTGGGGTGGTGCAATAGTTATTGTGCCATATACCTTCTATAAGCACTATGGTGATAAAGCTGTACTTGAAAAGTATTATCCCAATATGCTTATGTACCTTGGTTACCTTGACAGTCACAGCGATAATGGTATTGTAATGCGTGAGGAGTTAGGGGGCTGGTGCCTTGGTGACTGGTGCTCACCTAAAGACAGAAACCTGATACCCGAGCCCTTTGTAAACACGTATTTTTACCTTAAAGCGCTTGAAATGACTATTGAAATTGCAGAGCTTATAGGTAAACCGTCTAAAGACCTGAAGGTACGCTATAAGAATGTTAAAAAAGTCTTTATGGATAAGTATTATGATAAAAAAACATCAACCTTCTATGGCTCTGTTGAGGCTTGCGACGCTTACGGCTACGACCTTGGCTTTGGCGATGAAAAAACACTTGAGGCAATTGTCAACAAGTATAAAAAGCTTGGTGAATTTGATACAGGTATTTTCGGTACAGATATACTTCTTCGCACCTTGTGTGAAAACGGCTACAAGGACCTTGCCTTTAAGCTTCTTACAAATGAAAAAGAAAATTCATTCTACAATATGAAAAAGCAGGGTGCTACAACCCTTTGGGAGAATTGGGACGGAGCACACTCTCACAGCCACCCTATGTTTGGTGCGGTTGTAAAATACCTTGTAGAATATTTTAACGAGGCATAAAACACTATATATTACTATAAGAGATAGCGTTCTTTCGGGATGCTATCTCTTATTTTTTAAAAATTTTGAACTTTTTGAATTTTACATATTGACAGATTTAACAACAAAGTGTATAATGCAGACATAGGGTAACGGATAGTAAAATCCGAATGGAAATAAAGGGGTAAAAATTATGATTTGTAACAAGTGTGGTCACCATTCAGAGGGTGAATATGGCGTTTGTCCCTTCTGTGGTCAGCCTGTAGTTAAAAAGGGCGATAACAATAATACAAAGCTGATTGTTTTATTAATCAGCCTTTGCGGTGTGCTTTTTGTATCTCTTGTTATCTTTGGGGTTATACTTGCAACAAGCGGTAGCAATAGTCTTGCACCTGATAACCATCAGACTTACACACAGGCATACGTTGCTCCCGAATTAAGCGCAGAGCCGTTGCCTGATGGTAGCGTAAGCTATAAATCAGAGCCTACACCCCAAGGTAACGTAAATTATAAATCAGAGCCCGCTGCTAAAAGTGAAAATACACTTAAAAAAGAGTCTGTTAAGCAAGAGGCAACAACCTCTGCAAGGTCTGTAACCGCAGATAAAAAAAGCAGCAGAATAGTTTCTTCTGCAGAGATAGGCGAGGTTAACGGTAAGATATATGCCGTAAAAAACATTGGCAGCGCAAAGGATGAAAGAGGTCAATATACAAAAGAATCTGCAAGCCCTGTGATTCCTCGTTTGCCTATTAATACAGACAAATTTATTCGCAATTTTGCTGTATATGATGGTTACGTATATTACACAACAACAACGGACCACGATGGTATTGAAGGTTTTAAGTTATACAGATGTAAAACGGATTTTACATCTCACGAGCTTATTCTGGAGCGTGATGGCTTGGGTGGTAGTGAATATAATCTGGTGCGCACTCATTTTGTGATTGAAGATGGTGTGTTGTTCAGCTCTGTGTACAATAGCTCAGATTTTAATAAGCAGTATGAATGCATAGATTTAAAAACTAAAAAAATATTTTATCAGAACAAAATAAGCTACAAGGATACATATAAGGTTACAGATGGTAGCGTAAACATTTACGATGACGTGGTATTCTGCAGTTATAACGGAACGCCTGAATTCGAGGATGTATGCATGTATATGATAAAAGATGGTCAGAAGAAAATGCTGATAGAGGAAAAAGACCTTGGCGACGTATATCTGACAGGACCCTACGGCTACGTTGATGGTTATATTTACTATGCCGAAGATATTATGGGCGTACCAGTCAAGGCAGAGGTTAACACACGTTTAAAAAGAATCAACGTATCAACAGGCGAGGTTCAGATTGTTGACGAAGCCTTTGCAGGTGGCGGCAGTGATTATTTTTACAGATAAAGGAAGGTTTATGTATGATTTGTGATAAATGCGGTAAATTTATGGACAACAAATTGAAAAAATGCCCCTTCTGTGGACAGCCTGTGGGTAATAAAAAAGGAAACGACAATACAAATCTGATTATATTGTTAATTATTTTAAGCTCGATTCTTGTTGTCGCAATTGTTGCCTTTACAGCGGTTATGATGTACACTGCCAAAAATCAACCTTATGAAGTAGCTGATGTTAGCCATGAGCAGCTACAATCAGAGTCAGCAGTAATAAATGAAAAGCCTGTTACAACCTTTTCAGGTGAAATCGGCAAGGTGAATGGCGTGCTTTATGCAGGCGGCCATATCGGATACACAAAGGGTGATAACGGTTATAATACCGAAAAAACTGAAAAATCATTAATTCCTGTTTTACCTGTTGAGGGATATACAAACAATGGATACAGTTGGATTGTCAGCGGTTTTGTTCAATATGATGGTTACGTTTACTATATGCTTTCTTATCCTCAGTCACCGATGGAAGAATCAAAGCTGTACAGATGCAAACCTGATTTTTCAGGGCAAGAATTTATCGGTGGTTCAAGCTATGATTTGCTTGAAGGTAAAACCGTAGGTGAGTTTAGCGGTGCGGCAACAGATTTTGTGATTCATAATGACGTTCTGTATTTTATTCTTCCCGGTTACGACTTAAGCGGTGGTTATAAAGTGCCATCTGTGGATTTAAAAACAATGCAGATTGCAGATCGTGATTTTCCTGATGTAAAGGGCTACGTATACAATGATGTTGTTTTTGAAAAAGAGTCATCAGGTAATGGCAGTTACAATCTGTATGTAAATAATGACGGCCAGAAGAAAAAAATAGGTAACGAGTTGACCTTTGTTTGGGGCTATGATGGGGAGTTTGTTTATTATTCAAATCCTGTAGGTGATGGGACCCATTCAAATTTATATAAAGCTAATGTAAATACAGGTGTTGAAGAGCTTGTCGACTGCAAATCATCTGCTAAAGACGGCACACCTTATTTCTGCTTTTGACTTGACGAAAGCATATAAAAATACTTATAATATAACCATAACTTGTTAAAGGGGTTTTGTGGCTATGAGCAAAGATAATAGTATTGCTGTAGATGAAAATCAGATTGAAGAAGTAACTGCAGAAGAGGTTTCTGAAAAAGTAACCGAATCAGCGGATGATGCAAACGATGTGTCTGTTAAAAAGGGCAAGTCTAAAAAATTATTACTTATCCTTTTGTTTGTTTTACTTGCAGTAGTTGTAGCAGGTGTTTTGGGCTTTATGGTTTCTTCTGAAAAAGAAGCTGCAAAGCAGGCTGAAACTACAGTTCCAACCGAGCCGACTGTTGTTTACGAAACGGTTCCTCAGTCATCAATCACACAGGATCAGTTAAATAAGGTTGTTTATTCATCTCAGATTGGTGAAGTTAACGGCAAGCTTTATGCAACTATTGACGTTGGTACAGAAATGTATGAGGGCTATTACAATAAGGCTACAGAAACTCCCGTTATTCCTCGATTGCCTGTTGAGGCTGAGGGTTACATAACCTCTTTTGCGCAGTATGAGGACTATATTTACTATGTTGTAACTGAGGATGATAAGTGGGGTGAAACCTTCTCACTCTATAAATGTAAAACAGATTTTACTGAAAATGAGCGTATTTTACAAAACAGCAGCAGTATTGAAGGTGCTGTCAGGGTGTTTGGTTCATTTATAATTGATAACGGCAAGCTTTTCAGCACACCTGTTGATTTTGGTGAAGAGGAGCCCCGTCAGTATCAGTGTATTGACCTTGCAACAAACGAGGAATCAGAAATTACACCTGCCGATTATATCAAAAGCTTTGGTGTAACAGGTGAAGATGCCAAGATAGGTGTTTTCAACGGTACAGTATTCATTTCAGACGGTGGCTGGAATAAAGATGGCAAAGCATTTGCTTATGTTGTAAAGGATAATCAGAAGGTGCCGTTAACAGATGAAACAATAACAGATGAATATTGCGGTAAATATGTTGTGGGCTATGCAAATGACTGTGTTTACTTTACAGAGATGTTCAATGCCCCTGTTGACGGTGCAAACGGTAAGCTCAAATGCTATAATATTTCAACAGGTGAGGTAAAGGTTCTTGACCAGCGCCTTATTGGTGGTAGTGCAAACTATTTCCAAAGTTACGCTGAAATTGTTGAAGAATAAAGCTTTTTAATAATGCGTAAGGCTGTGCTCATAGTGGGCACAGCCTTATTTTTGCGAAAAATATTCATTTTACATATTGACAGATTCAACAACAATGTGTATAATACAACCATAAGATACAAAGCTCGAAAGAAAAGGTTGTTTTGTGTACTGACAAAGGGGTGTTATTAACGATGAAAAATAAAAAGCTTTTTGCAATTATCGGTGTGTGTCTGATTGTTGTTGCAGCGGTGATTGGCATTTTTGCTGTAAAAAATCACAGAGATAAGGCACAAGCCGAAGTAACCGAGTCTGAAGCTCAGGTGGTTACAGAGGGTGTACAGCTTCAGGAAACAGAGGCTGCAGAAACTGAGATTGAAACAGAGCCTCAGGTAACCTTCCCTGCAGTAACCGCAACTCAAGAGCAGCTTGATAAGGTTGTATATTCTGCGCAGATTGGTGAGGTTAACGGCACGACTTATTCAGTTATTAACGTAGGTACAGTTATGGGAGAGTATGGATATCTTGACACCGCTGCAGAAACTCCGGTTATACCTCGTTTGCCTGTTGAGGTGGAAAGGGGAATTTCTTCATTTGCTGAATATGACGGCTACGTTTATTACACGACCTATGTTGACTATGAGCGTTATGGTAAATATGGTTTGTACAGATGTAAAAATGATTTTACAGAAAACGAATTGTTGTTATCCCAGGATGTTGGTTATAGTCCATCTGTTGATAGTGACGTAATGATTACCGATAGCTTTGTTATTGATGATGGTAAACTATACGCAATAGCATATGAATTTAATGAAAACAAGCATCAGTGTGTGGATTTGGCTACAAAAGAAATTACTTTTGAAGAGCATGCTGACTACAGAGGTCTTAATGGAATTAAACCAAACGAGGATGTTGTAATTTACGGAGGTAAAGTTTTTGTTGTTAATTACGATTACTGTAAACATGATGATAAGGTAATTGGATATCAGGTTGTTGATGGCAAAAGATTTGCTTTGAAGGATGAAAAAATGTCGGATGAAGCCGGTGCTGTTGTAATCAGTGGTTGTGTTGGGGATTATATTTATTATTTTGAAAGCTTTAATACACCGGTTGACGGAGCAAATAACCTGTTAAAGAAGTATAGCCTCTGTGACGGAACTGTTGAACTGGTTGATAAACGTGTTACAGGCGGAAGAGCAGATTTCTTTCATCCGTATTGATAATAAAATTAAAAGGGATTCTGAGGAGTGTTATTGGTTATGAAAAATAAAAAACTTTTTGCAATTATCGGTGTGTGTTTGATTGTTGTTGCAGCGGTGATTGGTATTTTTGTTGTAAAAAATCATAGGGATACGGCAAAAGCCGAAGTAACCGAGTCTGAAGCTCAGGTAGTTACAGAGGGTGTACAGCTTCAGGAAACAGAAGCTGCAGAAACTGAGATTGAAACAGAGCCTCAGGTAACCTTCCCTGCAGTAACCGTAACTCAGGAGCAGCTTGATAAGATTATTTACTCTGCTCAGGTTGGTGAAGTTAATGGTAAAACCTATTCGGTTATTAACGTAGGTACAGTAAAGGATGAATACGAAAATTATACGCAGCAGACAGATACACCTGTTATACCACGTTTGCCTGTTGAGGCAGAGGGCTATATAACATCCTTTGCCTGCTATGAGGATAAGCTTTACTACGTTGTTGCTGAGGATGACAAGTGGGGTGAAACATATTCTCTTTACAAATGCAATACCGATTTCAGCGGTCAGGAATTATTGGTGCAGAATGAAATGGGCATTAAGGATGGAATTGTTGATATTGGCTGGAATTTCATAATTGATAACGGTAAGCTTTATGCTACAACCTATAAAACCACAGATAAAAATACTGAATTTCAGTGTGTGGATTTAAAAACAAAGGAAGTAACATATGAGAGTATAACAGATTATCGCGGTCTTGACGGTGTGCTGCCTGATGAAAGTGTGAAGCTTTATAGCGGCAAGGCTTTTGTGTATAACGAAAATCGTGTTTCGCACACTGACAAGGTTATAGGCTATCAGTTAGTTGATGGAAAAAGGCTTGCTATGAAGGATAACGACTTACCGGGTGATAGCGAAAACATCTGTGTTTGCGGTATCTCAGATGGTTGGCTTTACTATTATGTATCAGGCCTCTTCGTTGATGGTGCGAATAACCAGTTAAAGAAATACAAGATTGCAGACGGCACAGTAGAATTGGTTGATAAAAGAGGTGTGGGCGGCTCAAGTGATTTCTTCCAGCAATATAATTCAGAAATATAATTAATGTTTTTTGATTAAATCAGGAGATGGGAATATGAAAAAAGTATTATCGGTTTTGCTATCAATGCTTACCATTATCAATATAGTGGCATGCTTGACAATATCATCATCAGCGGCAAATTATGACAGTGTTAAAACTGCCAGACAGATGTACAGCGGTACAACTTATTATGGCACAATATCACGTTCAGATGAAATTGATTTTTATAAAATCACAGTAAGTAAATCATCTACATTTAATGTTTATGCGTATGGTGTGATAGCAGGCTTTTGGGTAACTGTGTACGATGTTAAAGGTAATATAATTGCAGAAAACAGAGTGGGTAAATCATCATCAGGGATAACAACCTACAACAGAGATATTCAGGTTATAGCCGGTGAGTATTATGTAAGGGTTAAGCACAACGATTACAATGCCAACGGAAGCAGAGAGGATATTGAGTACGGCGATTATCAGGTAAAGGTTTCTTTAAGCACAGCAAATGAAAGCTTTGCAGAAAAGCTGGATGGTGCAAGAGATACAATTACATCACCTAATTCAATAAATATGAATAGTAATTATATAGGGCAGATTGCTTTTAATGATTACGAGGATTTTTATAAATTTACGGTTACAGATTCCTCGAGAGTTTCTATTAACATCAAAACAACATATTTAAGAATGATTTATGGCAACATTTATTCTGCTGATGGTGAGCATATATTATCTTTTGAGAGCAGTGAAAACAATGCCGGCATTATTTCTGATACAAAAGAATACGAGCTTGTATCGGGCACGTATTTGCTTAAACTCAGTAAGGGCGATTACAGACATGACGGTGGCTTCAGTGATTATGAGTGTGGCGCATATACATTCATGGTTAAGTCTGTCAGCTCAAATGAAAGCTTTAAAGAAACTCAAACACATAACAATAATACGTTTGAAGCATCTGACAGGGTTGTTTTAAATACAGCTTACACCGGTCAGATTGCTGATAATGACAATATAGACTATTACAGGTTTAATATAACAAATCCAACTCGATTAACCATAAGTATAACAGCCAGAATGTGCCATATGGTTCTCTGTCTTTTTGATGAGAATGGCGATATATTAATTGATGAGTATATGTCTGGTGATGAAGGCCATAGCTATTGGGTTACTGAAATAGAGCTTGATGAAGGCATTTATTACATTGGCTTTAGTCAGGTTGAAGGATATATTGGTTCATATGATTTCAGGTTAACAGATTTTATTGATTCACCCAAAGTAAAAGCTGTCAACACGTTGAAGGGGGTAAGGGTAACCTGGAATGAGGTTGATAATGCTGTAAAATATGTCGTTTACAGACGTCTTGGCACATCAAGTGTGTGGGATATTATTGCAACAACTACAGGCACATCATATGATGATACAGGCGCCCTCAAAGCAGGTAATTATTACGTTTACTCAGTAAAGGCATATAATGCTTCGGGTACTCCGGGCCAGTATATAAAAGCAAATTGTGCAACAGTTCAACGTGTAATTGCTCCGTATACCAAGGCAAAGAATGCTCTTGGTGGAATAAACGTTACATGGGGCAAGGTTGCAGGGGCGAATAAATACGTTGTTCTCCGCAGAATCGGTACAGAAAGCACATGGAAAACCCTTTGCACAACAACAGGTACATCATTCCTTGATAATAATGTAACACCTGGAGTTTATTACATATACTCAATTCGCGCTGTTAACAATACAGGTTATAGCGAATATGATATCAACAAGCGTATAACAGTTCAGCGTGTAGTGGCTCCTTACACCAAGGCAGCAAATGCAGTTAACGGCATAAACGTAACATGGAATAAGGTTGATGGTGCAACAAAGTACGTTGTTCTTCGCAGAATTGGAACAGAAAGTACATGGAAAACCCTTTGTACAACAACAAGCACATCATTCCTTGATAAGAACGTAACCACAGGCGTTTATTATATCTATTCAATACGCGCAGTAAATGGTACAGGCTACAGCGAGTATGATGTCAACAAGCGTATAACTGTTCAGCGCATTGTTGCACCTGTAGTAAAAGTGCAGAACAGGTCGAATGGCGTTCACGTCAGCTGGAATAAAATTAATGGTGCAACAAAGTATAATGTATATCGCAGACTCAGTGGTACAAGCAGCTGGATATATATTGGTACAATAACAGGCACCGGCGGTATTGATAAAGGCGCAGTTAAGGGCAAAACATATTCATATTCAGTACGTGCAATAAATGGTACGGGTTATAGTGCTTTTGACAGTTCAAAATGCGCAACTATCAGGCATTAATTTGTTGAGTTTCTGATTATGAACATTCTGAATGTAGTGTGTTAATATAAAATTTATTTGTGGAGATGTTTATGTGAAAAAATTATTTTCAGTTCTATTGATTTGCGCAGCGGCTTTGTGCTTGTGCGCATATAACCAGACCGAGGTTAATCTTCATACTGACAGACCTATGTATGAAGATGCTGACCCTGAGGTTGTAATCGATGAGCAGGGCGAGGTTAAGCCGGAATCTACCGAAAGTGCTCATCAGACTGTTGAAGCAAAGCCCGAGGTAGTTATTGAAGAAACAGAAAAACAAGAAACCACAATTAATTACTCAGACGAGCCTGTTTCATATCACATCAGCGAGGTTGAAAATTTAGATGGCTTTGACATACCGTTTGATATTGCAAAACGAAAAATTACAAACGATACACCAAATCATAGTGGGGCAAATCTCAGGGCACTTCCCGATAAAAACAGTCAATTGATAATGACTATCCCCGAGGGTACAGAGGTAAGATTCCTTTCTGACGTTCCAGATAACAGAATGTATAACAAAATAGCAGTTACTGTTGGTGATACCGTGTATATTGGCTATGTTATGGAGCGTTATCTTACAACCTTTACAGGCTCCGCCTTTGATTGCGTTGTTGCAAGCAATACCCCTGGTCATAAGGGTGCAAAGCTCTATGATGAAAATTCCGCGAGCAGTAAGGTTCTTATGACTGTGCCTGAGGGTACTGAGCTGCGAATTATAAATAACAACGATATGGGTAACCTTTGGTGCGTAAAAATATTTTTAAACGGCAATACATACAGCGGTTATATGCTGAGTGAATATATAACAGATAAAGAGTAAAACCCCCATACACCATAATAATCCCCCGAAAGTTACGGCTTTCGGGGGATTATTGTCTATCTTTACCAAAAAAAATAATGCTAAGATATGGGTTTTTTCTAATAAAACTATGGAAATATTGAAATTATTGTGTTACAATAAGCGGTGGTTAAATATACCTAAATAAAGTATTTAATTTTTTTGGAGGTAAATTATGAGCAAAAAGTTTGTTTATTTGTTCAAAGAAGGCGACGCTTCAATGCGTGAGCTTCTCGGTGGTAAGGGTGCAAACCTTGCTGAGATGACAAAAATCGGTCTTCCTGTTCCTCAGGGCTTCACAATTTCAACAGAAGCTTGTACTCAGTACTATGAGGATGGCAGAAAGATCAACGATGCTATCCAGGCAGAGATCATGGAATACATCGACAAGATGGAAGAGGTTGTTGGCAAGAAGTTCGGCGACAAGGAGAATCCTCTCCTCGTATCAGTTCGTTCAGGTGCTCGTGCATCTATGCCCGGTATGATGGATACAATCCTCAACCTTGGTCTTAACGAAGACGTTGTTGCAGTTATGTCTGAAAAGTCAGGCAACCCCCGTTGGGCTTGGGACTGCTACAGAAGATTCATTCAGATGTATTCTGACGTTGTTATGGAAGTTGGTAAGAAGTATTTCGAGCAGCTTATCGACGAAATGAAAGAGGCTAAAGGCGTAACTCAGGATATTGAGCTTACTGCTGAAGACCTTAAAGAGCTTGCAGGTCAGTTCAAGGCTGAATACAAAAACAAAATCGGTAAGGACTTCCCCTCAGATCCTAAGGAACAGCTTATGGGTGCTGTTGAGGCAGTTTTCCGTTCATGGGATAACCCCCGTGCAAACGTTTACCGTCGTGACAACGATATCCCTTATTCATGGGGTACTGCTGTTAACGTTCAGGCTATGGCATTCGGTAACATGGGTGACAACTGCGGTACTGGTGTTGCTTTCACTCGTGACCCCGCTACAGGTGACAAGGGCCTTATGGGTGAGTTCCTTGTAAACGCACAGGGCGAGGACGTTGTTGCTGGTGTTCGTACTCCCATGCCCATCGCTCAGATGGCTGACAAATTCCCCGAGGCATATGCAAAGTTCGTTGAAGTTTGCGGTATCCTTGAGGACCACTACAGAGATATGCAGGATATGGAGTTCACTATCGAAGAAGGCAAACTCTATATGCTTCAGACAAGAAACGGTAAGAGAACTGCAAAGGCTGCTCTTAAGATCGCTTGTGACCTCGTTGACGAAGGCATGATCGATGAGAAGAAGGCTGTTGCTATGATCGATCCCCGTAACCTTGATACACTTCTTCATCCTCAGTTCGATGCAAAGGCACTTAAGGCTGCAACTCCTGCAGGTAAGGGTCTTGGCGCATCTCCCGGCGCTGCTTGCGGTAAGGTAGTATTTACTGCAGAAGATGCAGAGGCTTGGAACGCTCGTGGCGAAAAGGTTGTTCTTGTTCGTCTTGAGACTTCTCCCGAAGACATCACAGGTATGAAGGCTTCTCAGGGTATCCTCACAGTTCGTGGCGGTATGACATCTCACGCAGCTGTTGTTGCTCGTGGTATGGGTACTTGCTGTGTATCTGGTTGTGGCGAAATCAAAATGGACGAAGAGAACAAGAAGTTCGAACTCGCAGGTAAGGTTTACAACGAGGGCGACTACATCTCTATCGATGGTTCAACAGGTAACATCTATGACGGCATCATCCCCACAGTTGACGCTGAAATCGCTGGCGAGTTCGGCAGAATCATGGATTGGGCTGACAAGTACAGAACTCTTAAGGTTCGTACAAATGCTGATACACCTGCTGACGCTAAAAAGGCTCGTGAGCTTGGTGCAGAAGGTATCGGTCTTTGCCGTACAGAGCACATGTTCTTCGAGGCTGACAGAATTGCAGCATTCCGTGAAATGATCTGTGCTGACACAGTTGAAGAGAGAGAAGCAGCTCTTGAAAAGATTCTTCCTTATCAGCAGGGCGACTTCGAGGCTCTCTATGAGGCTCTTGAAGGCAACCCCGTTACAATCCGTTTCCTTGATCCACCTCTCCATGAGTTCGTTCCCACAGAAGAGGCTGACATCAAGACTCTTGCAGATGCACAGGGCAAATCAGTTGAAGATATCAAGGCTATCATCGCTTCTCTTCACGAGTTCAACCCCATGATGGGTCACCGTGGCTGCCGTCTTGCAGTTACTTACCCTGAAATCGCTGCAATGCAGACAAAGGCTGTTATCCGTGCAGCTATCAACGTTCAGAAGGCACACGCTGACTGGAACGTTGTTCCCGAAATTATGATTCCCCTTATCGGTGACGTTAAGGAGCTTAAGTTCGTAAAGAAGGTTGTTGTTGAGACTGCTGATGCTGAAATCGCAGCTGCAGGCGCAGACCTTAAGTACGAAGTTGGTACAATGATTGAGATCCCCAGAGCTTGTATCACAGCTGACGAGGTTGCTAAGGAAGCTGACTTCTTCTGCTTCGGTACAAATGACCTTACTCAGATGACATACGGCTTCAGCCGTGATGACGCTGGTAAGTTCCTCACAGCTTACTATGATAGCAAGATCTTCGAGAACGATCCCTTTGCAAAGCTTGACCAGAACGGCGTTGGCGCTCTTATGGAAATGGCAGTTGCTAAGGGTAAGGCAAGCGGCAAGAACCTTCACTACGGTATCTG
>JAZQRX010000022.1:0-45296 GCA_045629785.1 Acutalibacteraceae bacterium | reverse complement strand
GGGTACACAGGCTCCATTCTCAAACATCACTCTTGACTGGACTGTTCCTGCAGACCTTAAGGATACACCTGCAATTGTTGGCGGTAAAGAGATGGACTTCACCTACGGCGATTGTAAGAAGGAAATGGATATGGTTAACCGCGCATTCATTGAAACAATGATTGAGGGTGACGCTCACGGCAGAGGCTTCCAGTATCCTATCCCCACATATTCAATTACACGTGACTTTGACTGGTCAGAGACTGAGAACAATAAGCTTCTCTTCGAAATGACTGCAAAGTACGGTACACCTTACTTCTCAAACTATGTTAACTCTGATATGGAGCCCAGCGATGTTCGTTCAATGTGCTGCCGTCTCCGTCTTGACCTTCGTGAGCTCCGCAAAAAGAGTGGTGGCTTCTTTGGTAGCGGTGAGTCAACAGGTTCAATCGGTGTTGTTACAATCAACCTTCCCCGTATTGCTTACCTTGCAGAGAATGCAGAGGATTTCTACAAGCGTCTTGATAAGCTTATGGATATTTCTGCACGTTCACTCAGTGTTAAGCGTGGTATTATAACAAAGCTTCTTGATGAAGGTCTTTACCCCTACACAAAGAGATACCTTGGCACATTCAACAACCACTTCTCAACAATCGGTCTTATCGGTATGAATGAGGTTGGTCTTAATGCTAAGTGGCTCCGTAAGGATATGACTAACAAAGAAACTCAGGAATTTGCAAAAGACGTGCTTAACCATATGAGAGAAAGACTCTCTGACTATCAGGAGCTTTATGGTGACCTTTACAACCTTGAGGCTACACCTGCAGAGTCAACAACATATCGTTTTGCAAAGCACGATAAAAAGAGATATCCTGCAATCATCACAGCTAATGAAAACGGCACACCCTACTACACCAACTCATCACACCTTCCCGTTGGTTATACTGCTGATATTTTTGAGGCTCTTGATGCTCAGGACGAGCTCCACACACTTTACACATCAGGTACTGTATTCCATGCATTCCTTGGTGAAAAGCTCCCCGATTGGAAGGCTGCTGCAGATATCGTAAGAAAGATTGCAGAAAACTACAGACTTCCCTATTACTCAATTTCACCCACATACTCAGTATGCTGTAATCACGGTTATATCGCAGGTGAAGAGTACAATTGCCCCGATTGTGGTAATGATACAGAGGTTTACAGCCGTATCACAGGCTACTACCGTCCTGTACAGAACTTCAATGATGGTAAGGCACAGGAGTTTAAGGACAGAAGAGTTTATGACGTTGCAAACTCACACTTCGAAAAGGCAGAAAGAACAGTTGTCCACGCTCACTGTGCTTGCTGTGCTGAAGAGAAGGCTCCCGTTGAGGTTGATAAGGATGCAAAATTCCTCCTTTTTGCAACAAAAACATGCCCCAAATGTAAGATAGCTGCTCAGCTCCTTGATAAGAAGGGCGTTGCTTATGAAAAACTCTTTGTTAAAGATAACAGAGAATTTGCAACTCAGCTTGAACTCAAGCAGGCTCCCACACTTGTTATTCAGCGTGGCGACGAGTTTGAGAAAATTGCAGACCTTCCTGCAGTAAAAGCTTTTGTTGAAAGCCTTTAATAATCACAAAAATACCGTCTGAAAAGACGGTATTTTTGAAATTTAAAATGCAAAATTCAAAATGCAAAATTAAGGGGCACTTCGTGCCGATTATAAAGGTGAAGTTTGCGATGCAAGTGAAGTTACTTTGTAGTGAAGTTGACCTTTGGTCAGTTTCAGGGCTACGCCGTTAGTATAAAACTTGACAACGTGTCGGGTTGCGAAAGCAATACAATTAACGCTTTAGCGTTCCGAAACTTATAATTTAAAATTTTGAATTTAAAATTCTTCCGAGTGGAGTGAATAAAAATGTATGATATCATAGTTGTAGGTGCAGGTCCTGCAGGTCTTACAGCAGCACTTTACGCCCTCAGGGCATCAAAAAGTGTACTTGTTATAGAGCAATCAACCTTTGGTGGTCAGGTTACCTTTTCACCCAAGATTGAAAATTACCCGGGTATGCCTGAAATGAGCGGTAACGAATTTGCCGATAAGCTTCTTGACCAGGTGCTTGGTATGGGTGCCGAGGTTGAGATGGAAAAGGTTACGGGAATTGTTGATGAAGGTAACCGTAAGCTTGTTTTTGCTGATAACAAAATGTTTGAGGCACAGGCTGTTATTATTGCAGTAGGTGTGCATCATCGTCAGTTAGGTTTACCAAATGAAAATGCTCTTGTGGGTAATGGCGTTTCATATTGTGCAGTTTGCGATGGTGCATTCTATAAAGATAAAATTACAGGTGTTGTTGGTGGCGGTAACTCTGCTTTGCAGGAGGCAGTGCTTCTTTCAGACCTTTGTGAAAAGGTTTACGTTTTGCAGAATCTGCCTTACTTTACAGGTGAGAAAAAGCTTATTGAAATACTTTCACAAAAGAGTAACGTTGAGCTACTTACAGAGGTAACTGTTAAAGAGCTTGTAGGCGAAGGTGAGCTTACAGGTGTTGTGCTTAACACCACTCAGGGCGATAAGGCACTTACTCTTGATGGCCTTTTTGTTGCTATTGGTCTTGAGCCTAAAAACTCTGCTTTTGGTGAAAATGCTGCACTTGACAGTAATGGCTATTTTGATTCTGACGAAAGCTGTACAACTAAAACAGAGGGTATTTTTGTAGCAGGTGACTGCAGACAAAAGGCAATCCGTCAGATAACAACTGCATCAGCAGATGGCGCAGTTGCCGCACTTGCTGCTTGCAGATATATTGATAATAAATAATATGATTTATATGACGATAATTGTGAAATTGCAATTATCGTCATTTTATGTTATAATATCAAAAAAAGTAGTTTCCGGAGGTGTACTGTATGATAAATAAAGGCGATTTAGAGCGGGTTAATCTTGAAAATCTTGCCGATGGTATCAGTGAGGTGCGCCCCGATAAAACCACACGAAAAAAGAACAGAAGTCGTCGTAACCGCAAGGTGGCAGAGGGCTTTAAAACAACGTTGTTTTTAGTTACTTCAGAGGGTTTTGTTGTTGCACTTTATTGGTTTGTTACACGTGGGCAACAGTATTGGGATATTATTTTTGATTTATTCAGTAAATAAGAGGTCGATTTTATGAAAAGACAACAGGCTTTTTTAAAAACAGGCAACAAAATGCTTAAGGGCGGTCTTCATTGTCACACCACAATATCTGATGGTGACGGTGACCCTGCTCAGGTTATTCGTCTGCATAAAGATAACGGCTATGACTTTTTAGCCCTTACAGACCATAGAATTTATAATTTTAAAAATTATGCCGAGGATGTTGATATAACAATCATCCCGGGCACAGAATATGACCGAACCTTTGAAAAGGGCAAGGGCTTCAGGTGCTTTCATCAGGTTTTAATCGGCCCTGATGATGAAACAAACGGCTACAAGCAGGGCGAAGAATTACCAAGGTGTGAATATAATAATCAAGAAGAATTTCAGGCTTTTCTTGATGAAGCCCACGCTAAAAATAATCTTACGATATACTGTCACCCACAATGGAGCTCAACACCACCCCGATACTTTGATAAATTAAAGGGCAACTTTGCTATGGAAATATGGAACAGCGGTTGCGCCATTGAATGTAATATGGATACCGACAATGGTATGTATTGGGATGAGCTTTTGGGTCAGGGTCAGCTTATATATGCAGTTGCCACCGACGATGGTCACCCTATGTATCAGCATTGTAAGGGCTGGGTTATGGTGAATGCTGAAAACAACGTAAAATCAATACTTTCGGCACTTAAAAATGGTGAGTTTTACTCATCCTGCGGACCTGAAATCTACGATTTCTACGTTGATGATGAAGGCTTTGCCCACGTAGAATGCAGCGGTTGTAAGGAGGTTGTTTTCTGCTGTGATATGAAGCCGAGCCGTAAGGTGGTTTCAACGGGTGAACCTGTTACAAATGCAGTATATGACCTTAAAGATGATTATAAATATATACGTATTTATGTTGAAGATTTTGAGGGCAGACGTGCTTGGGCAAACCCGATTTTTCTTGATTAAAACAGAACAAAAAATAAACTCTCTTACTCATTCGGGTAAGAGAGTTTTTGTTGTTTAACCAAAAATCACATTGATTCAGGTGCATTAATTTTAAGCATTGAAAGAACGTTTCTCATTGTGTCACGTACGCATACACAAAGGAAAATTCTTGCCTGCATAAGTGACTCATCATCAACCATAACACGCTGTGCGTTATAAAAACGATGGAACTTTGTTGCAAGGTCTGTTGCATAGTGAGTGATTTTTGCAGGGTCATAAGTATTTGCTGCATTAACAATAACACCTGTAAGTGATGCAAGGTGTGCAATAAGGTCTGTTTCTTCATCACTTGTAAGGAGCATAAGCTCATTAGCCTCGGGCTTCCTTGAAACAATACCTTCGTTATTGAGCTTTTTAAGGATACTGCAGATTCTTGCATGTGCATACTGACAGTAGAAAACAGGGTTCTGGTTTGACTGCTCAACTGCAAGGTCAAGGTCAAAGTCCATGGCACTGCCTGCCTCACGCATATTAAAGAGGAATCTTACTGCATCAATGGGCACTTCATCAAGAAGGTCAACAAGTGTAATTGCCTTACCTGTACGCTTTGACATTTTAACAGGCTTGCCGTCCTTCATAAGGTTAACAAGCTGCATAAGTACAACGTCAAGTCTGTCACCATCAATGCCAACAGCCTCCATAGCACCCTTCATACGTGCAACGTGGCCGTGGTGGTCTGCACCCCAAACGTCAATTGCTTTGTCAAAGCCTCTTTTTTCAAGCTTGTTTCTGTGGTATGCAATATCAGCGGCAAAATATGTGGGGTTGCCGTTCTGACGGATAAGAACGTCGTCCTTGAGCTCAAGCTTTTCAATATCCTCGTCAGACTTGCCTTCGCGTTTAAGGATAGCTGTCATAACCTCAATGTTTTTGTACCAAAGGGCGCCTTCCTTTTCGTAGGTGTAGCCGTTCTTTGTAAGGATATCAATAGTCTCTTTAAGCTCACCACCATTGTGGAGTGTAAGCTCTGAGAACCATGTGTTGTAATCAATGCGGTATTTTTCCATAGCCGCCTTCATTGTTGCAATATTTTTGGGCAGAGCATATTCTACAAGGGCTTTTCTTCTGTCAGCCTCTGAAAGCTCAATAAGGCCTGTGCCTAATTCATCAATATAGCTCTGTGCAAGCACTCTTATATCGTCACCGTGGTAGCTGTCCTCGGGGAGCTCGATTGAGTCCTCGCCATTGATAATCTGCTGATAACGCACGTCAAGTGAAAGTGCAAATTTATCAATCTGGTTACCTGCATCGTTAACGTAGAATTCTCTTTCAACCTGGTAGCCTGCCCAGTCAAGCACCGCTGCAAGGCAGTCACCCAAAGCGCCGCCACGTGCGTTACCCATATGCATAGGGCCTGTGGGGTTTGCAGAAACAAACTCCACGTTGATTTTTTTGCCGTTGCCGAAGTCACTTCTGCCGTACTTGTCACCGCATTTTTCAATATCAAGAAGAATGTCGGCATAAAAATCAGGCTTTAAAAAGAAGTTGATGAAACCTGGACCGGCAACCTCGCAGGCTTTGAAATATGTATTGTCAAGATTGATTTTTTCTAAAATGCTTTCTGCAATTTTTCTGGGTGGCATTCTTAATGCCTTTGACATCATAAATGCCGCATTTGCAGAGTAGTCACCATTTTTTCTGTCGGCAGGGATTTCTGTTTTGAATGCAGGAATTTCTGCCTCGATAAATGTACCATCTGCAATATTTTTGTTGATAGCGTCTGTAACAGATTTAATAATCTGCTCTTCTGCAAGTTTAACTAACTTTGACATATTTAAACCTCATTTATTTTCATTAAAAGATTATTTTCGCCAATGATTTCTCCGTTGCTTTGTAGTGTGTAGCAAAGAAGGATTTTTCCCGAAACATCGGGGATGTTAGCATTTACTCGTTGGGCAACAATATCCATACTCATTTCACCGAAAGGTGTTCTGTAAATGCAGGAATGAGCTTTGCCCTCTTCAATAAGAAAGGTTGTTTCGTAAACACCCTTTCGGCTCATTTCTATGAAATGGTTGTTTATTACCTTTACAATTGTTTCGCATTTACCCATTTCAGTGTCAGGCTCGGTGTAGGAAATAGTTTTGACACCGTCAATTTCCTGCATAGTGCCAAGTGCTTTGAGCTTACTGCTTTCTCTGTCATCGTGGTATTGTTGTTCGCTGACAAATTCTATTTCAACTTTTCTCATCGGTTTCGTTCCTCAGCATACTCAATAAGTCTGTCAATAAGCTCTGAGTAGGGGATACCAACCTGACCAAAAAGCTTGGGGAACATTGAAATAGATGTAAAGCCGGGGAGAGTGTTGATCTCGTTAAGGTAGCATGTGCCGTCATCAGCAAGGAAGAAGTCAACACGTGAGCATCCCTCACAGCCCATTGTTTTGTAAGCGCGGATTGCTTCTTTTCGTACCTTTTCACTTACCTCTTCGGGTAAATCTGCAGGGATTGCAAGACCTGTTGAGTTGTCAACGTACTTTGCATCGTAATCATAAAATTCTGCGGTGGGTAAAATTTCACCGATGCATGATGCAACGGGCTTGTCATTACCCATAACGGCACATTCAATTTCTCTGCCTACAAGGGTTTCTTCAAGAACTGCCTTGTAGTCATTTTCAAATGCAATATCGATAGCTTTTTTAAGCTCATCCATATCGTGTGCTTTAGAAATACCTACTGATGAGCCTGCATTTGCAGGTTTAACAAATATGGGGAATGAAAGCTTTTCAACGATAGGCTCGAGCTGTACGTTACCTGCATAATACTCTGTGCGTGTGAATGCAGCCCACTTTGCACCTGCAATACCTGCCTCGTCAGCAAGGGTGTTTGTGATTGCTTTATCCATACACATAGCACTTGCAAGAAGACCACAACCAACGTAGGGGATACCCGCAAGGTCAAAAATACCCTGGATTGTGCCGTCCTCACCATTTTTGCCGTGAAGCACAGGGAAAATAACGTCAACGCTGATTTTCTGAACGCCTGTTTCTTTTAAAACAAGAAGGGCTTTATCGTTTTTATCGGGTGAAATAACTGCAGGAGTTGTAACACCCATAGTGAGCCAAGTGTTGTTTTCGATATTGTCAATTGAGCCGTTGTAAAGGAGCCAGCTTCCGTCCTTTGTTATACCAAGAGTAATAACGTTGTACTTGCTGCGGTCAATGTTACGAAGAACAGATGCAGAAGAACGAAGTGAAACCTCATACTCGCTTGAGCAGCCACCGAAGATAACTAATAAATTTTTCAAAATAATCACCTTATTTTTGTTAAAATAAAAATTACATAAATATACATCCTAAATAATACCACAAAATTATATCTAAATCAATTATAAATATAGTATGATATTTCATATATACTGTTTACCTTTTTATATAAAAATGCTACAATATATAAAAATGCGAAGGATTTTATTATATGCGCTAAGGCGCTATAACTCTCCGACGGAGAGGTTTATAATATTTTATAAAGGCGGTTTGACAAATGGAACTTAATGAAATTCTTTCTCACGTAGACCATACACTTTTAAAGCAGGAATCAACCTGGGAGCAGATAAAGGCTATTTGTGATGATGGTGTGAAATTCAATACTGCAAGCGTGTGCATTCCACCCTCATACGTTAAGGAATGCGCTGATTATTGCGGTGACAAGCTTTCAATCTGTACTGTTATCGGCTTCCCTAACGGTTATAACACTACTGCTTGTAAGGTTTTTGAGACTGCAGATGCAGTAAAAAACGGCGCAGACGAAATTGATATGGTAATTAATATAGGTTGGCTTAAGGATAAGCGTTATGACCTTATCCTTAATGAAATCAAGGCAATAAAAGAGGCTTGCGACGGTAAAATTCTTAAGGTTATTATTGAAACCTGCCTGCTTACTGATGACGAGAAAAAGCAAATGTGCCGTATCGTAACAGAAGCAGGTGCAGATTTTATAAAAACATCTACAGGCTTTTCCACAGGCGGTGCAACCTTTGGCGATATTAAGCTTTTTTCAGAGAATATCGGTGAAGGTGTAAAAATGAAGGCTGCAGGCGGTATTGCCTCACTTGATGATGCAGAAAAATTCCTTGCCCTTGGTGCAGAAAGACTTGGTACAAGCCGAGTGGTATCAATTGCCAAAAGTGAGCAGGGTAGCGGTTATTGATTGAATTTTATTTTACCGATAGGGCGGTGATAGTGTGAAATTCAGTATAGAAACTATGTATGTGCCCGTGGCATCGAATGATGAAAAGCGTGGAATGATGTCCGAGTGGAGAGCAACAAGTAATCGTGCGCGGGGTTGGTCTTTACTTTGCGCGGTGGCAACAGGCTTTTTTGCCCTATTGTTGCATTTTTATAACGAAGAGTTTTATTATATCTTTGGTGCGGTAGCAGTAATTTTATTGCTCAGCGCAGGGCTTACTCATAAATGGCATCTTTCGGGTTATACCTGTGTGATAGTCGCAACTGTTCTGGGCTTTACAAGAATGCTGTTGCCCTTACCACAAGAAATTTTTTTGATTATTGCGGTTGTAGCGGGTGTTTTTTTACCGCTGATACCTTGCTTTTTTGCATTCAGGTGCATTTATAACTATAACGATGTTTTTCTTGAGTTGAAAAAATTCAAGGAATTCCCCGATTTTATACAAAACACAGCCGATTTGTATGGTGAAAAAATATATCTGAAGGATAAGGATGAAAATCAGTTTGATAACAAATTCCAGGCATCCTACAATCCCTTTAATACTCAGGCGGATATATACCGCGAGGAGTTTTTGCGTACACAACAGGCAAAGGCTGAAAAGAGATTTGCTAAAAGGGTTGTGGATATTGATACTGACAGAGATAGTGTCCGCAATACCCCTGATACCATAAAACACAAAACCTTTTTCGGCTATGAGTGGAAAATCTGTCATTGTGACTTAAGGACAGCCTCACCCGAAGAGCGTAAAGCTGTTGCTAATAAATGGCGCGAAAATTATATGCTTGCAGAACGGAATTATAGTACAATCATAATCTTTATGGCTTTCTGTGTTTTAGCCGGTGGCTTCGGGTCACTTGCAGGTATGCTGAATTTTTTGGCAATTGTTATGTTTACATCGGGTATTACTTATATGAAGCTCAGTAACCCCATAGCACCGGTTATTGCCATTGGCGCCCTCGTTTATATAGGGGTGTTTGCCATAAATAACGACATAGGCTCGTGTATGCTTTTGGGCACACTTTATCAGTGCAGATGGCTCTTTTTGAGCATTATCAGATTTTATATGAATTACGGCACTTATAAGGTGCTGAAGACCTTGCCGGGCTTCCCATCGTTTATTACCACAACCTCTGACAGGCTTGGTGATAAAATGTATATAACTGAAAAGCCCGTTGCACCTGTCAGAAGGGTGAACGGACAAAATAAAATTGTTATGAATATCGGCTTTGACGAGCCAAAGAAAAATGAGGATAAGGCATGGAATGCCTTTGATTATATGGATGAACAAAACAACTCTAAAGATGAGGAGAATAAAAATGATTAAAGCAAAAGAACTTATTAAGGAATTTATTTATCCCCCTAAGAGTGTGACAGATTCCTGCCACGCATCAACAGTTTTGCCCCTTAGTGACGGCACAGTTGTAGCCGCTTGGTTTGGCGGTACAAAAGAGGGTAACGATGACGTGAAAATCTGGGTGAGTGTACGTGATAGTGAAAAATGGGCAGAGCCATACAGCGTTGCTGTTGATGGTGAGGCTCTTCCCCATTGGAACCCTGTTCTTTTTCAGCGTGAAAATGGTGAAATAATTCTTTACTTTAAATATGGTAAGCCCATTCCTAAGTGGGTTACATATTACTGCGTTTCAAAGGATGGCGGTAAGTCATTTTCAAAGCCTCAGATTCTTGTGCCCGATGATAATGATGGTGGCAGAGGTCCCGTTAAGAATAAGTCAATACGCCTTTCTGACGGCAGAGTTATGGCACCTGCATCAAAGGAAACACTCCGCAAATCATGGAGATGCTTTGTTGATATTTCAGATGATGACGGTCTTACATTTACACACTCAAACTTCGTTCTCAGACCCAAGAAAAACCTTAAAACAGTTAATATGATTCAGCCCACCCTCTGGGAGGATGAAAAGGGTATTCATATGTTTATCCGCACAAATGTGGGTCACATTTATCGTAGTGACAGTAAGGATGGCGGTATGACCTGGTGCAAGGCTTACGAAACACCTATGGGTAACCCCAACAGCGGTATTGACGTAGTAAAAATGGATGATGGTACACTTGTGCTTGTTATGAACCCCATTTTTGAAAACTGGGGCGATCGTGCACCCCTTGTACTCCTTGCATCAACAGATGGCGGTGATACATTTGAAGAAATCTTCAAATGCGAGGCAACCGAGGGTGACTATGAATTCAGCTACCCGGCTATGGTTGCTGTGGGCAATACCTTACATATCACATATACCCATCAGCGTGAGGGTATTGTTTATCAGAGAGTAGAAATAGAATAATGCAAAATGCAGAATGAAAAATGCAAAATTATCGGGGCTACGCCGTAATTATAATGCTGTCGCTAAACTGAACTGGTGCGAAGCCTTACCTCCCTAACCCTAGGGAGGGGGACCATTCTAGAGTAAAATAGTTGTTTAAAGTGAGTATGTTCGGGTGAATATACTCACTTTTTCATATTATTTCGGGCGGAATGGTGGTGGGTAGTTCCGGTTACCTCTTGCCTTCTGTCGGGTAATAGCGAAGCTTTACAATTACGGCGTAGCCCCGACACATTTTGCTTCAGCAAAATATATCGTATTGTGTAAGCAATATATCGCACGCGTTAGCGTATATCGCAAATCCGAAAGGATTTATATCACTGCCTTGCAACGCCAAGGGGTGGTAAGGCTTCGCATTATATTTCATTGATTACCGTCTTAACTGCGTTAACTAAAATCTCAAGACCCTTGCGGAGTGTAGCCTCATCTGCAAGTAATGGGGGCATAAGCTTAACAACGTCGTTGTTTCTGCCTGCACGCTCAACAATAAGACCATTGTTAAAGCTTTCTCTTACAATTGCTCTTGAAACTGCATCGGGCTTAACCTTGTTGCAGTCAATACCCCACATAAAGCCGATACCACGTACCTCAAAGCCCTCGTGAAGCTGAGCAATTTTATCGAGGTATTCTTTAATAATAGCACTCTGTGCCTTAACTTTATCTTCAACCTTGTTGTTGAGCATAAGCTCAAGACCTGCCTTTGCGGCAACCATTGAAAGCTGACTACCACGGAATGTGCCGTTGTGCTCACCTGGAGCCCATACGTCAAGCTCGGGCTTGAAAAGTACAAGGGCAAAGGGCATACCGTAGCCACCGATTGATTTTGAAAGTGTAACAATATCGGGTGTGATGCCTGCGCGCTCAAATGAGAAGTACCAGCCTGTACGTGCTGAGCCAACCTGAATATCGTCGCATACAAGAAGAATATCGTTACGTGTACAGAATTCACGAAGACCCTTGAGGAATTCTTCGCTGAATACGTGAATACCACCATCAGCCTGAACAGGCTCAATAAATACTGCAGCAGGCTTTGAAACGCCTGAGTGGTCATCGTCAATAAGAGTCTGCATATACTCTAAAACGTCAAAGTCGGGGAACATATATGGTGTGGGGATGTGTGTTACATCTGTAAGGCAAACACCTGCACCCTGACGTGAATCACGGTCAGTTGTCATTGAAAGTGAGCCTAATGTCATACCATGGAATGCACCCATAAATGCAAAAATGTTGTTCCTCTTTTTAACCTTACGTGCAAGCTTTAAGGCAGCCTCTACAGCGTTTGTACCTGTTGGGCCGGGGAACTGGATTTTGTAATCAAAGCCACGGGGCTGTAAGATTTCGGATTCAAAAAATTCAATAAAGTCACGTTTAGCGGCAGTAAACATATCAAGTGAGTGAATAATGCCGTCGCTCTCAAGGTAGCTTATAATCTGTTTTTTGATGTAATCGTTGTTGTGACCATAGTTGAGAGCACCTGCACCGCAGAAAAAGTCAATATACTCTTTGCCGTCTTCAGCATAGATTATTGAGTCCTTTGCTTTGGTGAAAACTGCCGGGAAGTTACGGCAGTATGAGCGTACCTCGGATTCGTACTTTTCAAAAGCTGTTGTGTTCATTGTCATTGTCCTTTCCGTCAGAAGCAGCGTCTTACCGGCTTGTAAAACCTTCTCTGTCGTTGTAAAAAATTTCTCTTTTTCGTGCGATAAACAATAAGACAATAAAGATGGAAGAAGCAGCGTCTTACCGGTTTGCAAGACCTTCTCAACCTTTATAAAATCTTTTTTCTTTGGTAGAAAAATGCCCAAAGATAAATGTATTATATCACTTTATTTCAATTTTTCCAATAGTAAAAATAAAATTTTTTATTTCTGTTTAAAATATTCAATAATCAGTTGAACTTTGACCAGCTTTTTGTTACAATGTAAAATGTAATAATTTGGGTTATATTTATGTAATATAACTTATAAAGGAGAGCAGAAAATGACTCAACCAATCAAACTTTACCCCCGATTGACCAAGGTTGTAAGCCATTTCAAGAAGTATGATATTGAAGTTCCCAAGTCACTTCTTGAGGTTAAGGCAAAAAAACCTGACCTTTCGGATTTCCCTTATCCTCTGCCCCAGCGCAAGAAGGACTACACTTGCTTTTGTGAAGGTCCCAATGGCGTAATGTGGTACGGTTCAAACGGCGGTGTTACACGCTACGATCCCAATGCAGACAGCCTTTCAGACAAGGTTATGTATCTGAGTGCACATCGTGATTTGCTTGATAACCACGTATCTGCACTTGTTACAGATGGCGGTGATGGTGTGTGGGTGCTTACAGATAATGGCGCCACACATATCAACATGGTTAAAATGACTATGGAGGAAAAGGCGTACAGACTCCTTGACGAGACACTTACCTACGTTCAGCGTCATGGTATGGTAAGCCAGAAGTATCTTTCAGAGGCAGGTAACCTTAAATCAATTCTTCCCTATGGTCACAGCGACAATGATGGTAGCTTTTCATCTTGCTTTGCTATGGGTGAAATTTTCCGCTATGCAACACTCAAGCGTGAAAAGGGTGACTTTGACGAGGCAACTATGGAAGCTCGCAGAGTTGCATTCAGGGCAAGTGAAGCAAACTTACTGCTTATGTATATCGCAGGTAGAGGTAACGGCTTTGTTGCAAGAACATACCTTACAAGCAGTGAGCCTGTGCCCGATGACGGACTTTTTTATAAAAAGAATGGTGCAACAGCTGTTTGCCTTAATACAACCGATGCACGTGCCCGCGGCATTGTCGGCCTTGAGGTAAAGGCAGATGCTCCTATCCCTGACAGATTAAGAAAATTCTATACTGAAGAGGGCTTCAGCGATACAGATATCACATATAAGGGTGACACAAGTAGTGATGAAATTACTCACCATTATCTTCACCTTCTTGTTGCTCACGAGTTTTTGGGCAGAGAAGACCCCGAGTATGATGAGCTTCTTAAAATTGCTGCAAGAAATACTACAAAGCATATTATTGATAATAACTTTGCCCTGCGTGAGGCAGACGGCAAATATACAACCTGGGCAAAATGGAATCTTGAATATTTCAATACTGCTATGGGTTGGGCAGATGCTTGTCTTAACGCAGGTCAGATGCTTATGTACTTAAAGGTATGTATGCACATCACAGGTGAAAGCGGCATCTGGCAGGAAACCTACGATAAGCTTATTGCTGCAGGCTATGATAAATTGACCGTACGTCATCAGGACCGCTTCCACCATATGAGTATTGTTGGTGGCGTTGAAGACAGAGAAGAGGTTATGTACGGTGACCATATGCTTGCTTGTGCATCACTTTTTGGCCTTATTTCACTTGAACAGGACCCACAGCTGAAGGAAACCTTCAGACAAGCCTTCAGGTCATGGCGTTACACACTTGCACCTGAATATAACTGTGGTTACGATTTCCTTTATTTCCTTAGCGACCCCGATAATGCAAAGCCTGAGGTAGACAGAATCAGAACATGGTTCTATCGTTTCAGCGTTTCAAGACTTGCGGCAGGTGTTTCAATTAACAATCGCCGTGATATTCCTAAAAAAGAGCTTATGGGCGGTTATAAAGAGACTTCTGCACTCTTGCCCAATGACGAGCGCTTTATTGCTAAATACGACAGAAACCCCCTTGAATTTAAAACAGAGGATTCAGGCGGTGTTTCTTGTGTTGAAAGCTGCTATCCCTATACCTTTGCATATTGGTTGGGCAGATACTTTAAAATTATTGAGGAGGGCAACGAATAATGGATAAAACAATTAAACTTATCGGTAATGCCCACCTTGACCCGATATGGCTCTGGCGTTGGCAGGAGGGTTGCGGTGAGGTTTTACAGACCTTCCGTAGCGCCCTTGACAGATTAAAAGAATATAACGATTTCGTTTTCACATGTTCATCTGCAGCATATTACAAATGGGTTGAGGATATTGACCCTCAGATGTTTGAGGAAATCAGAACAATGATCAAAAAGGGCAGATGGGTACCCGTAAATGGTTGGTGGGTACAGCCTGATTGCAATATGCCCTCAGGTGAAAGCTTTGCCCGTCAGGCACTTTACAGTCAGCTTTATTACTACGAAAAGTTCGGCATCACCTGTAAAACAGGCTACAACGTTGACTCCTTCGGTCACAATGCAATGATGCCTCAGCTCCTTAATAAGGGCGGTATGATAAACTATGTTTTCCAGCGCCCCGATATAAGCGAAAATTCCGAAATCCCCGAAAACCTTTTCTGGTGGGATTCACCCGATGGCTCACGTGTTCTTACATACAGAACACCTACAGGCTATGTTGCACACGGTAAAGAGGATATTGACCATAAGCTGGAAATCCTCAATGAACGTGCAGAAGAAGCCGGTCACGGTATGATGATGTTCTACGGTGTAGGCAATCATGGTGGCGGACCCACAAAGGGTGATATTGAGTACCTTAAAGCAAACCTTGAGCGTGAAGGCTTCAATGACCTTGAATTTTCTTCACCCGATGGTTATTTTGAAGACATACTTAACGAGCTTATTGACTTACCCTCATGGAATGATGAATTCCAGCACCATGCAAGTGGTTGCTACAGCGCAACATCACTTGTAAAGGCACTTAACCGCAAGGCAGAGAATGCCCTTGCCGCTGCCGAAAAGTGGGATACAATTTCATCAATCGTTTCAGAGTCAAAGCCCGGCACAAAGGAGTTTGAAAGTGCCTGGCAGAAGGTATGCTTCAATCAGTTCCACGATATTATGTGTGGTTGCTCCATTATGGAGGCTTATGAGGATGTTAAAGAGTCAGAAGGCTACGCACTTAATATTGCATCTGAAAAATATAACAATGCAGTTCTCAGAATTGCACGCAGAATTGATACATGGGTTGATGGCGTAAGTGACCCTGTACTTGAAGAGCGTCACTACTCAGGCGCAGACAACGGCTTCCCAAGACCTGTTGTTGTGTTCAACCCCCATTCTTACGAGGCAGAGCTCCCTGTAAGAGTTTACCATCCCTCAAAGGCTGTTACAGACAGTGAGGGTAATCAGGTGCTTTTCCAGAATGTTCGTTCATCACGTTCAAATGATGACCACCTTGATACATTGTTTGTTGCAAAGGTTCCCTCAATGGGTTATGCAACCTTCTGGTTAGAGCTTGATGGTGATGCCCGTGCAGAAAAGGAAATTGGCGCAGAGCAGAATTTCTTTATGGAAAATGAGTTTATGTCAGTTGAGTTTGATGCTCAGACAGGCTACATCAAGAGCCTTGCTGATAAGTCAACAGGTGTTGACCTTGCTGACGAAAACTTCCTTGCAATCCCCACAGTTATTGATGACCATAAAACCGATACATGGGCACACAAGGTGTTTAAATTCCACGATGTAAAGGGTCTTATGGAGCTTGTTGAAATCAAGCGTGTTGAAGCAGGTGCTCTTCGCTCTGTAATCCGCACAAAGCACAAGTTCAACGACTCATATCTCACACAGGATTTCATTCTTGCAAAGGGGCAGAAAACCCTTAAGGTGGAATGCAAGGCTATGTGGCAAGAGGATTTCACAATGCTTAAGCTTGCTTTCCCCACAGGCGGTAAGGATGAAATCAGCACATACGAAATTCCTTGCGGTTTCATTAAACGTCCTTGTAATGGTGAAGAAGAGCCTGCGCTTAACTGGGCAGACCTTACAGTAACTAAGGACGGCAAGCGTGTCGGTCTTTCAGTTATGAGCGATTCAAAGTACAGCTATGACTGTCCCGGTGCAGAGTTAAGACTTACAGCACTCCGTAATGTTATTTTTGCAGACCATTATTCAGACAGACCTGCCGCTAACTTCAACTTTACCGATGAAGGACTTAACCGTTTTTCATACGGCATCTATCTTCACAGCGGTGAGGCAGAGAATAGTGATATTGTAAAAGAAGCACATTTCTTTAATAATAATATCGTTGCTGTGCCTGAAAGCTATCATAAGGGCGACCTTCCTCAGAAGGATACCTTCCTTTACACAAACCTTGATAACGTGGTTGTTACCGCGCTCAAGCGTTGCGAGGATGGCAGCGGTGACCTTATTATTCGCCTTTATGAAACAAAGGGTATTGAGGATTCAAAGGGCTACGTAATGTCAAAGCTCTTTGACAACGGCTTCTGGTACGATATCAAAAAGCACGAAATCAAAACATTCCGCGTTGATAGAGATACAAACGTACGCGAAGTAAACTTCCTTGAAGGAATTATTGAAGACTGAGTAAAAATCTGAATAAAAAAATCCGCCCGAAAGGGCGGATTCAATCAGTAATTTATTGATTGCAGTTTTTTAGATATAAGCACTGCAGCAATCAATTTAATAATATCAGGTATTATAAAAGGCACAATGCAAACAATTATTGCAGAGAAAAGTGATTTTACGCTGATTTCACCTAAATATACAAAGGCATACCATAATGTGCCTGTAATGTAGCAGGTGAGTAGCCCTAAGGATAAGCCTGATATAGTTGCTTTCGGGCTGTTGTTACAAAGCTTTGTAACAAGCCAATAAACGAGGGCACAAAATATAAAGCCTATAATGTACCCACCGGTTGCGCCCAAAAGGTGACCGGGACCTGCCGAAAAGCCTGAAAAAACAGGCACACCTACAAGCCCGAGGATTGTGTAAAGTACAACGGTAATTGTACCATTCTTACCGCCTAAAACGGCAAGTGTACAAAAAACACCAAGTGTTTGTAGTGTGAATGGCACAGGTGAGGGTATGGTTATAAGCGAGCATACTGCAACAATTGCAGTAAACAGCGATATTAATACAGCATTTTTAAGACGTGCCTTGCCGCGTGTTGAATTTTGTTTTTTATCGCTCATACCTATCACCTCGCCGTAAGATAGTAACACAAGGTAAATGTGTTGTCAAACGGTGGGTAAAAAAAGAAATAAGAAAGAAGGAAAAATATGGCAGTCTTAACAGATTTAGGTTCAAAGATTCTCAGCATCTTTGAAGCAATTGCAGGTATGGATATTCAGACCGAGGTTATACCCATGCTTATTATGTGGGCTATCGGTGGCACACTTATCTACCTTGCTATTGCAAAGGACATGGAGCCCACACTCTTGCTTCCTATGGGCTTTGGTACAATTCTTGTAAACTTACCTCTTGCACTTACAGAGGGCGTTATTTCGGAGCACGGTGCTATTGAAGTGCTTTATAATGCCGGTGTTGCAAACGAGCTTTTCCCCTTGCTCCTGTTTATCGGTATCGGTGCAATGATTGACTTCGGTCCGTTGCTTTCAAACCCCAAGCTTATGATTTTCGGTGCTGCTGCACAGTTTGGTATTTTCTTCACACTCAGTGTTGCATCACTTTTCTTCCCCATCAACGAGGCAGCATCTATTGCTATTATCGGTGCGGCAGACGGCCCCACATCAATCTTCGTTGCATCAGAGCTTGGCTCAAACTACATTGGTGCTATCATTGTTGCCGCATATTCATATATGGCACTTGTTCCTATTGTTCAGCCCCCCGTTATCAAGCTCCTTACAACTAAAAAAGAGCGTAAGATTCGTATGAAGTACGAGGGTAAAGCAGTTTCAAAGAGAACAAGAATTCTTTTCCCTGTTGTTGTTTCAATCATCGCAGGTGTTGTATCACCTCAGTCAGCTGTTCTTATCGGCTTCCTTATGTTCGGTAACCTTATCAGAGAGTGCGGTGTTCTTGATTCACTTTCAGAAACAGCACAGAAGGTGCTTGCAAACCTTGTAACAATCCTTCTTGGTATCACAGTTGCACGTAATATGAATGCAGAAGATTTCCTTACTTGGGAAACAGCACTCATTCTTGGTCTTGGTCTTGTTGCCTTCATTTTCGATACTGCAGGTGGCGTTATCTTCGCAAAGGTTCTCAACATATTCCTTCCCGAGGGCAAAAAGTTCAACCCCATGATTGGTGCGGCAGGTATTTCTGCATTCCCCATGTCATCACGTGTTGTTCACAAGCTTGGTCTTGAGGAGGATAATCAGAACTTCCTTCTTATGCATGCAACAGGTGTTAACGTATCAGGTCAGGTTGCATCGGTTATTGCCGGTGGTATGATTCTCAGCTTCTTCGGACAGGGTTAATAGGAGGTATATATTATGTTTAAGCTTCTTACAAATGCAGTTGATACTACTGCAGCTACAGAGGTTGTGGCTGAGGCAGCCGGCACAGTTCAGGGTCTTCAGTTCCACACATCAGATATCGGCGAGGCACTTCTTTGCTCCGTGGCAGGTATGGTAGGTATTTTCATTGTTGTTGGTATCATTATTCTTTCTGTTTCACTTCTTAACAAAGCAGGCGGCGGAAAGAAAAAAGACTAATTCATACAGTTTGAATATTTATAAAAAGGAGTGTCCTGTGACATTCCTTTTTATATTTGACAAACAGACTGTTTATATGTATAGTATAGTTATAATCAAGAAAGGGTATGTGAGCTATTCACAGTAAATAAAAATGGATTTCAAAACTTTTATAAATGGTGCTCTCGGTAGACCTGAAAAGGGTGATACCGTCAAAACCTTCGGCCTCAGAAACAGAGTTTCAGGCTATATACTTACAAAGGCACAGCAAAATGTTCCCACCTGCGGTTATAATTATGAGGCAGACCTTACAAAATTCTGGGAGGAATTTCAGAGCTTTAAAAAAGAATGTGGTTATCACATTTCTTTTAATACAATTATGATGAAGGTGCTTGTTGAGGGTCTTAAGGTTGCACCCAAGCTCAATGCACACATCAAATATAATTCTACATCCTCCTGCGGTACAATAGTCCTTAAAAAGCACATAAACGTTGCTATGCCTGTTGTACTTGAAAATGGCGAAACCTTTCCCCTTAAGGTGAACGAGGCAGAAAACAAATCACTTGAAGAGCTTTCAAAGCAGATTGATGACCTTTTTGAACGCCTTAAAAAGACGGATATTGATAAGGTTATGTTTGAGGTTATTGCACAACGTACAGTAGGACTTCTTATGAGCGGTGCAATTATACCCACTATCGCACAGACAGTTACGGGCTACGTTGGTAAGCATAAGGTTGCAAAGCCTAAGGACCATTTCCACAGAAATCCTCGTGACGGCTCAATTCTGCTTATGGAGGAGCTTAACGAAGGCTCTGTTTGCCTTACAAACTGGGGTCCCTTGTACGAGGGTCTTAATGGCAACGTAACCTATACACCCCTTTTATTCCCACAGACCTTCTTAATGGCTATGGGTAGTGTAAGGGATACTGAATATGCCTTCAGAAATGATAAGGGTGAGGTTGACCTTGCAACTAAAAAGGTGCTCCCCATTACCCTTATGTTTGACCACAGAATTGGCGCATTCAACGACGTAATGCCGTTTATCAAAAAGCTTGACGAGATTTTCGCAAACCCCGAAATAATGCGCGAGTGGTAAATAAAATCTATAATAACAACATCCCCGACAATCATTTGATTGTCGGGGATAAGTTTTTTAATAATAAGCCTCGCGCTTTTTCTTTTTAATGAATTTGTAAATCAGGTAAACAACCACAAGCACCAAAGAAACTGAAAGACCAATATAGGCATCTGTGTTTGAATTGCCGCCGATTTTAAGCTCATTCCACAGCATTGTCATATACTGCTGTGTTTCGTAGTCAAGATTTTCAAAAATCTGTGTTTCAGGCATCTGTGACTCATCAGGGTAAAGTATCTCGTTACCCTTAAGCTCATACTCATCACTTTCAAGCACAAGTGCGTGGGGGGTTGCGTAGCAGATGTAGTTTGCATTTGCCACCGCAATATCTTCACGGCACATAAAGTTAATGTAAAGCTCTGCCGCCTCTTTGTTTTCTGCATTTTTAGGTACACACATTGAATCTACAAAGTAGTTTACGCCCTCTTTGGGGTAGCAGAAAGCAAGGTCAGGGTTGGTGTCATACATTGTAAGGTAGTCACCTGCATAGTATGCGGCAATAGCGGCTTCGCCCTTTTCCATTTTGTTATAAACCTCATCCATAACGTATGATGAAACAAGGGGATTCTGTTTTTTAAGCAGGTCAAGTGCCGCATCCCAATCCTTGGTATCGGTAGTATTTACATCCTGTTTAAGGTAGCATTGTGCAATACAAAAAGCATCGCGGGGGTTATTGAACATAAGGATTTTTCCCTTATACTGTTCATCCCACATAATACCCCAGCTGTCTACAGGTTCTTTAACCATAGTTGTGTTGTATATAAGGCCAACCATACCAACGGTGTAGGGAACGGTGTATTTTTCGTCGGGGTCATAGTAAAGACCTTTGTATTTAGGTAAAATGTACTTGTAGTTGGGTATGTTGGTGAAGTCAAGCTCTGCTAACATATCCTCGCTTATAAGCTTTGCAATCATATATTCTGAGGGAATAATGACGTCGTAGTTTGCACCACCGCTTTTAAGCTTGTTGTACATATTCTCGTTGCTGTCAAAGTTTGTGTAGTTTACCTTGATGCCGTATTCCTTTTCAAACTCTGCGTTTACATCAATAGTGCCCTCGCTACCATCTGAAATATATTCACCCCAGTTGTAAACGTTGATTGTTGTGCCTTTAAGGTGTGAATAATCTTTTTCACCTGTAACGGCAAATGCAGGTAATGTGCAAGTGAGCATAATTGTAAGGGCAAAAATACAGGCAGAAATACGTTTAATCATTTCTTTGCACCGCCCTTCTCTTTGCTGAGCTTCTTGTCACCACGTGCACTTATGATGTTAGAAACCACAAGCAATACAAGTATTGCAACAAATATAAGGGTTGATAAAGCGTACATATCAGGTGTAACACGGCGCTTTGTCATTGAGAAAATACGTATGGGAAGCGTCTGTGACTCGGTACCGCTGACAAAATAGCTGATAATAAAGTCATCAACAGACAATGTAAATGCCATCATAAGGCCTGAAATGATACCGGGCATAATTGCAGGTAGCATAACCTTAAAAAATGATTGTAAGGGTGTACAGCCTAAATCCTGTGCCGCTTCGGCAAGGTGAGGGTCTGTTTGCCTGAGCTTGGGTAATACGTTAAGAATTACGTAAGGCAATTCAAAGGTTGCGTGTGCAATAATAAGTGTACCAAAGCCAAGGGTACCTGTTTTGCCAAAAAGCGCACCAATGAAAACAAATAAAAGCATCATTGAAACACCTGTAACAATTTCAGGGTTCATCATTGGTATATTGGTTACAGTCATAACACTGCTTTTTAAAACCTTGCTTTTGTAGTTAAAAATAGCAGTTGCAGCGGCAGTACCCATAACAGTAGAAATTACTGATGAAACAACAGCAACTATCATAGAGTTTTTAAAGGCATCAAGGGTGGCTGCATCGCGGAAAAGCTCCTTGTACCAATATGTTGAAAAGCCTTCAAAAACAGACGTGCTTTTGCCTGAGTTGAAGCTGAAAACAATAAGCACAACAATAGGTGCATATAAGAAAATGAACACAAGAGCCTGGTAAAGCTTTGCACCGATAGAGGTCTTTTTCATATAATAACACCTCCGTCGTCATCAGAAAACCTGTTCATAACTGCAAGGCAGATGAAAATAAGTATCATCAGCACAAATGAAAGTGATGCGCCCAAGTGGAAGTTGTTTGCAGTCTGGAACTGTGTTTCAATAATGTCACCTATAAGAATTGTACCTGTACCACCTAATTTCTGCGAAATGTAGAAGGTACTTACAGAGGGTACAAACACCATTGTAAAGCCCGAAACTACACCGGGTACGCTTAAAGGAATGGTAACGTTTCTGAAAACATCAAGCTTGTTACCGCCCAGATCCTGTGCCGCCTCAACTAAAGAGCGGTCAGTTTTAAGCATAACTGTGTATATGGGCAAAATCATATAGGGTAAGAAGTTATAAACCATACCAAGCACAACGGCACCACGGGTGTTAATAAGCTGTAATGGCTCAAGACCGATGCTTGTTATGAGTGTGTTTATAAGACCATAGTCCTCAAGGATTGTCATCCAGGAATATGTTCTTAAAAGAAAGTTCATCCACATAGGCAACATTATAAGCATAGTCATAGTGCTTTGCTTTTTAGGACCCTTCTGAGCCATAATGTAAGCCAGGGGATATGCAATTAAAAGACAGATTACGGTTGCCAACAAGCCGAGCCATATTGATAAGATAAATGTATCAGTATATTTGCCGATATCGGCAATATTTGCAAGGGTGAAAGCACCTTCACTGTCTGTGAAAGCATAGTAAGCAACCATACCTATGGGGACAATAATGAATAAAGCCGCCCAAACAAGGTATGGAGCGCCTGCCAAGCGTGACATAAGCGATGATTGTTTTTTCATCATCAGCACTCCTTTCAAAATTTATGCGGGATTATTCGTCCTCATCCTCATAAACTGTGGCGTCAGACAATTCATCAAACTCTTCGCTGAATGAACTGTAGTCACCATAAAGACCGGAGTACTGTGATTTTTTCATAATATGGATAGCATCAGGCTCAACGTTAAGACCGATTGTAGAGCCCACCGCCTGATAATCTGTGGATTGAATCATCCATTTAAAGCCTTTGATTTCAACAATGATTTCGTAGTAAACACCCTTGAATGTGATAGATGTTACCACACCTGAAATCATAGATTTATCAATCGGTACAACATCAACATCCTCAGGGCGTACAACAACGTCAACGTTTTCGTCAACGCCAAAGCCCTTGTCAAGGCATTTGAATTTGTGGCCTGCCATCTCAACCCAGAAGTCGGCACGCATAACACCCTCAATGATGTTACTTTCACCGATAAAGTCTGCAACGAAAGCGTTTTTGGGCTCGTTGTAGATGTCTGTAGGCGTACCTATCTGCTGAATAACGCCTGAATCCATAACTACAATAGTGTCACTCATTGAAAGAGCCTCTTCCTGGTCGTGAGTAACGTAAATAAATGTAATGCCAAGGCGTTGTTGAATATTTTTAAGCTCAACCTGCATATCCTTACGCAGCTTAAGGTCAAGGGCACCAAGGGGCTCGTCAAGAAGAAGCACGCGTGGTTTTACAACCAATGCACGTGCAATTGCAACACGCTGCTGCTGACCGCCTGATAATGATGCTATATTTCTACGCTCAAAGCCCTTAAGGTTAATGAGTGAAAGCATTTCGGTAACAGCCTCTTTAATCTCTTTTTCGGGAGTCTTTTTAAGGCGCAGACCGAAGGCAATATTTTCATATACGTTAAGGTGGGGGAAAAGAGCGTAGCGCTGAAAAATGGTGTTAAGCTGTCTCTTGTGAGGCGGCACACCATTGATTACTTTTCCGTCAAAAATGACCTCGCCCGAATCAGGCTCCTGAAAGCCCGCAATCATTCTGAGCGTGGTTGTTTTACCGCAACCGGAGGGGCCTAAAAAGGTAATAAACTCCTTGTCACGGATGTATAAATTCATATTTTCAATAATCTGTTGCCCATCAAAAGCAACGGATACGTTTTTAAGTTCAATGATATGGTTGGACAATTATGCATCCCCTCTCCGCAAATTAAGAATATTTGAAAAACTATTTTTTCAAAAGAAAAAACCACCTACCCAAAGAATAATGAAAGAAATTCTTCAAATTGGTGAATTTTATTTTGTCCGTGGCATCAACTAAGTCTGAAACCCGTGACGGCTGACACGTTATTTTTAATTTGCAACTCTTAATATATATACAATTAAAGCAAATGTCAATATATTTTTAAAAATGTCGAAAAATAATTGTTTATTAATATGTTTTATATATGTTTTATATATTTTTATATGCAGTAAAAAAGGGTATCCCAGGCAGGGATGTATGGGTGGTGCCTCAGGTGAATCTTATAGTCGGAATTCAATTTGTTAAGTAGTATTGGCAGGGTAAAAATATCCTCGCATTTATGGTATGCGGCAACGTTTAATTTGGGCTTGTGCTCTGTAAAAATATTACCCGATGCGCTGATTATTTCATTCTCACAGCCTTCGGCATCAATTTTTATATACGTAGGTATTTTGTCACCGCACAGAGTCTTAAGGGTAACACTTTTCTGCATAACACTGCCGCCCACCGCAGACTGTCTGCCGTGAGCATCCGTAAAGCCGATTTCACCGTCAACGTGAGTAACTGCCACATTGTGCGCCTCAAAGCTATTAAGGTCTGCACAATGGTCGGTAAGCTTTTTAAATGTTTTTGTATCAGGCTCGGCACAGATAATGTGATTATAGCTGCCATCTGTGTAGCTTAAAAATGTATCAACTGTGTCACCACGATATGCACCAATATCAACGTAAACCTCGTTGTTGTGAAGATTGAGGATGTTTTTAAATGCCTCATCCTCTGTGGTGGTAATGCTTTTGAGGGTGTCAAGCCTTCCACCATATAAAAATTCAACGTAGCCCTTGAAAATCTTTTTTGAAAAGTCATCTGCCATAAGGTTATATGCAAGGTCTATTTCTTCATAGTGGGCGTTAAAAAAAGCTCTGTCAAAAATTTCTGTGCCTATTACAGGCACAACAGGTACAAGTACGGTGTGTCTTTCAGAGAGCTTGTAAATATTTTCCATAACATCAGGTATGGAAGTGCCGAAGGTGATAATCAGGGTGAAATCATCATATATTTCCTCAAAATGCTCAATGGGCATAACCTGAAAACCGCGAAACTCCCTTTTACGAACAAAGGTACTGCTTGCAGTTACGCCTGAAAGGGGAATATTAAGCTCATTTAAAACATCAACAACCTTGTCTGCACCGTTGCCTGTACCGTACATAATAATTGGTTCAGTTGTGTTTTTTAATTCTTCCCATACAGAGGGTACGCTGATTTCGAATGACATAATTTCACCTCTCAGGAATTGTAGCATAAAAAATGTATATAATCAATAAAAGACTGCCGACAAATTGTCGACAGCCGATAGTAATTGGTGTTTTTCATATCTCCGTTAATGTATCCGAATGAATATGCACTGCCAAAAAAACTACATACGCACCAAACCACAAAGGGAATCATTGCTGTTTCGCCTTCAGATATGCTCACCAAAGCAAATATGATTGCTAATGATGCAGTAGCAAGCATCAGCACACCTAACCCTAATAGGCTAAGGGCTTTAACAACTTCGTCAAACTTTTGGTTTTTGCTTTTATTCATATTATAAATCTATTCCCTGTAAAACTCGAAAAAACTTTTGGTAACAATATACATAATTCAATAATCGAAGTTATTTTAATACCAATGTAAAAAATGTCAACAAAAGGCAAATAGAACAACCCGATTGATATGACTTGCTCATTCAATCGGGTGTATCTTTTTTGCTTTATACTGATTTTAAATATTAATAATTGTACTCAAAGAATGCGCATCCGTAATCAACATTGTAAAGGCAATAATAGTTGAAGAATTTTGCGCCCTCAAAATCGTCACCGGGAAAGCTCATTAACACTTCTTCAGGCATATCGGGAATGGGTGTTCCGGGTGTGTATAAGATGAATTTGACGTTATTTTTTAAACCATATATTTCATCTGCATAATAAGCATAGCCATCCGAATACCAATCGTCACCAACCTGATGAGTCAATGTGTATGAGCTTAAAGTCATAGTATATACCGAATCATCAATTTGCTTTATGTTTGTGAATTTACCGGTAAAATCATTACAAATTATCAAGCCCTTAGGATAATCAGGTCCGGTAACTCCGCGTTCAGGATTACGATAGGTTCCTTTAACAGAACCATCGGCATTAATAGTGATTTTTATGGTTGTATCGCTTGATGGATTATAAACTAATGTTTTAGGTAAATGATTTTTAATGGAGGTTGCAAACTGAATAACAATTCCACTTGTGGAAAAGCCACTATATATACTACCGCGAGTTGCTCTTATTGTGTAGCGATAATACTGATTTATAGTAACGTTGCCATCTCTGAAAAATGTATCAGTTGTTGCGCCGAGGTATGTCCATGTTGTCTGACCTGCACCACGTCTGTACACTCTGTAACCAGTTGCACCATTAACCTTAGCCCAGGTAATATCAATACCTTTTCTGGTGTGTGAGGCTTTAAGTGAGATTGGTGTGGCAAGACGCATTGTGTAAAGTCCGTTTGTATCAAAACCACTATAATAGCCACTGCTTACGGCTCTTACAGTATATCTCCAGTATGCACCATTTGAGGCTTTAGAATCCGTATAGGTTGTACCGCTTACTGTACCAAGATAAGTCCATGTGGTTGAACCAGCACCGCGACGATATACGCGATAGCTCGCACCTGAAACTGCAGACCATGTAAGTTTTAGACCTTTTGTGTCATTTACAAGGCTTGTGAGCTTAGGTGTAGCAACACATTTTGTTGTATATGTCATTTTCTGATTATACGCACTGTATGCACCTTGTGAATTATAAGCGCGTACAGAATAGGCATAGTATTTACCGTTAGAAACGCCTTTATCAATGATTTGGGTGCCTGTTGTAGTACCGGCAAGAACCCACGTGCTTGAGCCTCCTGCTCTGCGATATACATTGTATTTTTTTGCGCCTGAAATTGCAGACCAATACACCTTTATACCACCAACATCATTTGATGCAGTTGCTTTTGGCGTTGAAATACTTGCCGCAAAAACACTCACATTAACAACGCTGAAAAGCATTATTATTGCCAGGATTATGCTTAATGACTTTTTCATAAATAATACCTTCTTTTAAAACTAATATACCATTTATCAGAAGAAAGATGTTGATTTTCATCTGAAATTGAACAATTTGAGAGTGTTGCTGATTAAGGTTTATAACCGGGCGCATATGTAATTACAGGTGGTGGGCCTTTTTTCACAAAATGTGCGGTGAAAAATTCTTTTCCCGTTAAATAAAGAAGTGCAATTGCACAAAGAACACATACAAAACTACCTATTGCGGGTTGAACATAAACCAAATCAAAACTTTCTACCTCTATTGCTCTTCTTATAATAATATAAAAATCAAAGAACACTACCATGCCCAGTGAAGTAAATGCAGAGACAATAGAAAAAAGTTGTTGTTTCTTTGTGATTTTAAAAAATACAAGTGCTATAAGAGATGCTACTATGATTATGAAGGTGAGTTTGCCAAAAATAACGTCTCCGTCACTAAATGTTTTGCTTGAAAAATCCTCTAGTAAACGAATAACTCTACTACCACTGTCAAACAAAGAATCGCATCCTGTTTTAAGCATTGGCAACAGACTTGTGCTCAAAATCATAATAACTGAAATAACTATGGCAATTATTGTATCAGTTTCCAGTGTGAATTGCTTTGGAATTATTGATGTCCCCAAATTTGTGTTTGTCTGATTTACAGTTTGGGTTTGATTCACATAATTATTGGGCGTTGTTTGGTTTGCAGGCTGTGTTGGTGCGCCGCACCTTGAACAAAAGGCGCAAGTATCAGCAAGCTGTGTTCCGCATTTTGAGCAAAACATAGTAAAACTCCTTTATAAAGATTTGGGAATTAACTTTAGAGTATATTTTCTTGAAAATTCACAATTTTAATTATACTACAATAGTACGTATTTGTCAAAAAATGTATATATCGTATTAAAATAATTTCTAAGGGCCATAAACCTGTATTTGGTACGTCTTGGTAAATAAAAAGCGCATAAACTAAAAGTTGCTTTTGATTAAGCATATTTGAATTTAATGTATAAAAAATGGCTGTAAAAATCTGAAAGAGTTTTTACAGCCATTTTGTTTTGTCAGTGCTGAGGGTGTAGCCCTGTCCATATTCCGTGGCTGTTTCGCAGCCCCTCGGCAATCTCATATTCTATAATGGCTTTTTCTGCCATATATCTGTGGTAGTTTATTGTTGAAAACAGCCTTTCATTTTCTGGGCTTGTTTTCTTAATGCGCCTTCCAAGAGTTTTGACTCTCTTGAAATGATATTCAATTTTAATGCTCAAAATGGTTTGTCTGATGCTTCTCATGAGTGATTCTCCTTTTTAAGTATTTTTTATGAAGCGGACACAAAGCGACTTTATGTGCCCTGTGATTACATTATACACATTTACTGTGTCGATAATTGTCACTATATGGAGTGAAAGTGTGAATAATTTATAAATATAATTTTTTTAGTATAAATATATCCTTTTAGGGCAATAATTATCACTTGTAAAGGAATTTTGTTTGTGTTAAAATGGCACAAAGGACGCGATAATTATGAAAATATATGAAAATATAAATCAGCTTGTAGGTAACACACCCCTTATGCGACTTGCCAATATTACCAAGTCAGAGTGCTTGTGTGCAGATTTACTCGCAAAGCTTGAGTGCTTTAACCCCACAGGTAGTGCAAAGGACAGACCTGCCCTTAAGATGATTCTTGATGCCGAAGAAAAGGGGCTTCTTAAAAAAGGCTCTGTAATAATTGAGCCCACCAGCGGCAACACGGGTATCGGCCTTGCGGCTATGGGTGGTGCTATGGGCTACAAGGTTGTTATAATTATGCCCGACACCGCAAGTGAGGAAAGGGTAAAGCTTACAAAAGCCTATGGCGCTGACGTTATACTTACACCCGGTGCTCTCGGTATGAAGGGCTGTATTGATGAAGCCAACCGCCTTGCATCTGAAACAGAGGGTGCATTTATACCGGCACAGTTTGATAACCCCTCAAACCCCGATTCACATTATGAAACAACAGGCCCCGAAATATGGATGGATACCGACAGTAAGGTCGATATCTTCGTTGCAGGTATCGGTACAGGCGGTACAATTTCAGGTGTGGGCAGATTTTTAAAAGAAAAAAATCCCGATATAAAAATCGTGGGTGTTGAGCCTTTGAAGTCACCGCTTCTTACACAAGGCACAGCAGGGGCTCACGGCATACAGGGTATCGGTGCCAACTTTGTGCCGGACAACCTTGACAGAGCCGTAATTGACGAGGTTGTTGATGTGTCAGACGAGGATGCATACCGCTACTCCCGAATGGTTGCACAAAAAGAGGGTGTCGCAGTAGGTATTTCGGCAGGTGCCGCCCTTTGTGGTGCTGTAACACTTGCCAAAAGACCTGAAAATAAAGGCAAAACAATAGTGACATTATTTACTGACACAGGTGAAAGATATTTGTCAACAAAACTTTTTGCAGAGCAAGGTGAATAAATTATGGAAAATTTTCTTGAATCAATGGAGCTTATTACAGGTACGGTAAAAAGCCTTGAGGGTATAAGTGAAAACAGCTTTCTGAAAAAGGACTGTGACAGACAGCGTATACCAAATCGTAAAGAGGTTATAAAGGTAATCAAGGATTTACAGTCATTACTGTTCCCTAATTATTTCAAGCACAGTGAGGGTAGCGAAAACGTGCTTTCACAGACCGAGCTTTTGCTTAACATCTATAACCGCCTCGCAGAGCAGATTAAGGGTGCTTGTGAATTTAATATGACATCAATGACCTGCTCTGCCGAAAAAATCTGTGATGAATTTATAAGTCAGCTACCAATGGTGAAAACACTTCTGCTTAAGGATATCGAGGCTATTTATGAGGGCGACCCTGCAGCAAAATGCCACGAAGAGGTGCTTATTTGTTACCCCGGCTTTTATGCAATCTCAATTTACCGCATAGCCCACGTTTTATATACCCTTAAGGTTCCGCTTATTCCCCGTATTATGACGGAGTTTGCCCACGAAAAAACAGGTGTTGATATCCACGCAGGTGCTACCATCGGTGAATATTTCTGCATAGACCACGGCACAGGTATTGTTATTGGTGAAACAACAACAATCGGTGACAGAGTGAAAATTTATCAGGGTGTTACCCTTGGTGCAAAAAGCTTTGAGCTTGATGAAAACGGTAACCCCGTTAAGGATATCAAGCGCCATCCCGATATTGGCAACAACGTTGTTATTTATGCCAATGCAACTATTCTTGGTGGCAACACAAAAATCGGGGATAACTGCGTTATCGGCGGTAACACTTGGCTTACACGCTCTGTTGATAGTGGCTCTGTAGTTTATTACAACGAGAAGAGCGGTACTGTATAAAAATTACATTACATAAAAAATAAATCCATTCCAACTTAATCGTCGGAATGGGTTTCTTTTTCTTCGAAAAGCTCCACAATATCGCAGTTGAATTCATCAACATAAATATCTTCGCACTTTTGTTGTGCTTCAATAAGTATGTTAACGGCTTTTTCTGTTGCATTAAATAATTCGTGGTACATTTTCTTGTAATTCATAACATCACCATATACATAATAGGACTATTAGTCCTAAAAGGCAATAGGACAAATTGTCCTGTAGTATATTGGTTTCGGTGATAATATGAATTTAAGAATACGCGATTTACGTGAGGATAATGACTTTACACAGAAATATGTTGCAGCTTATTTAATGTGTGACCAGTCACTTTATTCCAAATATGAGAGAGGGGAACGACAGCTTCCTCTCGAATTTGCTGTTAAGCTTGCAGAGCTTTATAAAACCAGCCTTGATTATATCGTAGGGCTATCAGACCAAAAATAAAAATCCGTTCCGATATTTCGGAACGGATAATTTTTTTAGCCTATTTTTACAGCATCCTTGATTTTAACCTTGCCCACAAAGGGGATTTTAAGGAAGCCGTTGCATTTGTCATCTTCAAAAGTGAGGCAGATATCAACTGCCTTGCCGGGGAATTCGGGGCTTGTTGCTTTTGCTGTGAGTGTGTTGTCGTCTTCCTCTGTATCAACAATATCAATATCAGGCATATCAATATCCTTATCTTCAAGCTCAATTTCGATATCGTATTTGCCGTTGTTGTCCTTTAATTCAAAAATTGCTTCACCCTTAAAGAACATATTGTTGATGTTTACCTTGTATTTACCTAAACCTATCATAACTAAATACCTCCGTGTGTAATAAATTAATTTGAATGTATTTATCTTATATTAAATCAGCGGCTTTGCGAAGTATAAGTGTAGCGTCATCTGTTGTAATCTTGCCGTCATTGTCATAATCTGCTGCATTTTTCTGTGCGGGTGTAACAGTAACTAACTCTGCTGCAAGGTAAAGTGTAAACATAGCATCGTATGATGATATAACTTTATCACCATTTATGTCACCCTTTAATGAGAAATCCTCGCTTGTGCCGATAACAAAGGTGCCGAAATCTTTTGTTGAGGCACCAACAAATGGTGCGTGAGGTGTACGGTTATACTCTGATAAATTGTTGTTTTCGATACGGAAAACGCGTGTGCCTGAGGGTATGATATCATCAGGCAGATTATCAAATCTGATAATAACGCTTTCATCAAGGGGTATTTCATAACCATCGTTTGTGAATGAAATATCATAACAGAAAACTCTGCTGAAGGTACCGGGTAACATACCTTCGTATGCTGCTGCAGGTACTTCGGTTACTGTTAAATTAAGCTTGCTTGACTGCGGAAGCTTTTTTGAAGGGTCAATAATTGTAACGCCTGTTTTGTAATCTGTAATCTTACGGTCAACAAGGTGCTTTACCTCATTGGGTAGGTGCATATTTTTAATATATTCATCTGCATAAGAGCCTTGAACATAGTAAAGACCATCTGTCAGGTGATATACCTTTCTGTCACGGTTTGATGAAATATAGCCAAGAAAGGCATCAGTACCGATATATGTGAGTGAATATGGCAGATTAAGTGCTCTTAATTCGTCGCAGTATGAAAATGCAAGATCATCAATGCCTTTAAGGTTATCGCTCATTCTTACGTTTGCAAGGTTTTGACAATGGGCAAATGCCTCTCTGTAAATGCTTTCAACAGAGTTTGGCATAATTACCTCGGTAATAAATGCACATTGATAAAAAGCATACTGACCAATTTTTTTAACTGTATCGGGTATTGTGTATGAACCGCCTACACCATTGGGGAAGGCATATATGGTTGTCATAGCCTTATCATAAACTACACCGTCAACGCTTATAAGGGTTGGGTTTTTTGCATCAACATCAATGTATTTGAGTGATGATGAGTCCATAAACATCTTTGCGTTTAAAGATGTTGCTGATGAAGGGAATCTGATATACTCAATATGTTTAGCCTTGAAGGCTGTTGTAGTAAAGCTTGTAAGGGGGTATCCGCCTAAGGTTTCGGGCAGGATTATCCTGGTTTCGTTACCTTTATAGCCTTTTAGGTAGGCTCTGTTAGGATTGTCCTCGGGTATAAGGTCATATTCAAGGTCACCTTCAGCAACAAGCACAGCCGAATCAGCAAGTGCCTGATGAACGTCCTCACCTTCAGAGTTAATTGCAACTGTTGAAAAGGGTGTGCTTATGCATAAAGCACAAACTATAACGGAAAGTGCAAAGGCTATTATTTTATTTCTTTTCAAAAAAAGTCACATCCTTTAAAAGAATTTGCGCCATAATCCGATAATATACTAATTTTATTATATATTACATAATAAAAAAATGCAATTGGAATGTTTATACAAATTTAACGACAACTTTTGTAAAATAAAGCAAAGCCCCGAAGAAAACCTTCGGGGCTACATTGCTTTAAATTGAGTTTGCATTAGATAGCGCGGGTAACCTTACCGGAGCGCAAGCAGCGTGTGCAAGCATATACTCTCTTGGGAGAGCCGTTTACGATTGCCTTAACTCTCTTTACATTGGGCTTCCATGTTCTGTTTGAACGTCTGTGTGAGTGAGAAACCTTGATGCCGAAAGCAACCTCTTTGTTACAAAATTCGCATTTTGCCATTGAGCTGCACCTCCTTCAAAAAATCTGATAATACGTCTAAACATAAGACAACGAACGTATAATATCACCTTTTGAATGCAAATGCAAGTATTTTTTTTATAAAATCGCGTATTTTATGAACTTTTACATATTCTGTGGCAATATTTTAAATATTTTTTTCAAAATTGCTTGATTTTTTTAAACTTATCATATATAATACAAGTCGAACCGAACATTTGTACACTTTGAAAGGGGTATAAAAATGGCAGACAGAAACGAAAAAAGCAAAGCGCTTGAAACAGCGCTCTCACAGATAGAAAAGAATTTTGGTAAGGGTGCGATAATGCGCCTTGGCGAAAATGCAGGTATGAATGTGGAGGCTATCCCCACAGGCTCAATTGCTCTTGATGCGGCAACAGGTATCGGCGGACTTCCCAAGGGCAGAATTATCGAGATTTATGGTCCTGAAAGCTCAGGTAAAACTACCCTTGCGCTTCACGTTGTGGCAGAAGCACAAAAAAAGGGTGGCGAGGCTGCATTTATTGACGCTGAACACGCTCTTGACCCTGTTTATGCATCTGCACTTGGTGTTGATATTGATTCACTCCTTGTTTCACAGCCCGATAATGGTGAGCAGGCCCTTGAAATAGCTGAGTATCTTGCACGTTCAGGTGCCCTTGACGTTATTGTTGTTGACTCAGTTGCAGCACTTGTTCCCAAGGCAGAGATTGAGGGTGAAATGGGTGACTCTCACGTGGGTCTTCATGCTCGTCTTATGTCACAGGCATTAAGAAAGCTTACAGGTGCTATTTCAAAATCAAATACAATGGTTATATTTATTAACCAGCTTCGTGAAAAGGTTGGCGTTATTTACGGTAATCCTGAGGTTACAACAGGTGGCCGTGCGCTTAAGTTCTACTCAACAATCCGTATTGATGTTCGCAGGGTTGAGCAGCTCAAGGGCCCGGGTAACGAGTTTATCGGCTCACGTACACGTGCAAAAATTGTTAAGAACAAGGTTGCACCACCCTTTAAAGAGGCTGAGTTTGATATTATGTATGGTGTGGGTATTTCAAAATACGGTGAAATCCTCGACCTTGCGGTTAAAATGGATGTTGTGCGTAAAAGTGGCGCTTGGTTTTACTATGGTGAAGAGCGTCTTGGTCAGGGTCGTGACAACGTTAAGGAATATCTTCGTGAAACACCTGAATTCTGTGCTGAAATCGAGGCAAAGGTGCGTGAGGGTATAAATAACCTTATTTCTGCACGTAACCCCGTTTTCCGCAGAGAGACCGCTCCTGCACCTGCTGCAGAGCCGGTTACTAAAGAAAAGGCAAGAGCAAAAATAGATATTGCTGTTGATGACGACGAATAATGAAAATAACTTCAAAGCCGGGCAACGGCAATAAGGTTCATATTTATATTGATGGTGAATACACCCTTACCCTGTATGATGATTTCTGGTATCACGCAGGGTATAGCGAGGGTCAGGAAATTTCAGATGACGAGCTTGCTTCCTTGAAAGAGGAGGCAGGCTTTCGCTCTGCTTATGAGAAAGGTATTACATATCTTTCAATGCGTGCATACTCACGAAAAGAGCTTTTTAATAAGCTTAAGCTAAAATATGGGGCAGAGTCCTCAGAGCGTGCTATAGCAAAAATGGAGCATTACGGCTACATTGATGACGAGGCTTTTTGCCGTCAATATGCAAGGCATCTTTTTGAAACAAAAAAATATGATATAAAAAGGGTGTCATACGAGCTCAGGCTTAAGGGCGTAGACACCGAAATTATAGATAATACGCTTAAAACTCTTGACAACGAGCCAATTCAGCGTATTATAGATATGTTAAGGACAAAATATGAAAAAAATCTTGATTCCCCTAAAGAAGTCAAACGAATTATTAATCGTTTTGTTCGAATGGGGTACTCCTTCAGGGATATAAAATCAGCATTTGAAGAAGTTGGTGTAGATTTACCACCATTACAGTAATTATGAGGTGAAATTATGTCAAAAAAAGTTGGTATGATTAGTCTTGGTTGCCCCAAAAATCAGATAGATGCCGAGATTATGCTCAAAAAACTTGTTGATGCAGATTACTTGCTTGTTAACGAAACAGACCAGGCAGAAATTGTTATTGTAAATACCTGTGGTTTTATTGAGGATGCCAAAAGAGAGGCTATTGACACAATTCTTGAAATGGCGGACCTTAAAGAGGACGGCATTATTGAAAAAATTCTTGTTACGGGCTGTCTTGCAGAGCGTTATGCTGATGAAATTTTTGCTGAAATACCCGAGGTTGACGGTGTTATTGGTTTAGGTGCAAATGTTGATATTGTCAGCATTTGTGACAGCCTTTATGAGGCATTAGAGCCCGTATCATCATTCCCTGATAAAGAAAATCTTCCCCTTGATGGTGGCAGAATTCTCACAACACCCGAATATACGGCATACCTTAAAATTGCCGAGGGCTGTAGTAATCGTTGCTCATATTGTGCAATTCCTTCAATACGCGGTGATTTCAGAAGCCGTCAGTTTGAGGATGTAATTGACGAAGCAAAAATGCTTTGTGAAAAAGGTGTTAAGGAGCTTATTCTTGTTGCACAGGATACAACAAAATACGGCGAAGACCTTTATGGTGAAAGCAGATTACCTGACCTTCTTGATGAGCTTAATAAAATCGAAGGTCTTGCGTGGATTCGTCTTTTATATTGCTACCCCGACAGGGTGACAGATGCGCTTATTGATGCAATTGCACGTAATGAAAAGGTTTGTAATTACATTGATATTCCTATGCAGCACGCAGATGGCGAGGTTCTTAAGCTCATGAACCGTAAGGGTGATAAAGAAAGCCTTCTTGCCCTTGTTAACAAGCTCCGCAACAAAATCCCTGATATTGTAATCAGAACAACGTTTATTACAGGCTTCCCCGGTGAGAGTAAAGATGCTTTCACAACACTCAGCGAGTTTGTAAATGAGGCTCAGCTTGACAGAGTAGGCTGCTTTGCATACTCTCGTGAAGAGGGCACACCGGCATATGATTTTGATAATCAGGTTGATCCTGAGGTTGCGGCAGAGCGTGCCGAGGCTATTATGACTCAGCAATATACTATTGCAGATAATAAGCTGGATGAATGTATGGGCAAAACCTTTGATGTGCTTGTTGAGGGCTATGACCCTTATACTGACAGCTATTACGGCAGAACATATATGGATGCGCCTGATATAGATAATAACGTTATTCTTACATCAGGCTACAGAATTGATGATGGCGATATTGTTCCTGTTGAAATTTTTGACAAGAACGAATACGGTCTTATCGGTGAAGCAGTATGAAAAAAGCGAATTTACCAAATCAGCTGACAATTATCAGAATTATTATCACACCTGTTTTTCTTGCTTTAATACTCAGTGAAATGAAGCATCATTTCATTTTTGGGCTTATTGCCTTTTCTCTTGGTGCCATTACAGATTTTCTTGATGGCAAAATTGCAAGAAAGAATAATATTGTAACTGTTTTTGGTCAGCTTGCAGACCCTGTTGCAGATAAAATACTTACAACTGCGGCTTTACTTGCATTTATGCAGTTTAACCTTTGCAATATCTGGATAATTATGATAGTATTGTTAAGGGAGTTTACAATAACCTCATTCAGGCTTGTAGCAACGGCGCAGGGTGTGGTTATTCCTGCCAATATTTACGGTAAGCTTAAAACCATATCGCAGATGACATTTTCGATTTTGATTATGCTCCTTGCAGAGCTTAATGCGGTTGGTATTCTTGGCGAAAGCTTTCCGCTTTCAGCGGTTTCAAACGGCTTGCTTTGGGTAACTGCGGTGCTTTGCGTAATATCAGGCATTATTTATGTAAAACAATCTGTTAAGCTTATAGATTTTTCAAAATAACGTGGAGGATATATGAAACTTTATAATTCACTTACCCGTAAAAAAGAAGATTTTAAAGAAATAGTACCCGGCAAGGTTAATATGTACACCTGCGGCCCTACTGTTTATCACTTTGCACACATCGGTAACCTTCGTAGCTATATTATGGAGGATGTGCTTGAAAAGCACCTTCGTTACAGCGGTTACGATGTTAAGCGTGTTATGAATATCACAGACGTTGGCCACCTTTCAAGTGACGCTGATACAGGCGAGGATAAAATGGTAAAGGGTGCCAAGCGTGAAAATAAAACTGTTATGGATATTGCAAGGTTTTACACAGATGCTTTTTTTGCAGACTGTGTAAAGCTTAATATCAAAAAGCCTGATGTTGTTGAACCTGCAACAAACTGTATCGATGAATTTATAGCTATGGTACAGGGTCTTATTGAAAAGGGCTATGCTTATATTGCAGGCGGTAACGTTTACTTTGATACATCAAAGCTTGATGAGTATTACGTTTTTAATAAGCACGACAGCGATGAGCTTATGGTTGGTGTGCGTGACGGTGTTGAGGAAGACACAAACAAGCGCAATAAAAATGACTTCGTTCTTTGGTTTACAAAATCAAAGTTTGAAGAGCAGGCTCTTAAATGGGATTCACCCTGGGGTGTAGGCTACCCCGGTTGGCATATTGAGTGTTCAGCAATCAGCCTTAAGCACCTTGGTGAGCACCTTGATATTCATTGTGGCGGTATTGATAATGCATTCCCACACCATACAAATGAAATTGCACAGAGCGAGGCATTCATCGGTCACAAGTGGTGTAACTTCTGGTTCCACGTGCTTCACCTTAACACAAACTCAGGTAAAATGAGCAAATCAAAGGGTGAATTCCTTACTGTTTCACTCCTTGAAGAAAAGGGCTACAATCCTTTGGCTTACAGATTCTTCTGCTTACAGTCACATTACAGAAAACAGCTTGTTTTCTCATATGAAAATCTTGATGGTGCTGCAACTGCTTACGAAAAGCTTCTTAAAAAGATTGCAACACTTAAGGATGACCCCGCAGAGGAGCTTGATAATGCAGCGGTAGAAAAGCTTACTGCTTCATTCAAGGCTGCACTTGATAACGATATCAACACATCACTTGCAATTACAGCGGTTTATGATGTGCTTAAAGAAAAAACAAACGACAAAACAAAGCTTTATCTTCTCAATGATTTTGATCGTGTGCTTTCACTTGACCTTGTAGAGGGTGCAAAGAAGCTCACAGAGCAGAGTGAAGAGCCACAGGGCGAGAAGGATGAGCTTACAATATATGTAGAAGAGCAGATTGCTCTCAGAGCTGCCGCAAAGAAAGAGAAAAACTTTGCCGAGGCAGACAGAATCAGAAACGAGCTTCTCGAAAAGGGCATAAAGCTCCTTGATACAAGAGAGGGTACAACCTGGTCTAAAGAGTAAAATGTTATTGGAGTAGAATTATGACAAGTAAAGAAAGAGCAAAACTTCGTGCTGAGGCAAACGGACTTGACCCGATTTTTCAAATCGGTAAAGAGGGTGTGACAGATGCAGTTGTTGCACAGCTTGAAGATACCTTCAACACCCGTGAGCTTTTTAAAATCAAGGTGCACCTTGAAACCGCTCCCGAAAGCCCTAAGGAATTGGCAACAAAAATTGCCGAGGCTACAGGCTGTGATATTGTGCAGGTTATAGGCGGTACAATTGTTGTTTTCAGAATTAACCTTATTCTCCGTCAGAAAGAGGCTGAGAAAAAGAAAAGGCAAAAAGAAAAAGCACGTCGTGAGGCTATCGAAAGACGCACCGAGCGTAACAGAAAAAAATACAGCAGGTAATTATTATGGATGAAATTATTACTGTACAACAAAAGAAAGAAAAAAAGAAAAAAGCCCCATTTATTGCAGGTGTTTTAGTGCTTGCCCTTGCAATAGTAGGTGTGGTAGCTATTGTTGAAAAGGTAGTTGGTGCCGTTAATACCGAGGCTGAAATAAATGCCGAGTATGCAGAGTATGCCGATTTCCTTATGTGGGTTGTTGGTGTCGACCCGGAACCATTCAGCGACATTACAAAGGCTAATAAAGATGACTTGCGTAATATTGCAATTTGTGATTTGCTTAGTGATGGTGTTAAAACAGGGCAGTATGAGGTAAGCGAAAAAGGTCTTGCAGTGCCTGCTGCTGACGTTGAGGCACATTACAATAAAATGTTTGGTACAGAAAACCCCATACTCCATGGTACAGTTGTGGGCTATGGCTATCAGTTTGACTATGACCAGAATAGCGCAGTTTATTACGTGCCTCTTTCAGGTGCAACACCACCCTTTGCGGTGCGTATAGAGTCTGTTGAAAAATCAGGTGGCGTTATTCAGCTACGTGTTGGTTACGTGGGTACAGGCAACGTTGAAATTCAGCCCGATGGCTCAATTGGTGCTGCCGATCCCGATAAATATGCAGATATTACCCTGCAAAAAACTGATAACGGTTACCACCTTATTTCACTTATGACAGTAACAGTAGGTGAACATCAATAAAACAAATTAAGCATTGTCGGCCTTGTTCCGACAATGCTTTTGTTTAAGTTGAATAATATAAAAGATATTGATTTGTGTATTTTTTATCTATTAAAAATATACCATTTTGTGGTATTATTGTATTACTAAAGAGAAAGGGAGAGTTTTTATGAAAAAATTCCTTAGTGTACTTCTCAGTTCGTTAATTATAATGAGCGTTTTTGCTTGTGTTCCCGTTAACGCAATTGAAGAAGATGTGTTCGATATTGAAATCACTGACGAGTTGAAAGCGGTTTTTGAAACTGTTGAACCAACCTATAAAACTGTACTTACAGTTAAAGCAGCAACAGATGGTGTTGCTCTTACCTGGGAGTGTGACGGCGAGGCTGATTCATATAAGGTTTATCGACTTGATGTAGGTGCGGCTACTGCAGTTGAACTCGCAGACGTAGCAGAGACTGCTTACACAGATGCTACTGTTAAGAACAATACATATTACAAATATCATGTTGTTGCTGTAAAGGATGGGGTTGAGCAGACTCCTTCTGATGATGTTCTTACAAAGTATTTAGTTGCTCCTGCAACTGTAAAGGCGTTAAACGATATTAACGGTGTTAACGTTACATGGTCTGCAGTTACAGGTGCTCTCACTTATGATGTTTATGCACGTGCTGCAGGTGAGGCCGATTACAAGCTTATCAAAGATGGCGTTAAAGCACAGTCTTATGTGGATTCAAGTGTAAAAACAGGTGTATATTACAAATATGCAGTTGTTGCAAAATGTGGTGTTTACGTAGGCGTTTTAGATGTAAATGGTCCCCTTGTTAAAGCAGTTCAGGCACCCAAGCTCATCAGCGCAACTAATGGTGTAGACGGTGTTGTTATCAAGTGGAATGCTGTAGAGGGTGCAACAGGCTACCGCGTATATAGCCGTGTTGGTGGTGCAACATACTTTACATACCTTGGTACAGTTACAACAACAAGCTTTACAGATACTAAGGCAGCAAGCGGCAAATATTATAAATACGTTGTAAAGGCTGTTCATGGCTCAACACAGAGTGGCTATGATGCAAACGGCAAGGTGCTCAAGGTTGTTCAGACTCCTAAGCTCCTTGGTATTGCAAATGGTGCAGATGGTATTTATGTTAAATGGCAGCTTGTTGGCGGTGCTGATAAATATAACATCTACCGTCGCGGTTCAGGCGAAGGCTATAAGCTTATTGCTACAGTAAAGGCTTCATCAGTTAATAATTACAAAGATACTTCTGTAATTGCCGGCCAGTATTACAGATATACCGTAAGAGCAATTTCTGGCGGTATTTACAGTAATTATAATGCAAATGGTCTTGTTCTCAGATTTTTGCCCCTTAACGGTACATGGAATAAGGCAGTTACATACAACTTCTACAAAAATGCAGTTGGTATGATTAAAAATAATGGCGCTGCAGGTTATACACTTAAAACATGGCAGAAGCTCAGCAACTTAAAAGTAGATTCAGGTGATGATGCACTTGATGCTGCATTGAAGAACGAGTTCACAAAGCTTTTCAGCGAGACTCAGTCCGTAGTCGTTGGTAAGGGTTCATACGATGCAAAATATTGCTTCCCGGAGAATACAGTTGCTTACAATCAGGTTAAGAGTGCTACCTGCACTAAAAAGGGTAATAACTATTTAGTTAAGGTTGTATTTGTTGATACAAAGAACCCTGCAGAGGGTGGCAACAACCCCATTACAAAGTGTGCTCCTACATACGTTGATATGGTAGCTATGGCTGATGCTATGAAGGATGGCGAAAGCATCACAAAATCAACAGGTTCAGCTACATATACAGCATATACAATCACATCAGAGATTACACCTGATGGTAAGTTCGTAAGCATGGTACACAGCGGTCCTTGTAAGGCAACTCTTGATATGTATGCTCCCGGTTTGGGTAACATTGATATCGACTACAACGTTGTTTTCAATGCTCAGTATTCAGGCTTCAAGTACTAAATAAAATAGCCCTCGGAAGATGAAATCTTCCGGGGGCTTGATTTTTACAAATCATCTTACGTTGCCGCTTTCGATAGCGGCTTTTTTTACCGCTTCTGCAATTTCAAAGGCAACGCTTCTGTCAAGTGCAGAGGGGATTATGTTTTCTTCGTTAAGCTCATTTTCGGGGATATGGTTTGCCAGAGCGTATGCAGCGGCAAGCTTCATTTCCTCTGTAATGGCCTTTGCGCCACAATCAAGAGCACCGCGGAATATACCGGGGAAAACAAGCACGTTGTTTATCTGATTTGGGAAGTCAGACCTGCCTGTACCTACAACCCTTGCACCTGCCTCTTTAGCCAGGTCAGGCATAATTTCGGGGGTGGGGTTTGCCATAGCAAAAACAACGGCATCATTGTTCATAGAGCGTATCATATCCTTCGATACGACATTAGGTGCAGAAACGCCAACAAAAACGTCAGCGCCTTTAATTGCAACGCTTAAATCACCCGTAAGGTTTTCGGGGTTTGTTATTTTTGCAAGGCCTTGTCTTTCTTCACCTAAAAGGTCATCATTTTCGTCAATGATACCACGTCTGTCAACAAGCACCATATTTTTAGCACCTGCGGCAATAAGCATTTTTGATATTGCTGTACCTGCTGCACCAAGACCATTGACAACTATTTTAACATTGTCAATTGATTTGCCCACAACACGAAGTGCATTGATTACACCTGCAAGCACAACTACTGCTGTGCCGTGCTGGTCATCGTGAAAGATTGGTATATCGCAAATTTCTTTTAATTTCTTTTCGATTTCAAAGCACCTTGGTGCGGCAATATCCTCAAGGTTTATACCGCCAAAGCTACCCGAAAGCAGATGAATTGTGCGTACTATTTCGTCAACATCCTTTGACTTTATGCAAAGGGGGAAAGCGTCTACATCTGCAAATGCCTTGAAAAGCGCACATTTACCCTCCATAACAGGCATACCTGCCTCGGGGCCGATATCACCAAGCCCAAGGACTGCTGTGCCGTCTGTTATGACTGCCACAAGATTATTTCTGCGGGTAAGCTCAAATGACTTGCTGACATCTTTTTGGATTTCAAGGCAAGCCTCTGCAACACCGGGGGTGTATGCAAGTGACATATCCTCACGAGTTTCAATGGGGCAACGTGTTACAACCTCAATTTTGCCGTTCCATTCATAGTGCTTTTTAAGTGATTCTGCTTTAATATCCATAATTATTCCTGGTTTGCCTGCATTTTAAGGTAAGCATTAATGAAGCCGTCAATGTCACCATCCATAACCGCATTGATGTTACCGTTTTCAAAGCTTGTTCTGTGGTCCTTTGCAAGGGTGTAGGGCATAAATACGTATGAACGAATCTGGCTACCCCAGGCAATTTCCTTTTGTACGCCCTTGATATCGCTGATTTTGTCAAGGTGCTCACGTTCTTTGATTTCGATAAGCTTTGATTTAAGCATACGCATAGCAACCTCACGGTTCTGATGCTGGCTACGCTCAACCTGACAAGAGCAAACAATACCTGTGGGTATATGTGTAAGACGAACTGCAGATGATGTTTTGTTAACCTTCTGTCCGCCTGCACCTGATGAACGATAAACGTCCATTTTGATGTCCTCGGGTGCAATTTCAATCTCAATGCTGTCATCAATTTCGGGCAAAACCTCAAGTGAAGCGAACGAAGTGTGACGTCTGCCTGATGCATCAAAGGGTGATACACGAACAAGGCGGTGGATACCGCTTTCACTCTTCATATAGCCGTAAGCATTTTCACCCTCAATAAGTATAACTGCAGACTTAAGACCTGCCTCATCACCATCAAGGTAGTCAAGTGTTGAAACCTTGAAGCCGTGACGCTCACCCCAACGGTTGTACATACGGAAAAGCATCTGTGCCCAGTCCTGAGCCTCTGTTCCGCCTGCACCTGCGTGGAATGTAAGGATAGCGTTGTTTTTGTCATATTCACCTGTAAGAAGTGTTGAAAGTGTCATAGCATCAAGGTCTTTGATAAAAGCATCTACACTCTCGCGACATTCGTCGAAAAGGCTTTCATCCTCTTCCTCGTTTGCAAGGTCAATAAGTGTAAGTGTATCTTCAAATGAAGCCTTAAGGTCATCGTAAGCCTTGATTTTGTTTTTAAGTGAAGCCATGTGCTGTGTAAGCTTCTGTGAACGCTGAATATCATCCCAGAAACCGTCTTTTGCACTTTCTGCCTCTAACTCCTCAACCTCTTCGATCATCTTTTTAAGACCAAGTGCCTCTGCAAGGTCAGTAAGCTTATCTTCGTAGGAGTTAAGCTCAAGTCGTAATTCTTCAAACTGAAGCATATATATATTCCTTTCTCAAAATGGTTTGTTGCATATTTTTACAAATAACTATTATATCCAAAAATCCCCTGTATGTAAAGACAAAAGTTATAAAAAAGGGTATTTATGATATATATAAATACAAAAATTATAAAACACTTGCAATATTTGTGTTTTCGTGTTATTATAGCATCCGTATGAAATGCATTGACGGAGACAGTAGCTCTGCAACAGATTTAAAGCGAGTCGGGGACGGTGTAAGCCCGGTATGACGTGCAGAAGTCGAACATCACTCCCGAGCAGAGGGCTGAACTGCAGTAGGCCTCTCCGGTGCCCACCGTTACAGGGGCGGCGTATGACAGTACGCTTGTAATAAGGGTGGTTAGCAAAGTAGGTCTTTGTCCCGTATTACGGGGCAAAGTTTTTTTATACCTTGCTACGCAAGGTGCGATATAAATCCTCGCGGATTTGTGATATATGCTGACGCATACGATATATTGCTAAAGCAATACGATATATTTTGCTGCGCAAAATGTTTCGGGGCTACGCCGTAATTATAACGCTATCGCAAACAACAAACTAAAATGAGCGAAGCCTTGCCTCCCTTTCCCAAGGGAGGGGAACCAAAAGCAGTGCTTTTGGTGGTGGGTAGTTCCAGTACCCTTTTATCTTCTTGTGGATAGAAGATAAACTATAAAATGTTCGGAAGCGGAGCTTCCCAATAATTTTGAATTTTAAATTTTAAATTTATAATTAAAAGTATAATTTTGGAGGTAAAAGTCAATGTACGATCCTATTTCCCCAAATGTTAACTTTGTCGAGCAGGAAAAACAGATTGAAAAATTCTGGCGCGACGAAAAAATATTTGAAAAGAGCATTGAGGACAGAAAAGACGGCACACCTTATGTGTTCTATGATGGTCCTCCCACAGCAAACGGCAAGCCTCATATCGGCCACGTGCTTACACGTGTTATTAAGGATATGATTCCCCGTTATCGCACAATGAAGGGCTGTATGGTACCCCGTAAGGCTGGTTGGGATACACACGGTCTACCTGTTGAGCTTGAGGTTGAAAAGCTTCTTGGCCTTGATGGTAAAGAGCAGATTGAAGAATATGGTCTTGACCCCTTTATCGGTCATTGTAAAGAAAGTGTTTGGAAGTACAAAGGTATGTGGGAGGATTTTTCACGTACAGTTGGTTTCTGGGCAGATATGGATGACCCATACGTAACATACCACAATGAGTTTATTGAGTCAGAGTGGTGGGCACTTAAAAAGATTTATGAGAAGAATCTTCTTTACAAGGGCTTCAAGATTGTTCC
>JAZQRX010000021.1:0-59063 GCA_045629785.1 Acutalibacteraceae bacterium | reverse complement strand
GCCTTACCTCCCTTTCCCAAGGGAGGGGGACCGCGCCTTTGGCGTGGTGGTGGGTAGTTCCAGCTGTGGTTAGTCTTCTGTGAGTTAGAACTATATCAACCACGACGAAGTCGTGTATGTAACCCGTCGCAAGACGGAATGCATTCATAAATTATGTATGTAATCAATACGAAGGATTTATTACATACATCTGCGGTGATACCATACACGCTCACGCGTGATTACATTCGCCTTACGGCAATTACATACCAATCCTTCGGATTGGATAACAAGCTACGCTTGTTTGGTGGGTAGTTCCAGCCGTGGCTAATCTTATGTTGGTTAGAACGACAAAAACCGCGGTTTGTTCTACCTCTCTGTTTGAGAGAGGGGGACCACCTTACAACACAGTAGCTATTCTTATCTGTTTTCAAACGCGTAATTATTTTTTTATTAAACCAAGCTTATCGGGTGGTGGAGAGTTGCCGACACGCAGTGTCTGGAATCGCCAGATTCCACCCTATCCCAAAAGTCACCTGTATTCGGGTACTATCGTAAACCCCTTTGCTCTCGCATCGCAAACGGTATTTATAATATACCTCACTTGTTCTATATCCTTATTTACCGCCGTATTTTCAAATCGGAGAACGTATATATCCTGCTCCTCAATATATGCTGTTCGTTTGTTATCATATTCAACATTATCGGGCAAAAAATGCTGATAGCCATCAACCTCTATTACCAACCTTAATTCCGGACAATAGAAATCAACAATGTAATTACCAATTATTTGTTGTCGATGAAATCTTGGAACACGCCCTTTTAAAATCTGATACCAAACCTTCTTTTCTTCGTCAGTCATATTCTTGCGCAGCTTTACCGCATAATTTTTCAAATCAAGATTCTTGTTTATTGGTTTTTGTTTCATATTCATTTTGTTGATTCAGATGTTTTGTTGAACGTTGAATCTTACGATTCAAAACGCTTCGCGTTGGAAACTCTCCACCGCCCGTCAAACCTTACTCTTACATAAGCTTATTTGCTCGTTTATGACTTTGTTTGTATATATATAATTAGTCCAAGGCGGTCCCCCTCTCTCAAACAGAGAGGTAAAACAAACCGTAACTTTTTATACGCTTAAAGCTCTATTGTTAAAGAAAGCTTATTATAAGTCCTCTATCCCCTCCCTAGGGTTAGGGAGGCAAGGCTTCGCATCAATCTACTATTTTGTATCCCTTCAACTTTTCAATAAACGCTGTCAGATCATTACGAAGAACTTCCTCGGGTGCATCGTACTCTGCTTTAAGCTGAGTAACAATGCCCTCGAAATCCATACCATTTTCAAGGCATTTCCAAATAGTTTCCGCAGGGCCGTTAAGGGTAATCATTCCACGAATATCGTTTACTGCATCACCAACAGGGACCACAACCGCAGTACCTGCAACTGTTTTTAAAATATAATTTTCACTTAATTTCATAATAACACCTGTTAATCTATTTCATTACAATGGGGACAGTTGCATATAACTGTGCCGTCCTCAAAAATTACGTAATAATAATTATCCTTTTCATCATTATTGTCAAAATCAGCAAAAGGACAAATGGGAATTTCCTGGTTGCTTAAAACCTCATAAAATCTAAGCGGAGGAACCCATGTGCCGTTTTCATCATTATAGCCTGCCATCTTTTTCTTTTTCAGATAAAAGCCTGCATCACAACCTCTATCGTAGCCATCTTCATCTGCACCATAAGTATAAACGTCACGATATCCACCACGAATATCACTTATTGTAAAAGCAACAATACCCGGAATGGCCTGGTCTTTTGTAAGTACAAAGCATTCCTTACCGATGTAAGCATCATCAGCTGTACCTGATTCACCATCATGGGGAACTTTTTCGCTACCATATTTGCATTTATGGTCACCCTGCACCTTGCTGAAATCAACTTTTTTTTGCGCTCTGCCGTTATCCACCATACCGGTAAGCACCTCGTTAAAGGTTGCAGAAATAACGGTTTGCTGATTTTTACAATCCTTAACCTTTGCGTTTTTTACACCGTTACCAAAAAGAGGCACAGCAACAACAGTAAGTATTGCCATTACAGTAACAACAGTAAGAATCTCAGGCACTGTAAAGCCTTTTTTATTTTTAAGAAGCTTAAACATAAAAACACCTTCCATTTCTTCATTTACATTATATCACAGCAAAAAAACAAAAGCAATATTTTATAACATAGAAACATAAATAAAGCCCTTCTGAAAATCAGAAAGGCTTTAACTTTGTGTGTTTTTGGGTTTTATTTATTATTCGACATTAACCGGAACAACGTGTTCTGCTGCATCTACACCTGTACAAGCTGTAACAAGTGTTGCTTTTGTATCTACAGAGTCACCGGGAGTAATAGAAATCTGAATTTTTGAATCCGGATCCGGACAAACAGGAACCGTTTTAAAAAGACCATCAAGATCTTCTTTTATATTTTTATCAACACCATTGATTTTTACTGTGGGGTTAGCACTCCAACGAGGGGCATCCTGACCGCCCTCTGAATAGAAAACACCCTCAACCTTTTCTGTTGGCTGAAGCATAAGCCAGTTACCAAGGGCTGATATAATTTCACGTTGGTTACCGATACATGTTTTTGCACGTGCGTTCTTTGTAACTGCTGAGAAAATCGGAACAGCAACAGCTACGAGGATAGCCATAATAACAACTACTATCATAAGCTCAACAAGTGTAAAGCCTTTTTTTGATTTTAATACTTTAAACATATCGAACATCTCCGTAAAAATCATTCATTCGTGAAAGAAACGAAACTTCCACGTGAAGGATTATAGCACAAATGTAAATAAATGTAAATACTTTTAACGCAAATATCATCACATAAATTAACTTAAATCATCCCTTAAAACATACACAATGCACAAAAAAACTCCCGGATTACTCCGGGAGCATTTTTTAAGTTAAATCAGAATCAAGCGTTACCGTTAGGAATTACGTGCTCTGCATCGTCACAAGCTGTGCTAACTGTAGCTTTTGCATTTGCATCAGTAGCTTTTGTGATTGTAACTGTGATATTGTTTGCTTCATCGGGGCAAACAGGTGTTGTCTTGAAGAGACCCTTGATTTCTGCCTCATAAGCTGTTAAGCCCTGATCAAATGTGCCGAACTTAGGAGCATCCTGACCACCTTCTGTTGTGAAAGAACCTTCGATATCTGACTTGCTCTGGAGCATGAGCCAGTTACCAACTGAAGAGATGATCTCTCTCTGGTTACCGATACATGTCTTTGTACGTGCATTCTTTGTAACTGCTGAGAAAATCGGAACAGCAACTGCAACGAGGATAGCCATGATAACAACAACGATCATTAATTCAACGAGGGTGAAACCCTTTTTGCTCTTTAAAAGTTTAAACATATTAAAGAACTCCTTTCAAAAAATTAAATAATTTTTTAATATTACCGGTAAGTATTTCACCCCACCGTAATACCATTTTCATGAGCGCCAGTTACGTTAAACCCTTTCGGGAATGTTCCGTACCTTTGCTACACCCACATAATAGCACACTACCCACAAAATGTAAACCCCTTTTTTAGGGTTTTTGTATCTTTTTACCATTTGCACAATCAAAAGCCCGTTCTTTTGGTGATTTTAACCGCAACTTTACGGGTTTTGAACGAGAATATTACGAAACTCCTACATTTTGTAATTTTTTCTTAACCTTACTGAGCATAACAAAAAATGCCGGTACAAGGAAGATATCTGCAGCAATCCACGCAACGGGGTTCGCAACACAAGCCGCAGCATAGCCAAGCGTATTAACAAAACCAAAGCCCATAACCGCCCTTGCAACAAGCTCAAATACTGCTGCAAACATAGCAACGGCGCTATAGCCCATACCCTGAAGTGAATTTCTGAAAACAAAGAGTATTGAAAGAATGAAATAAAAGTAACTACCCATATTTATGTACTGCTGGGCAAGTCCTATGACAATTGATTCGCTTTTATCAATGAATAACAACGAAATGTACGGACCTAACAAATTCGCAACACAGAAGCCTATTACAGTATAGCAAGCCGCAAGTATAACTCCCCTGCCTATACCCTTTTTAATACGGTCATATTTACCTGCACCAAGATTCTGTCCACAATAGGTTGCCATAGCAGCACCTATTGTTTCGGAGGGTAAAACAATCATTAGCTGTGTTTTTGTACCTATGGTGATAGCAGCAATAGCATCGGCGCCTAAGCCGTTAACGCATGATTGAAGCATTACAGAGCCGATAGCCGTTACCGAAAACTGTATTGCCATAGGTAAACCATCTGAAAGCAATCTGCCTATATACCTAAAATCAAGCTTACGGGTATCCTTAGTGATATGTAATATGGGGAATTTACGTTTAACGTAACCAAAGCACAATAAGCCTGAAACAAACTGTGAAAATACAGTTGCTACGGCAGCACCACGTACACCCATATCGAATACTGTTATAAGCAGAATATCCATACCAATATTTAATATTGAAGAAAACACTAAAAAGTACAACGGTGTTTTCGAGTCACCTAACGAACGCACCAAGGCTGCAAGCAGGTTATAGAACATTGTTGCGCCTATACCTGCAAATATAATTATAATGTAATTATATGCATCATTGTAAATATCAGCCGGAGTGTTAAGTAATCGCAGTAAGGGGTTAGTAAGAAGAACCGCACCTACAGTAAGCACCACACCAAGAGTTAAAGACAAATATATTATATTAGCAACATATTTTTTCAGATTTTTTTCATCTTGTGCACCAAATCTTTGAGCAATAGGCACCGAAAAGCCTGTACAAAGCCCAATAACCGAGCCAATAACCAAAAAGTTGAGGGAACCTACAGAGCCAACGGCAGAGAGGGCTGCCTTACCAACAAAACGTCCTACAATAATAATATCCGCCATATTATAAAATTGTTGGAACAGGTTACCTAACATAAGTGGCAAACAGAATTTTATTATATTTTTCATAGGACTACCCGTTGTCATATCCTTGGTCATATATACACCCCATTTTTACTTAATAAATAACCTTAATAATTTATCATATTTCCGACTTTGATGTCAACATAATAATAAGAGTAAATGATTGTTCTACCTCTCTGTTTGAGAGAGGGGGCAAGGCAGTGATATTCACCTTGCGGTGAGTGATATACGCTAAAGCGTGTGATATATTGCTTATACAATGTGATATATTTTTGCTTTGCAAAATGTTTCGGGGAAGCTCCGCTTCCGAACATTATATTGCTGTCGCGTACAACCAACTTAATAAATTGATTGAAACAATATATTAAATACGAAACACTAAAGCTGTTGACGGTCCTACCTCTCTGTTTGAGAGCAAGGAATACGACCGCGCCCTGTGGGCGATGCAGGGAGTGTGAGTTGGCGTAGCGGTCAAAGAAATCGAACAAGCGAACAGCGCGATGATTTCTTTGGGCACCGCAAGAGTGCAGGGACCGTCTTCTATGTAATTATATTATTCGAAAAAACTTGAAAACGAGTGAACAATTAACTGTTTTATATTAAGTTTGTCGGATGGTGGAGAGTTGCCAACACGCAGTGTTTTGAATCGTAAGATTCAATGGTAGTAAATCAAGATTTTATTGTGAATAAAATATGAAACAATAACACTATTGTTCATAAAAACCTTTATTGTTACATATAGTAATTGTCATTTTTAAACTCTCCACCACCCGACAAGCATTACTTTCATACGCAAATAAACACCCGCTTACAACTAAAATACAAACAACAACTAAATAAAAAGGTGGTCCCCCTCTCTCAAACAGAGAGGTAGACCACACAGCAACTTTTTTTGTACTAATTCAGTCGTTTTTACTACAAGTGTTTTAGAGCATCAAATCTTATTTTGCAACGATATTGATAATCTTGCCGGGAACGTAAATTTCCTTAATGATATTCTTACCTGCAAGGAATTCCTGAACCTTTTCATCTGCCTTTGCAGCCTCGATAGCCTGCTCTGCAGTTGAATCCTTTGCAATACTGATTGTTGCGCGAAGCTTACCGCAAATCTGTACGGGTACTTCAATTGTTGCATCAACAGTTTTTTCTTCGTCAAACTCAGGCCACTGTGCAACAGCAAGAAGGCCTTCGCCACCAAGAACCTCCCAGATTTCCTCTGCAACGTGAGGTGCAAATGGGTCAAGAAGTTTAACGAATGTCTTAAGCTCGCCCTTTGTAAGTGAGCCTGCATCGTAAATATCGTTAAGAAGTGTCATAAGTGCTGCAATAGCAGTATTAAACTTCATATTTTCGATATCCTCTGATACCTTTTTAATTGTCTTGTGGAAGGGTACCTCAAGCTTTGCTGAATAGCCCTCACCATCAACTGCAATATCAAGCAGATTCCATACTCTGTCAACAAAGCGCTTACAACCCTTAACGCTACTCTCACTCCAGGGAGCAGCCTTTTCATAGTCACCCATAAAGAGTACGTATGTACGAAGAACGTCTGCACCAAGTGAATCTACAACCTCGTTAGGGTCAACAACGTTACCCTTTGATTTAGACATTTTTTCACCATCAGGACCAAGGATAAGACCCTGTGCTGTTCTCTTTTTATAAGGCTCTGCAAATGGAACCTCACCAATATCATAAAGGAATTTATGCCAGAAGCGTGAGTAAATAAGGTGACGTGTTACGTGCTCCATACCACCATTGTACCAGTCAATAGGACCCCAATAGCTAAGCTTATCCTTATCAGCAAAGGCTGTATCGTTGTGGGGGTCGATATATCTTAAGAAGTACCATGATGAACCTGCCCACTGAGGCATTGTGTCAGTTTCACGCTTTGCAGGTGCGCCACACTTGGGGCAAGTACAGTTAACAAAGCTGTCAATCTTTGCCAAGGGGCTTTCACCATCTGAACCTGGCTGGAAGTTGTCAACCTCGGGGAGTCTTAAAGGAAGCTCTTCATAAGGAACAGGCACAATACCGCACTTGTCACAATGAACAATCGGAATAGGCTCACCCCAATATCTCTGACGGTTGAATGCCCAGTCCTTCATTTTAAACTGAACGCCCTTTTCACCAATACCCTTGCTACCTAAGAATTCTACCATTTTTTCAATAGAATCCACTTTCTTTGTCATACCATTAAGGAAGTCAGAGTTAACCATTTCACCGTCACCTGTGTAAGCTTCAACTGAAATGTCGCCACCCTTGATAACCTCAATAATATCAATACCGAATTTCTTCGCAAACTCGTAGTCACGCTGGTCGTGTGCAGGTACAGCCATAATAGCACCTGTACCATAGCCCATCATAACGTAGTCTGATATGTAAATCGGAATTTTTTTGCCGTTAACAGGGTTAACAGCCTGAAGGCCATCAATGCAAACACCTGTTTTTTCTTTTACAAGCTGTGTTCTTTCAAACTCGGTCTTTTTAGCACACTCTGCACGATAAGCCTCAATATCCGCCATATTGCCGATTTTATCAGCATACTTGTCAATAAGAGGGTGCTCGGGTGCCATTACCATAAATGTAACACCAAAGAGTGTATCGGGTCGTGTTGTATAAATCTTCATCTGCTCGTCTGTGCCATCAATATTGAAGTTAACGAAAGCACCTGTTGATTTACCAATCCAGTTAACCTGCTGAAGCTTGATATTGGGAAGATAATCAACATCATCAAGCCCCTGAAGGAGCTTATCAGCATATTCAGTAATACGAAGATACCAAACATCCTTTGATTTCTGCACAATATCACTATGGCAGATATCACACTTACCACCCTGTGAATCCTCATTTGAAAGTACAACCTTACAAGATGGGCAGTAGTTAACAAGTGTCTTATCACGGAAAACAAGACCCTTTTCAAACATTTTAAGGAAAATCCACTGAGTCCATTTATAATAATTCTCTTCAGTAGTATCAACAACTCTGTCCCAATCAAATGAGAAACCAACCTTTTTGAGCTGTGATGAGAATCTTTCGATATTCATATCTGTAACCTTACGGGGATGAATACCTGTTTTAATAGCATAGTTTTCAGTAGGGAGTCCATAAGCATCAAAGCCAATGGGGAAAAGAACGTTGTAGCCCTGCATTCTTCTCTTACGTGAGATAACCTCAAGACCAGAATACGCCTTAATGTGACCAACGTGCATACCTGCACCGCTGGGGTAAGGGAATTCTACAAGACCATAGAATTTGGGTTTATCAGAATTATCCTGTGCGTGGAATACACCTTCGTCCTCCCACTTCTTCTGCCATTTCTGTTCAACGGCGGAAAAATCATACTTCATTTCTATCACCTTTCATTAAATGTAATATGCATCATTAATCATTCAAAAATTGACTAATGTCAATTTTTGTTGCGTCTTCCCAAAGTCTTTCAAGATTATAGTAGTTTCTTGACTCCTCAAGGAAGATGTGAACAACAACGCCCTGATATTCAAGCAATAACCAGCCTGTTGCTCTACCCTCGATATGGTCTGCTGTAATACCTGCTTCGTCAAGCTGATATTCAACCTCGTCTGCAAGGGCTCTTACGTGTGTGCTTGAGTTAGCGGTTGCAATAACAAAGTAATCTGCAACTATTGTCAGCTCACCTGTCTGCATAACCTGTATATCATTAGCCTTTTTATCATCAAGGGCTTTAACAACCTTTTTAACAATATCCAAACTCATTTTATCTCTCCCGTCTTATTAGAGTGGGTAAAACGTATCCGAATCAGATTTTGGGATAGTCTTTTCCACTCATATTTCGTTAAAATACTCGCCAATCCGTCAGGATTAGCTGCGTTTTTGCCTCATCTGAGCGAAAAATACTAAATCACAAAATTCTACGACCTTAAATGGATGAGGTTTCGGGGAATTTTGTTCGTATTTGACTGCAGATAGGCCGGCGCCTTTCAAAGGCAAATCGGGCAAAAGTGCCGAAACCGCGCCATTTAAGGCTGGTTCGGATACGCTTTACCCACTCTTGCAATCGCATCATTATACGCACCCAGGGTGTCGGGGTGAATTATGCGACCTGCATCAATCAAATCTTTAATAGTAAAGCTTAAGCCCTCAACGATTGCCTCATCAAGTGAACGCTTTGCTTTTTCACGCATAATTTCAACACCGTTATAATCACGCTCGGCACTTATGAAGTCTGCAATAAAAATAACCTTTTCGAGTACAGACATATTCGCTCTGCCTGTAGTGTGATAACGCACCGCATTTATTATTTCAACATCATCAATGCCAAACTCCTTTTGTATATACACACTTCCACAGATGGAATGGTAAAGCTTAGCAGTATTTATTTCACACTCGGTAAGCTCTGCACCATTACCAAGCATATACGATAGCTGCAGCCCTGCGGGCTCGTCCTTACAGCAATCGTGTATAAGACCTGCGGTATATGCTTTATCGGGGTCGCAACCATAAATTTCAGCAAGTTCACGGGCAGAGTCTGCCACGTTAAGGGAATGTATAAATCTACGCTCGGTCAACCTGCCTCGCAAAATTTCAGTATACTCTGCATCTCTATTCACGATACAACCCCCTTAATTTTATATAACCATTAACCTCAGGTAAAAGCTTTTCACTATCTTCACCCGATTTTAATTGATTACGGATTTCAGTCGAGCTTATTTCAATAGGCACACTGCTGCAAATAATTACACCTGTACCATCATCACACAGTACATCGTGTGCATAGCTTTTCATAGTGTCAAGCTCTGCCATATCTTCAGTACGGCAAGCCGCCACAAGTGTACACATACTCATAATTTTGCGGTATTCGTACCACCTGTGGAATGACAAAAGCATATCATCACCCATAAAAAGGTAAAGCTGACTATCGGGGTACAACTCCTTAACAGCAGTTACTGTATCCACAGTATAGCTTTTGCCACCACGCTTTATTTCAATATCACTCACTTCAAATAAATCATCGCAAAAATTCAGACGGCACATATTGAGTCTGTCATCTGTTGATGCACCGGATTTATTTTTAAATGGTGACATTGCAGTAGGCATAACCACAACCTTTTCTGCACCGCATTTTTGAGCAAGGTTAAAGGCAAGTGCTTTGTGCCCCTTATGTGGCGGATCAAATGAACCGCCATATATTGCGATTTTTTTCATATTAATACATTGTAACAGACTGAAGCTCAAGCTTGCCACGATAAGAGGTTATTTTAATCTTAACACGTGCAACCTCACAAGGTGTAATTTTATGTATACGCTTATAGCCTACAATACCACCTGAGCCTACCTTTTTAAACTTGCCTGTACCTTCATCAATATAAACCTCATAGCCCTCAATATGCTGACCATTTGCAATATTCTCCATAATGCAAACCTTATCAAACATATCTTTTTTAGGTAAGGTAATAGTTATTTCAGGCTCACTATCGTTATCTGCAGGGCGCCATGTAAGGGCTTCATCATCATCAAGAAGATTTTCTGCAGAATATTTATCAGACAATGTACTACTTGCCTCAATGGCACCATTCTTTGATACCTTGTACGAATACGCACGCTTGATATCAAGACCGAATGCCTTGAGAATCTGTGTTTCCATATCTGAGAATTTGCCGTTTTTCATAGGCGGAACACCAAGCATAAAGCAACAGTTCTTACCTACAGTCTGCAAATATAATTTATGAAGTCTGTCCTTTGTTTTAGCACTATATTCATCCTCTTTATGGTAATACCATCTGTCACGGATTGACATACTTACTTCACAAGGATACCAGATAAACTCGGTTTCTTTTTTTATTGCCTTACGCGAGCCTAAATCAAGCTCATATTCTTTATTACGCTTACGAGCCTTACGTGAAGTATCTTTAGCACGTTCAAAAGCACTGTAAATGCTGTGCCTTTTAGGAACAACGCTCCACTCATCTTCACGGAGCACACCCCACTCGTTACCATACCAACGCACATCGGGGCCAACAAGTGCAATAACAGCATCGGGCTGACACTCTCTTACAACGTCATAATAGCCCTGCCAATCATATTCCTGAATATTGCCGTCCTCATCAGGCTCTGCGGCGCCATCAAAACGTACGTAGAATATATCACCGTATTTTGTAAGTATTTCTTTGAGAAGTGATTTAAAATAATTGTTATATGCCTCACCGCTGCCGTAGCTTTCCTCGTGGCGGTCAAGGGGTGAAATGGCAATACCGAATTTAAGACCCTGTTCTTTACACTCTGTACTGAGCATTTCAACAATATCACGATTAGGCACGTCCCAATCGGTTGATGAGTCAACGCTGTAATCGGTATGCTCTGAACACCATAAGCAGAAGCCGTCGTGATGCTTTACGTTGAGCACCATACCCTTGAAGCCTGCATCCTTAAAAAACTGCACCCACTCTGCAGCATCAAACTCATCCGGTACAAAGTTAATGGGGTCAATGTCACCATCGGTCCATTCTCTGTTAACTGTTGTGGCAAGGCCAAAATTTATAAAGCCGTAAAGCTCTGTTTTTTGCCATTCTATCTGTCTTGCAGAGGGTTTAACCTCTGCCGCTATTTCGTAAGGTTTCATAAACTGTCCTTTCAGGATTATTTGCCGCTGTCGTAGTTAGTTGCAACAATATCTACGCCAAGACCTAAAATATTTTCAATAACAACGTCACCGATTTTAACAGGTGCCTTGACTGTAACTGAATTAATAACTTCCATACACTCAAACATTTTACCCTTGGGTATTGCGCCTGAAGATTTAACAGGCACTACGGGGTGCAGACCGCCATCAACCTTAACACTTGTAGTAAGGCTCCTGACAGGGTTTGTTATTTCTGTACGTGCATATTCATCACCGCGCTTGCAGGTGTTACCCTTTACACTGACAACTGTTGTGCCGTCAACCTCAACTTCAATAGGGCAACCCAAGGGGCAAGCAACGCAAATAAGATTTTTTATCATAGCCTTACTCCTCTACGCGAACGATAATTTCGCTGTCTTTATTCATTTTCTTAAGCATTTCGGGGGTGATAACAACATTCTCCATTTCACCGGGGGCAAGTTTAACCTTTTTGCGTGATGAAAGGATTTCACCGTCGCATTCAACGACTACCTTTGCACCCTTAAATACCTGACCCACACGGAAGTAAAGCTTTAATTTTTCTTCGCCCTCAATATTAACACGCTGTGGCACAACGTAACGAACACCATTGATACCCTTTGTGGTGATAAATGTGCCACCCTTTTTCTTGCCAAAAATATAATCGGCAGCACCTTTACCCGCAATCTGACTTTCTTCAGTAACATAGTCAACAAGGTCATGTACCTGAAGAACGTTACCGCAAGCAAACACACCCGGGCGAAGTGTTTCTCGATACTCGTCAACAACAGGACCGTTTGTAATCATATCCAGGTCAACACCTGCATCCTTTGAAAGCTCATTTTCAGGGATAAGACCAACTGAAAGCAGGAGTGTATCGCACTCAATATATTCCTCTGTACCGGGGATAGGCTTTAACTTATCGTCAACGTTTGCAATTGTGATACCCTCAAGTCTGTCCTTACCATGAGTTTTCACAACTGTACAGCTGAGCCTTAAGGGAATACCGAAGTCATCAAGGCATTGTACAATATTTCGCTGTAAACCGCCTGAATAAGGCATAAGCTCACAAACAACCTTAACCTCTGCACCCTCAAGGGTCATACGACGAGCCATAATAAGACCAATGTCACCCGAGCCAAGTATAACTACCTTTTTACCGGGCATATATCCGTCAATATTAACATATTTCTGTGCAGTACCTGCAGTCATAATACCTGCAGGTCTTGAGCCTGCAATTGAAAGTGCACCACGTGGTCTTTCACGGCAACCCATAGCAAGAACTACCGCAATAGCCTGAAATTGTAAAAGACCATCCTTGTTATTAACCGCAGTAACAACGTTACTGTCTGAAACGTTAAGCACCATTGTATCGGTGTAAACATCAATATCAGTTGCTTCAACCTGCTCTATAAATCTGCCTGCATATTCAGGGCCTGAAAGCTCTTCACCAAAGTAGTGAAGACCAAAGCCTGTGTGAATACACTGTTCAAGAATACCACCAAGAGTTTCGGCACGTTCAAGGATAACTACCTTTTCAACGCCCTCCTCTTTAGCTTTAAGGGCTGCGGCCATACCTGCAGGACCGCCGCCTACAACTACTAAATCATAATTCAACATTTTGCCGCACCTCACTTTGTTCTGTCATACATAATCCTTGATTCGCCACCAAATTTTGTAATTTCATTCATTGGCACACCAAGCTCTCTTGCAAGGATTTCTACAACCTTGCTGCCACAGAAGCCACCCTGACATCTGCCCATACCTGCTCTTGTTCTGCGTTTTACACCATCAACATCACGTGCACCTGCAGGGGCATGTATAGCATCAATAATTTCGCCCTCTGTAATTGTTTCACAACGGCACACAATTCTGCCGTATGCTTTGTTTTTATTTATAAGCTCTGCACGTTCCTCTGTGCTCATATGTCTGAAGCGCACAGGCTTAGGACGAACAGGATCAAAATCATTTTTCTTTTCAAATCCGCCTGCAAGGTCATTTACAATACCAACAACCATCTCTGCAATAGCAGGTGCAGATGAAAGTCCGGGTGATTCAATACCCGCAACGTTTATAAAGTTTTTGTTTACATCAGATGAGCCGATGATAAAGTCATCTGTTGTAGGATGCGCTCTGTTACCGCTGAATGAAGTAATAGCATTACGGAGTGAAACCTTCGGCACACTTTTGATTGCCATAGTGTAAATCTTTTCAAGACCGCACTCTGTTGTGGCAACATCATCACCACAATCAATATCTTCAGCAGATGGGCCTACAATAAGATTACCATCAACTGTAGGTGAAACAAGTACACCCTTACCCATTACTGTAGGGCACTGGAATATTGTATGTGAAGCAAGTGTACCCTGTGATTTATCAAGCAGATAATAGTCACCATGTCGCACAACAATCTTAATTGAATTGTCACCGATAAGACCTGCAACCTCACCCGAATGAACACCTGCCGCATTTATAACGTACTTAGCCTTAATTTCGCCCTGTGTGGTTGTAAGGGTAAATTCATCATCAGCATAGTTGATGGCAGTAACTTCGCAATTTCTTACAAACTTCGCCCCGTTTGAAACCGCATTTTCAACACCTGCAATAGTAAGCTCATAAGGGCACACAATTGATGATGTGGGGGCAACAAGTGCGGCTACTGCGGTATCACCGATATTAGGCTCCATTTTAACGAGCTCATCTCTGTCGGCAATATATAAGCCGGGCACACCATTTTTTTCACCTCTGTCAAGAAGCTTTTCAAGGTGTGCTTTTTCATCCTCCGAAAAAGCAACTACAAGGGCACCGTTATTCTGCAAAGGAACGTTAAGCTCCTTACAAAATGTCTTCATTAATTCAACACCACGAACATTAAGCTTTGCCTTAAGTGTACCGGGTACTGCATCAAAGCCCGCATGAACAATTGCACTATTAGCCTTTGTTGAGCCCATAGCACAATCGTTACACCTTTCAAGCAAAGCAACGCTGATGTTGAGTTTTGAAAGCTCTCTTGTAATCAAAGCACCAACAACGCCTGCACCGATCACTGCAACGTCGTATCTCATTTGTAACATCTCCTCAATAGATAAGCAGAGTTTTTTACAACAAAAACTACCGCAATTTAAGAAGTTTATTATAGCACACCAAATATACAAAAATCAAGGTATTATAATATATTATATATCTTGTTTTTTGAGGTAAATTAAGGTATAATTATCAGATGTAGAATTTTTGCGAGGTAAACCTATGAAAAAGAGTGAATTACTTGCCCCTGCAGGGGATATGAATTGCCTGAAAGCAGCTGCCCGATTTGGTGCAGATGCAGTATATATCGGTGGGCCTTTACTCCAGTTAAGGGCAGAAAAAGCCGCCTTCTCTGAGGGTGATATTGCACTTGCGGCAGATTACCTGCACAGCATGGGCAAAAAGCTTTACGTTACAGTTAACAGCTTTACAAAAAATAGTGAAATAGAGCCACTTAAAGCATACGCACGTAACCTTTATGCTTTAGGTGTTGACGCGGTTATTGTTGCCGATTTAGGCGCTCTCAGAGCCATAAAACAAGCAGAGCCACGCCTTGAGGTGCACATCAGCACACAAGCAAACTGCTGCAACTACTCTGCCGCTATGGCTTACTACGAATTAGGAGCATCACGTATAGTCGTTGCCCGCGAAATGACCATTGATGAAATCGGTGAAATGCACGCATTGATACCCGATGACCTTGAAATTGAGGCCTTTGTACACGGCGCTATGTGTATGGCATATTCAGGCAGATGCCTTATTTCATCATATATGAATGGCAGAAGCGGTAACCGTGGCGAATGCACTCAGCCCTGCCGTTGGGAATACTACCTTGTAGAGCGAAACAGACCTAACGAATATTTAAAGGTTGAAGAATATGATGACCACTCTGCGCTTTTATCATCACACGATATGAAGGCTATCGGGTTCCTTGATAAATTAATCGATGCCGGTGTTGACTCCTTTAAAATCGAAGGCAGAATGAAAACAGAATACTACGTTTCACACGTTGTAAACGCATACCGCAGAGCTATTGATAAATCTGCACCTATCGAATTATTAGAGGATGAGCTTAATGCAATAAGCCACCGCCCCTATAATAGTGGTTTTTACTTTGGTAACCTTGTACATGACCACAAAAACGATGGTCTTTATCATTGGGATTGCACCTTTGCAGGTGTTGCCCTTGAGGATTGTGTTGACGGTAAGCTTAAAATTCAGCAACGCAATTTCTTTAAGCTTGGCGATAACATCGAGGTTTTATCACCCGACTCTTTCGGCATGTCATTCACCTGTACAGGTATATATAACGAAAAGGGCGAAGCCTGCGAAACAGCGTGTCACCCACAAGAAATTTTAACACTTGACTGCTCTGCAGACGTTAAGCAGGGCGATATTTTAAGAGTACGCACAGAGAAAGAAAAAATTATTACGGATATTTGATTTATGAGCAATTGTGAGATTCTTGCCCCTGTTGGTGCAAAAGAACAGCTTTATGCCGCAGTCAGGTGCGGTGCAAACGCGGTATACCTGGGCACAAGCAACTTTAACGCCCGTCGTAACGCCGATAATTTCACAACCGAAAATTTAAAAGAGGCTGTCGATTACTGTCACCTCAGAAATGTCAAGGTTTACGTTACCCTGAACACCCTTGTTTTTAACAAAGAGCTTGATGACCTTTACAAAACTGTTGAAGCAATAGCAAAAAGCAACGCAGATGCTGTTATTGTTCAGGATTTTGCAACAGTAAAAGCGGTAAAGGATATATGCCCAACACTACCCATACACGCATCTACACAGATGGCTGTACACAACGTAGGCGGTGCAAAAGTCCTTGAAGATATGGGCTTTTCACGAATTGTTCTTGCCCGTGAGTTATCAGAAAAAGAGTTCAGGCTCATACGCGAAAGCGTGAATGCAGAGCTTGAGGTTTTTGTTCACGGCGCTCATTGTATGGGTGCCTCGGGCAACTGTTATCTTTCAGCGATGTTAGGTGAGCGTAGCGGTAACAGAGGGCTTTGTGCTCAGGGTTGCCGTCTTAATTGGGTATCACAGCACGGCAGAGAATACGCCTTATCACTTAAAGATATGTCATACCTTGACAGTATAAAATCATTGTCAGATATAGGCATAAACTCCTTTAAAATCGAGGGCAGAATGAAGCGTCCCGAATATGTTGCCGCTGCGGTAACAAGCCTGAAAAACGCCCTTGATAATCAACCTTATGACAAAAACACCTTACGCTCGGTTTTCTCACGCAGTGGCTTTACAGATGGTTATCTTAAGGGAAAACGCACTTCAGATATGTTCGGTTACAGGGTAAAAGACGATGTAACATCTGCAAACAACGTACTAAAAGACCTTGAATCGCTTTACAAAAACGATATTCACCCTACCCCACTTAATGCCGAATTGGTTTTATGTGAAAATGCCCCATCAAAACTCACCTTATCATCAGGGGCGGTAACCGTTTATGTAACGGGGGATATTGCCGAAGTACCGCGTAATGCCCCGCTCCCCTACGAGATTGCATTGAGGAATGTTTCAAAGCTTGGTGACACACCATTCTATTTGAATAATTTTGAGTTTTCAAACGACCATAACCTGACACTTTCTGCATCCTCTGTCAATGATTTGCGCAGACGAGGAATTGATTTACTTTGTAAAGAATTAACAAAACCCCGTTACGAAGTACAATCAGAATACGCACCAAAGAGTGGAATTTACAGACCTCAAAAAGCACTAAGCTACAGGGTTCGACTCAACTCGTTTTCACAATTTACGGAGGCACTTTCAAGTGCAGAATATATTATTTTACCAATTGACGAGGTAATTAAAAACGCTGAAAAATTAGGTCATATTTCTCACAAAATCATTGTGGAATTACCTGCACTCATTTATCCCGAAGCTGAAAATATAATCACAGATAAGCTTGAAGCACTTAAAGGAAAAGGCTTTTCAAAGGGAATTACAGGTAACATTGGCGGTATTGCACTCCTTAAAAAATGCAAATTTTCTGTATTTGGTGGCAACAATCTTAACGTTACAAACGTCATTTCTTTAGAGGAGTACTCCACAATGGGTCTCGAAGACGTTACCCTTTCATTTGAGCTTACACAAAAGGCTATAAGCTCTTTAGGTGGCGTTACTAAACGTGGCGCACTCATTTATGGTCATTTACCCATTATGTATCTGCGAGCCTGTCCACAAAAGGGTGTTGACGGCTGCGGTAAATGTAATGGTGCCACAACGCTGACAGACCGTAAGGGAATACAATTCCCCCTTTTGTGCCATAATAAAGAGTACTCTGTGCTTCATAACAGCGTACCGCTTTATATAGGTGATAAAAGCTTAAATTCAATAGATTTCGGCACCTTATACTTCACCACAGAAGGCGCCACAGAATGTGCAAAAATATTTGATATCTGCAAAAAATCTCTAACCCTTCCGGGTAAAAAAACAAACGGATTATTCGCAAGAGAATTACTGTAAAGGAGTAATTTTATGTCCCTTAAAACTGCCATTATAATAGGTGCAGGTCCTGCAGGCCTTACAGCCGCATATCAGTTATTGACAACCACCGATATAAAACCGCTTATTTTAGAAGAAAGCGAGTTTATCGGCGGTATATCAAGGACTGCAACCCACAACGGCAACAGAATAGACATAGGCGGTCACAGATTTTTTTCAAAAAGCGAAGAGGTTAACAACCTCTGGCAAAAGCTTATGCCTCTTCAGGGTGCGCCCTCATTTGATGACATAAAAACCAATACTGAAAAACCTCTGTCACCTGATGGACCTGACCCCGAAACAGATGAAAAGGTACTGCTTTTACGTAACAGGGTTTCAAGAATTTTTTATCTTCGCAAATTCTTTGATTATCCTATTTCACTTAAGCCCGAAACCTTTATAAATATGGGTCTTGCCCGCACAATGAAGGCCGGCTTCGGCTACTTACAGTCCTGTATATTTAAAAAGGAAGAAGATTCTTTAGAAAATTTTTATATTAATCGCTTCGGCAGACCGCTTTATGAAATGTTTTTTGAGGATTACACCGAAAAGTTATGGGGTGTAAACCCATCGAACATTTCAGCAGATTGGGGTGCGCAGCGTGTAAAAGGCTTGTCACTGACAAAAGCCGTGCTCAATGTTCTGACAAAGCCCTTCAAGAAAAAGGAAGAGGTTGAAACCTCACTTATAGAGCAATTCTATTACCCCAAAAAGGGCCCTGGTCAGCTATGGGAAGCACTTGCACAAGAGGTTGAAGCCTTAGGTGGTAAAATACTTAAGAACAACTGTGTAAAAACTATTTCTGTACGCAACAAGCAGATTCACTCTGTGGGTGTTGAAACTCCCGATGGCTTTCACGAGTACAAAGCTGATTATTATATTTCAACAATGCCTGTTAAGGATTTAGTTGATGGCATGGGTGAGCAAGCACCTAAAATTGTTACTGAAATTGCATCACAGCTCCCCTATCGTGATTTTATTACTGTAGGCCTTTTGGTTGATAAGCTCCTTTTAGAGAACAAAACCAAGCATAATACACTAAACAACATCGTGCCCGATTGCTGGATTTACATTCAGGAGCGTGACGTTAAAATCGGCAGGTTACAGATTTTCAACAACTGGTCACCCTATATGGTTAAGGACCCCGAAAACACCGTATGGGTGGGGCTTGAATACTTCTGCTCTGAGGGTGATGCAATGTGGAATATGACTGATAATGATTTCATTGTCTTTGCCGCCGAGGAATTAGAAAAAATAGGTATCATCAATAAGGCTGATATCAAGGATGCTGTACGAATCAAGGTCAAAAAGGCCTACCCGGCATACTTTGGCTCATATAAGGAGTTTGATAAGGTCAAAGAATATCTTGATTCTATCGGCAATTTGTTCTGCATAGGCAGAAATGGTATGCACCGCTACAATAATATGGACCACTCTATGCTGACAGCTATTGAAGCCGTAAATTGCATAAAGCGTGGTTCAACAGACAAAACACTTATCTGGAACGTAAATACCGAGCAGGAATACCACGAGGAAAAAGAATAAATTCCAAACCGATTCAAAGCAGTTTGAATCGGTTTTTTCTTAAATAAAAATATACAAACTTTATTTAACAAAAATGTAGATAACTTAATCCTTTGGTTGTTTTGTTACAAACTGCGCGTTTTCGTTTGTGCATATTCAACAAAAACATCACCCTCTTTTAGTGGGTTTTGTTAATGTCATAAAGGAAATTTACACCCTCTTGTTTGTGAATATTGCACAAGTACGACTACAATCATTTGTGCAATATCACTTGACTTTTTAGAAAAAATCATTATAATAAAGGTACAAGGTAAGCAAAGAGCAAGCCTTGAACAAAATCACAAAGGAAAGAGGTCCAAAAAATGTTTGACTACAGAGTAATTGAAAAACGTCTTCTTGCAGAAATCGAAGCAGAAAAGGGCTTTACTTTCAAAAAGCTCATGAAGATTATAAGCCTTGATGGTCTTTACAGAGAGATGCAGTAATCTTCGCTCTTCTCAATAATAACCTTTATCCTCCCGCCTTACCCCTTATCAGCGCTAAGGTGGGCGATAAAGTGAATTATAAATAGTTTCATAAAGCCAAAACAACAACCGCATTTTGTAATGCGGTTGTTGTTTTTTTACTATTTTTAGGTGTATTTTTTGTCCTATTTATACATTGAAAAAAAGTGTATATTTATTTATAATTATTGTATTATTATTGTATGGGAGGTTCATCATTGATAAATGTTGCTCTTGCAGGTACATGGCATGTACATTTTGAAGGCTATGCCAAAAATATTGCAGCCAATCCCCTGTGTAAAATAACCGCCCTTTGGGATCCCGACCCCGAAAAAGGCAAAAAGTATTCTGAAATGTTTAACTGTTGCTACGAGCCTGATTACGACACACTCCTCAACAGAGATGATGTTGATGCCGTAATGGTTTGCTCCTCAACAGATATGCATCACTTTGTTATCAAAAAAGCCGCTGAGGCCAAAAAACACATTTTTACCGAAAAAGTGTTGTGCTTTACTGAGGCAGAGTCACTTGACGTAGCAAAAGCCGTTAAAGAAAACGGCGTTAAATTCTGCATATCATTCCCCTGGCGCAGTAAAGGTGACTTCATCTGGATCAAAAACGCTGTTGACGATGGCCTTATTGGTGAAGTAAACTTCTGCCGTATGCGAAATGCTCACAACGGTACAGGTGATGGTTGGTTGCCCGAAACCTTCTACGACCCCGTTACCTGCGGTGGCGGTGCTATGATGGATTTAGGCGCTCACGGAATGTACTTCCTTAACTGGATTTTAGGCGACCCTGTAAAGGCTACATCAGCATTCACTAACGTTCAGGTAAATTCTGTTGAAGATAACGCAGTTACTGTACTTACATATAAAAATGGTGCCATCGGCATCAACGAAACATCATTTATCGCTGCCAACAACCCATTCGAGGTTGAGCTTGTAGGCTCAAAGGGTACAATACTTGCAGGTGGCTTCAATGGTAAGGTTTGCTACAATATCGGTGATGGTTGGGTATTCCCTAAAACATCAGATAACCTTGATGCTCCAATAAATATGTGGGTTAACGGCATTGAAAACGGCACTCCCATTCCCTATGGAATTGACGATGCCGTGGCTCTTTCCAGAACAATGGAAATGGCATATAAAAACATTATTTGATTTTAAAGGGTGAAAACAATGGAAAACAAAAAATACGTTCCCAAAAAGGAACTGACTGCATTTTGCGTTGCAGGTATGGGTCAGGGTATGATCTATGCCTTGATGTCAAGCTACATAAGTGACTACTACCTTAACGTTTTACAGTTATCCCCCATATTTGTTCTTTTGCTTATGCTTATGGCACGTATATGGGACGCTATCAATGATCCGCTTATGGGTATAATTGTTGACCGTTCAAACGGCAAAAAAGGTAAAATGATTCCGTTCATCAGATTTGCCCTGCTCCCCATAGCCATCGTCACCTTCCTTATGTACCTGAGTCCCTCACTCTCCCCCATTCAGCTGATGGTTTATTCCGCTATTGTTTACGTTGCATGGGGTATGATTTATACCGTTGGTGACGTTTCCTTCTGGGGCCTTCCCAATGTTATGACGCCCAACTCAGAAGAGAGAAGCTCGGTTATTTCAATAAGCAAAATCTTCAACTCAATCGGTTCTGCCGTTCCTGAGGTTCTCTTCCTTGTGGTTGGCTTCATCATTGCAGCTTGGGTAGAAAACTCTCCCGAGGCAATTGATCCCCTCACAGTCCAGAAAAGGAAGTATCTTCTCATGGCTGTCATTACAGTAGGTCTCGGATCCATTCTTTATTCAAGAGTTTGCACAGGCGTCAGCGAGAGAGTTAAAATTCCTACCAAAAAGCGTCAGCCCGGTGAACCGTCACAGCTCACAAGAATATTCAAGTGTAAGCCCCTTGTCCTCGTTCTTCTTATGGGTGTGCTTTCGAGTGGTCGTTATATGATCGGTGCAGCAGCAATACACGTTGCACGTTATTCTTTCTATATAGGTCCTGAGCTTGCCGGTCTTTCTGAGGCAGCAAGAACAGCCGCCATCGAACAAAGTGTTTCTTCTGTTAAGACCATTTTCCAGATTGGTTCAATCGTAGGTCTCTTCGGCGCCACACTGTTTATGCCCAAGCTTATGAAGAAGTTTGATTACAAAAAGCTTGTTATCGTGTCCTGTCTTGCCGGCTTCTGCGCAAGTGTTGTTACAACACTCGTAGGATGGTTCACAATGAACCTTTACGCTTGCATTCCCTTCGTTATCATTGCTTGCATTCCCCTCGGTGTCATCAATACCGTTTGTTATGCAATGATATGCGACTGTCTCGACTATATGGAGCTTAAGACAGGCTTCCGCGACAATGCACTCGGTGCCGCTTGTCAGGGCTTCATCAACAAAATCGGTAACGCATTTGCAACCTCAGGTATCGTTATCACATATATGCTTATGGATATTGATCCTGCGAAAATGCTCAGCGCCACAAATATCGTTGCTGCAACCGATGTTGATACATCTATCCGCTTCGCAATGTTTGCTCTCGTTTCCATCGTTCCCGGTGTAAGTATGCTTCTCTGCTCCATCCCCATGTTCTTCTACGATATTGCAGGCGACAAGAAAAAGAAAATGCTGGACGAATTGGCATGCAAACGAAAAGAAGCCGGTGTAATCGTTGGATCCTGAATAAAGTTATAGGAGGGTCTATTATGGATTGTATCTTTTGTAAAATAGCAAATGGGGAAATCCCCTCAACAAAAGTCTACGAGGATGATACAGTTGTTGCATTCAACGACCTTGAGCCTCAGGCTCCCTCACACATTCTCGTTATACCCAAAGCACACATTTCATCTGCTGCTGATATCACACCTGAAAACAGCGCGGTTATTGCACACATCTTTGAAGTAATTGCAAAGATTGCAAAAGATAACGGCTTTAACGATGGTTTCCGTGTTGTTAACAATTGTGGTGATAGTGCAGGTCAAACAGTTAAGCACATCCACTTTCACCTTATGGCAGGCAGAGATTTCACCTGGCCTGCAGGCTAAAAAGAGGTAATACATAATGAAACGACCGATGCTCATTTCAGGCATAACAGTAACCCTTATAAGTGCACTTTTAACTACCTTTTCAAAAAGTGTACCTGTTATTGTTATAGCCGGGGCATCGGTCTTTGTTATTTCACTCATACTCAAAAAATTCAAAAAGGATACTTTCATTATTTCTTTTATTTCAATAGTCGCAATATTAACCGCAATAGTTTTTTCTGTTTTTACTTATATAAAAATCACTCCTTGCCTTAAATATCATAACTCAACGACGTACATCCAAGGTAAAATTACATCTACACCTATCATATCTGACGGCAACTATATTTTCACATTAAAGGCAGATAAAATCGGGTCTGAAGAAGTTAATCAAAGCATTACAGTTGCAATCCCCTCAGATAACACAGATGAAATAAAGCTTTACGATTACTTATATTTAGGTGATGCACGTCTTGCTGTGCCCGTTGATGACAGAAACAATTTTGAATTTTCAGAAATTGCAGACGGCACGTTACTTAACGCATTCCCCAAAAGAATTATTAGTTTAAAAGAGTGCAATAAAACACCCTATTACTATTGCCTTAAGCTTAAAGAAACCATAAATTCAAAAGTAAACACTTCAATGAGTGACGGCAACGCAGGTTTGCTGTCAGGTATGCTTTTTGGTGATAAAGCAGGTATAGATTACGACACAGCAAAAGCCTTCAGAAACAGCGGTATAGCACATTTACTTGCCGTATCAGGTCTGCACACCGCCCTATGGTGCGGTATGCTGCTATCCTTGTTGAAGATTTTAAGGGCAGGTAATAAAGTCGGTGTTTTTGTATGCATTTTATTTTTAACTGGCTTTTGTACAGTTTCTGCATTCACCCCATCAGTAATACGTGCTTCAATAATGGCAGGCTGCGCTATGCTTGCACCTTTAGTAAAACGCAGGGCAGATTTATTTAACAGTCTGGGACTTGCGGTAACAGTTTTACTCATATTAAACCCATACACAGTACAGAATATCAGTTTTCAGTTATCTGCCGCCGCAACATTGGGTGTGCTTTTTTCAGTCCCTTATACACAAAAGATTTTCACTAAATTCAAGGATATCCCTATAAAACAAATCCGTTCATTTACACTTTATATTCTGTCATCAATTATCGTCAGCTTGTTTTCAGGTATCTTTACCCTGCCTGTATCAGCATATCACTTTGGCGTTGTAACACTCCTGTCACCCTTAGCGAATATTCTGTGCGTTAAGCCTGCATTTTACGGCATGATTTCAGGTACACTTGCAACTACACTTTCCTTTATACCCACAACAGCCACCAAATCACTTTCATTGGCGTTATTTGATGCTACAGAATTCACACTCGACCTTGTAAAAGCAGTTGCTAAACTTATATCCAGAATCCCCTTCTGCACTATCCCTGTACATCAAAAATGGCTTATTACAGGCATAGTCATATGTTCAGTAATTTTCGTTATGGGATTTGTGATATACAAATTCAAAGCCAAAAAACTCGTATTAAGAGCAACAGCAATAACTGTTGTTTTAGCGTTATTTATATGTATTCTTGTACCAATTATTTCACCTGAACACAAAAACACGTTAACAATAATTTCAGCAGGTGATAACCTTTGCTTTATTGTCCGCTCGGGCACACATTACGCCCTGTTGACAAACACAAAAGAGAGGCTACCCTCTGACATTCATAATTACCTTCCAAAAGCTACAAGTGAAAGACTTGATTATTATATTGCAACCTACCTTACTAACGCTAATCTTTACTCACTTGAAACGATGGGTAAAATGTACTCCCCCACCGAAACACGAATAACCAAGTTTTTACACACTATGTGTGAAACAACAGGCGTAACGCCACCCCCGAATACAATTATACAAACTAATGACAAATACTCTTTATCAGAGGAAATAACCTTTGAAATCATTGACACAAACCAGGTACAATATGCTATAATAAAGAGTAAAGAAAAAACTGCTGTTGTTCATATTTTTGGTGACACCGAAATACACGAGGTTGCCAATACCGAAAATGCAGATATATTTATTTTTAACAGCAAAGTACCACAGCTTATAAAAGCCAACCCCGACACAATTATTATAAGTAGCGGTAGCCGGGCTTTAGCCGATAAAAGCAGACAGTATTTAACCGATAAGTGTAACAATCTGTATTTCACCGCTATAGACGGCACTATACAGATAGATTTATAAGGAGAGCTTATGCCACAATATAACGAAGACACCTTAAAAAAGCAAATTAAAAGCGGTGAGTTCCAGCGTGTGTATTTTATATATGGTAATGAGGGTTACCTTAAACAACACTACGCAAATTTGATTTGCACAAAAACAGTTGACAAGGATTTTGCCGACTTCAACCTGAAAAAGCTGGACGGCAAGGATACCTCGCTCAACGAAATATATGATTGCATTTCATCCTTCCCTATGATGAGCGAATATACCTGTACCCTTGTAAAAGATTTTCCTCTTACTGATTATATGGGTGACCGAGGTAAAATGGATAGCGAGTTTGAAACCGTTATTACTGATATACCTGAATCATCTGTACTTATTTTTTGGATGGATACAATCGAGGTTGACGAAAAGAACAGCAAGTGGGCAAAGCTTATTAAAGTTTTTGAAGAAGTGGGTGTTTGCGCTAAAATTGACAAGCGCACACGCTCTGCCCTTGAAAAGCTGCTTATATCATCTGCCGCAAAAAAAGACTGTACCCTTTCAAGAGATAACGCAACCTACATAATAAACCTTGTAGGTGAAGATATGAGCACACTTCAGAACGAGCTTAACAAGGTATGTGCTTTTGCAGGCTCAGGTGAAATCAACCGCGACCACATTGACAAAACAGTTATAGTTTCAGTTGAGGCCAAAATCTTTCAGCTTTCACGAATGATTGTAAAGGGTGAGGCAGACAAGGCCTTTGAAAACCTTGCAAATTTATTCAAGCTCCGCGAAGAGCCCGTTGTTATATTAAGCGTACTTTCAAAAGCATTTGTTGATATGTACCGCGTTAAAGCTATTAAAGAAACAGGCGCACCACAATCACGCCTTGCAGATGATTTCCCATCTGCATATAAGGGCAGGGGCTTTCTCCTTGATAATGCGGCAAATGATGGCAAGGGCTATACAATAACACAGTTAAAAAATGCTATGGATATTCTTTCAGATGCTGACAGACGCCTTAAATCTACAGGCGAAAACGGCAAAACAGTTATCGAAGAACTTATATTAAGGTTGTTGAGATTATAATGATTAAAATTGACCGCGTTGTTATTGTTGAGGGTCGATATGACAAAATAAAGCTCTCATCAGTAATTGACGGAGTTATTATTGAAACAGAAGGCTTTGGTATATTTAATAATAAAGAAAAACAAGCCTTAATACGTCGCCTTGCGCAGACAAAAGGCTTATTAGTGCTTACCGATAGTGACTCTGCAGGCTTTAAAATACGCTCATTCATACGCGGTATTGTACCTGCCGAGCAAATCAAACACGCTTATATTCCCGATATTTTTGGCAAAGAAAAGCGCAAAACAGAGCCATCAAAAGAGGGCAAATTAGGTGTTGAGGGTATACGCCCCGAAATTATAATTGAAGCATTAGAAAAAGCAGGTGTACTGTGCGAGGAGGTTGACAATACTCCCCGTCGCGAAATCACCAAGCTTGATTTATACGAGGACGGACTTTCAGGCAGACCTGACAGCGACGCTTTAAGAAAAAAATTGTTAAAGCACCTTGATTTACCCGAAAGACTCACATCAAATGCACTTGTGCAGATACTCAACACATTCCTCACATTTGACCAATATAAAACTGCAGTTAAGGATATTAAAAATGGTTAATAAAAACGATGAATTCAAACTGAATATAACAGGCTACACATCCGAGGGTGGTGGTGTTGGTAAATTTGACGGACAGGCTATTTTCGTTGAAAACACCGCTGTTGGTGATGAGATTTTATGCCATATCATCAAGGCTAAAAAGACCTATGCTGTTGGTAAGGCGGTTAAAATTATCAAGCCCTCGAAGAACAGAATTGAGCCTGAATGCACCGCCTTTAAATCATGTGGCGGTTGCTCATTTGCACATATAACCTATGAGGAAGAATTAAGCCTTAAAGCACAAAAGGTTAAAGATGCTTTCGCCCGAATTGGTGGATTAGAGCCACCATTTGCACCCATTATTGCCTCCCCATCCGTGTGGCGTTACCGCAACAAGGCACAATACCCTATCCGTCGTGATGGCAGTACACTCAACATAGGCTTTTATGCTAAAAAAAGCCATAGGGTTATTGATGGCGGTGACTGTCTTCTTCAACCCGAGGAATTTACACAGATTGTTGAAATTGTTAGGAATTGGATAAACAAAAATTCCGTTACTGTATATAGCGAAACCACCTGTAAGGGACTTGTAAGGCATTTATATCTTCGCAAGGCTTTTGCTACGGGTGAAATTATGGTCTGCCTTGTTATAAATGGCAACACTATCCCAGCTCAGGATGACCTTATAGATAATCTTAAAAGCGTAAACGGCTTCAAAACACTTATACTTAATATAAATCGTGAAGAAACAAACGTTGTTTTAGGTAAAGAGTGTGTTTCCATTCTTGGTGACGGCTATATTGAGGATATACTTTGCGGTGTAAGGGTTAAAATATCTCCCTTATCATTTTATCAGGTTAACCGCGAAGGTGCAGAGCTTTTGTACAACAAAGCCGCTGAATACGCCTCTGTAAGCGGTGACGAGGATATACTTGACCTTTACTGCGGTGCAGGTACAATTGGTCTGTCAATGGCAGACAAGGTAAAATCCGTTACAGGTGTTGAAATCATACCCGAGGCTATTGAGGATGCTAAAGAGAATGCACTTAACAACAATATAACTAACGCAAAATTTATTTGTGGTGATGCCTCTGTTGCCGCAGAAAAACTGAAAGCAGAGGGAATTGCACCTACAACAATTATCCTTGACCCACCCCGTAAAGGCTGTGCCGAGGAATTATTGAAAACAGTTGCAGATATGTACCCCCAAAAGATAGTTTACGTTTCCTGCGACCCTGCCACACTTGCAAGGGATTGCTCAAGACTTCAACCCTTGGGCTACACAGTACAAGAGGTAACGCCTGTTGATATGTTCCCGAGGACAGCACACGTGGAAAGTGTATGTTGGCTGTCAAGAAAATAAACATAGGAGGGTATTATGGCGAAAGAAATTCACCCAAAAGATACAACAAGAAATATGGCGTATGAACTTTGGATGAAAGCGCCAAATCCAATGGTTACTTTCTTTAAGACTTTAGATGTAACAAATATAATCAAAGTCAGCAAGAAAAAGAAAATGAAGTTCAATATGCTTCTGAATTATTGCATTGGAAAAGCAGCAGTAGGTGTAAAAGAATTTTACATACTTCCGGTTGGTGATAAACTTATACAGTATGATACCCTTGCAGTAAATACTATTGTGAAGAATAAGAATAACGAAGTAAGTTCTTGTGATATTATGCAAACAGATGATTTAAATGCATTTAACCAGGAGTATTTGGAACACACAACACAGGTTGCCCGAACTTGCAAGGACCGAGATTTGTCCGAAAATTGTATGGTTATTGGCACATCAGCAATTATTGATACTGAAATTGATGGTGCTGTTGGTATGAATAGTGGTATTTTCAACAATCCATTTATCACTTGGGGAAAATATAGAAAGAAATTATTCAGATATGAATTGCCAATTTCATTTCAGTTTCACCATACGCAAATGGATGGAGCACATGCAGGCAAATTTTTAGAAAACCTACAAAACGAAATCAAAAAAATATAAGGAGCAAGTATATGAGCAACGAATTACCAAGAACCTATGTCCCCTTTAAGGAATGGAAAGAAAAATCAAAGCAGACCGAATATACCGAAAAAACACCCTTGCTCAACAAAGACGGCACGTTGAACGCCAAAGGTTGGGCAAGGCACGATGTATTCCAGTATGACCGTAACCTTGTTAAAAAAGGTATTATGAGCCGTAAGGAATGGGATTTTTATACCATCTCCGATGATAAATACCAGATTCTTGTCAGCTTTGCGAATATCACTATTGGCGGATATGTTTCCGCTAAGCTTATGGATATAAAAACAGGCGAGGTTATTGTCGATGCTATGCAATACTTCCTTGGCACAAACAAGCATGTTCCCCCTGCAACAAGTGAAGCGCCTAACAGATATAAAGATAAAATCGGTAAAGCCGAGTTTGACTTTGACACAAAAGAAACCTCACGTACTTTGTGGTTCCGCAAAATGCACAAGGGCAAGCTTGTTGAGGTAAACGTACAGATGGATATCCTCCCCGACTCTGAGGTTATTACAACCGTACTCCCCTTTGATGGTGATGATACAAAGTATTTTATGACAACCAAGCAGATGTGTATGCCCTGCGAGGGTACGTTCAAGTATGGTGATTTTACATACTCCTTTAATAAAGAAAAGGCTTTTTGCGCTTTAGACTGGGGCAGAGTAAACACAGTACACAAAATGGTATGGTACTGGGGTAGCGGCTCAAAATATCACTACGATGAAAACGGTGAAAAACACCTTTTAGGTTGGGAAATCACCTGGGCAATCGGTGATGAAAGCAACGCTACAGAAACAGCCATTTTCTATGACGGCAAGGCACACAAATTCGGTGCAGTTGATGTAGAAATGTTCCCCAAGGGCAGATTTATGGAGCCATGGAAAATCATTTCTGAGGATGGTCGATTTAATATGACTATGACACCAACGCTTGATAATCATAGTGATATTGACCTGAAAATAGGCAGAATGAATTGCCACCAGGTTTATGGACTTTGGAACGGTGACGTTACCCTTGATGATGGCACAAAAATAGAGGTAAAAGATTTACTTGCATTCTGCGAATATGTAGAAAACAGATGGTAAAATAAAATCCCCGAGGATTTCTCCTCGGGGATTATTTATAGCTTATTTCTTAATTTCTTTTGCTGTTACAATCGCTTCGCTGCTTGCAACGTAAGAGATGTTTACTTTATCACCTACGTTAAGTATAACAACGTTATCATCCTCAGAAGCGGCAATTGAATAGTAAACAGGCTTATTATCAACTGCAATATAGTAAATACTGTTGCCGTTTACAACCGCACTTCTGATATCAGTAATTGTACCTGTTACCTTTGAAAGCTCTGCAGGCTTCTGTGCATTACCTGAATTGTCAGTTGTTGCACCATCACCGTTTAACGCATCGGGTAATACTGCATCGTAAGAAATTTCAAGTGCTTTCTTTGTGCTTGCTTTTACTCTTTCAACATAAGCCTTAAGGCAAGCTTCAAGGTCAGGGTTAGCATCGTTTTCACTACGCACAGCATCGTTAACACGCTCAACGCTTACCATTGCATAGCTCTTAACAATATCGTTATCCTTAAGTGCCATAAAGTATGTTGCCTCACCATCAATGTTAAGAAGGATGGGGAAGGTTGCCTGCCAGCCCTTATCAGATACGATACCCTGAGCAGACTTCTGTGCACCGCTTTCAGTTGTACCTGCAATTTTCTGGAAAACTGCTTCCTGTGTGCGCTGGTTAATAATAGCAAAACCGATGATAGAATCGTCATTTGTTACTGATGTAACACCTGTATAAAGCCAAACGTCATCGCCACTTGCGATACAGCTTGCGCCCTGAGTTGTAACAACAACATTTTCCTGACCGATATAGCCGTTAATGAAACCACCATTGTACTTACCATAGTAGTTGTACTGCTGTACAAGAAGGTCCTCAGAGTAAATCTGGTCAATCCACTGAACGCTCTTGTCAGTTTTAATCTGGTCAATGTTATAGTATTCGATATTGTTTTTGTCACAGGCATCAACAAGCACAACGCCGATAACGTTTTTACCGCCCAAAAGACCTACTGTGTGGTCAATGCGCTCGCATACCCAGTAAGGATGGCCTGTTTCATCAATTTCAAGTGAAGGTGTGCCAAACATAAATGTAGGATATTTAAAGCGAAGCACACGGTCAAGGCGCTCATTAAGGTACTCACCTGTTGAAACCTTGATATTAGGTAACTTTGCATCGCCGAGCTTAACAACCTCAGCCTCCTGAGTGTACATATTAACCTTAACGTATGCAGGGAAACCATCGTTTGTGTTTTTAAGCCACTTAAACACATCGCCGTATTTAAGGGGATAAATTCTGTATGGGTTGCCCTCAAAGTTAATCTGTGTTGAATAAGCCTCATCGATAACGAACTGTGAAACATATTCGCTGAGCTCACCAAGAGTCTTATTTGCAAGAACAAAAGCCGCATTCTTGTCAATCATAGGAACAGAGCTGAAATCCTCAAGACTTGTGATGGTTGTGATACTCTTTTCACTTTCACCAAAGTTCTGTGTTTCAACAGTAATAATTTTGCTGTAATCCTTCGCCCTGAAAAGGGGTGCAGATGTAAGATAGCCTATACCAAAAACAAGTGCAAAAATAAGACCGATAATAACGGGTATTGTTGCTCTCTTTTTAACATAGGGCATATACTCAGGCTTTGCAAAAGCCTTTGTGGTGATTACTGTCATTACCACGTAGATTGCAATAATTACTGCAACATAAACATAAAGGTCTGTTGATTTAAAGTTAAGTGCAGGGAGCATAAAGTAATATGCAATTGCAGCACCTATAATTGTTGCAATAATACAAATGATAATTTTAAGAACCTTTTTCTCAGGGGGAATAACAACCTCTTTAGGTCTGCCCTTACCCGAAAAATCTACTTTAATAGGGTCCATAGTGACAACTCCTTTGAAATAAATACCAATATATTATAAACCAAGACACCATTAAATACAAGCCTTGATTTCTTAATAAATAACACCTTTAAGATACTTTCCAGTCACAAACGCTTTCATAAATATTGCCTGTTTCATCAATACCCGTAATATTAGGGTTAACTGCAATAACAGCCTTCCTATAAAACAATGATATTATGGGCACATTTATTGCAAGACTTTCAGCAAAATCTGTTGCAGAAAGCTCACCCTTGCGATAGTTGGCGTATTCCTTAAAGAATTTCTCGTCAACACCGTAGCTTACACTGCCACCCTTTGTAAAGAATGCCGACATATCAGTATTGTTGGTCATAAGTGTTTCGCCAATATAAAGGCCATAATGACCTTCTTCAAGAGCTTTTTTATACTCGGTAAGCGTTTTCTTTTCAGTAATGTAAGCATTAAAGCCGATTTCTGTTAAAGATTTCTTTAATGCTTCTGCTACGTGCAATTTATACTGATTGCTTGAGCATACAAGTATGCTTACACCTAATGTATTACTACCATTTGTTCTGAAGCCCTTGTCATTAACCTTGTTATAGCCGTTACGCTCAAGTATAGCAATTGCCTTTTCAGGGTCACCCTTAACACCAACTATATTTTTAAGGTCAAGGCGATAATTCTGCTCCCTGAAGGGTGTTACTGTGGGTGTACCCTGCCCAAGGAAGGATGCCGCCGTAATAGCAGAACGGTCAATACCTATATTAATAGCCTGTCTGACCCATTGATTGCTTGTAGCAGAACCCTGCCACTTTGCATTAATACCAACAAAAACAAAATTGTTTATATCCTGCGAAATAGTTTTAGATGACAGATTGGTATATTTACCACCGCTCAGATCATTTTTATAAACACTTATTTCATTTGCTTTGAATGGGTAAATGGGGCTTGATGCACCTGCCATATCATAAAGGGCAATTTGTTTATTCCATGAAGCATTAAAGTCGCGGTGATGCACATTAACCTGAAGGTAAGGTATATTATCAAGATACTCAACAGAGTATTTACCACTACCTATATATTCTTTACCTGATAATCTTATTATAGGAAAATCAAGTACATTTAATGCCATATAATCAGGGCTTGCAAGATTAAAAATAACTGTGTATTTATCCTTTACCTCAATTGAAGTAACGTTTCTTAATGCAGCCTTGTAGTAAGCATTATTTTTTGCTTTATCAAAAGATACCTTTACATAATCTGCCGTAAGCAATACACCATCGGTAAACTTAACACCTGAAAGGAGCTTAACAGTAACCTTGTTACCCTCAATTTTACCACTTACCGCAAGCTGAGGCAAAGCATTACCGTCAAGTGTAGGTGTGAAAAGGCTTTCATACATAACAGGAATCAAATCTCTGTTAAGGCTACTCTTTGCAGCATATGGGTAAAACTGATCAGAGCTTGTATACGGCAAAGAAACATCAGCATCAATAATCTGTGTGGGTAAAACGTATTCTTCGGTCTGTGTGGGTTCGTTATCCTTATCCTTACCACAAGCGCAAAGTAGCATCAGCATAGAGATAACGAGTAAAACAGAAATTATTTTTTTCATCATTTAATACTCACCCTTTCTATAGACTGTGCTTTACCTGTAGCCGTATCTATTTCAATTATACAGCCATTCATTGTGTATTCACCCTGCGGATTCTGAAACCGCACGGGCAAATTTGTTTTAAATTTTTGTATAACCAATTCAGGGACAATACCCAATACAGATTGTGTAGGCCCTACCATACCAACATCTGTAATATATGCAGTACCATTTGGTAAAATCTGCTCATCAGCAGTCTGCACGTGTGTATGTGTACCAAGAACTGCTGTCACCTTACCGTCAAGGTAAAAGCCCATAGCGCGTTTTTCCGCAGTTGCCTCTGCGTGAAAATCAACGATTATTGTTTTACAGCCGTCAACATCTTTTAAAGCCTTGTCAATCTCTATAAACGGATTACCCAAGGGCTCTGAAAAAACTGTACCAAGCATATTTATAACAGCAATTCTGTATCTGCCCTTATCAATTATGCCCACACCCTGACCGGGTGCACCCGCAGGGTAATTGTATGGCCTTACAACAGGCACGTCACCCTCAAGAAAATCCATTATTTCAGGTCTTTTGAACACGTGGTTACCCATTGTGAGCATATCCACACCGCTGTCAAGCACCATATTTACAGATTTTGGTGTAACACCATTACCCTGTGCCGAGTTTTCACCATTGGCTATACAAACGTCAATATTATTTTTTCTTTTAAAATCAGGCAATCTGCGTAATAAAAAATCGCATCCGCCTTCACCAACAACGTCACCTAAAAAAAGCAAACGCATATTGTGTACCATCATTTCTATATATAATTTAAAAACGGATTAAATTAAAACAAGCGAAACCGCCATGGGTTCGGGGGTTTCGCTTGATTTTTAATTATTTTGCAAAATCAATTGCACGACTCTCCCTGATAACGTTAACCTTTATCTGGCCGGGATATTCAAGCTCACCCTCAATTTTCTGAACAATGTCACGGGCAAGAAGAACCATCTGGTCATCAGAAACTGCATCGGGCTTAACCATAATACGAACCTCACGACCCGCCTGAATTGCGAAGGCATTATCAACACCTGCAAATGATGTTGTAATTTCTTCAAGCTTCTGAAGGCGCTGTATGTAAGACTCAATATTCTCACGTCTTGCACCGGGTCTTGCAGCAGAAATAGCATCTGCAGCCTGTACAAGACAAGCAATAATAGTTTTAGCCTCAACATCACCATGGTGTGCCTGAATAGCGTGAATAACCTGGTCGCTCTCTTTATTTTTACGTGCAACCTCAACACCAAGCTCGATGTGTGTACCCTCTTTTTCGTGGTCAAGGGCTTTACCTATATCGTGCAAAAGACCTGCACGCTTTGCGAGTTTAACATCGGCACCAAGCTCTGCTGCCATAAGGCCTGCAAGGTAAGAAACCTCAAGTGAATGGTTAAGAACATTCTGACCATAGCTTGTACGATACTTAAGCTTACCAAGGAGCTTGACAATCTCACCGTGAAGGCCATTAACACCTGCATCAATAACTGCTTTTTCACCTGTCTGGCGAATAGTGTTTTCAACCTCACGCTTTGATTTTTCGTACATTTCTTCGATTCTTGCAGGATGAATTCTGCCGTCTGAAACAAGCTTTTCAAGAGTAAGTCTTGCAATCTCACGACGTACAGGCTCAAAGCAAGAAACTGTAATTGCCTCAGGTGTATCGTCAATAATAAGGTCAACACCTGTAATTGTTTCAATTGTACGGATATTTCTACCCTCACGGCCGATAATACGACCCTTCATTTCATCGCTGGGGATAGTAACAACAGAAACTGTTGCTTCTGCCGCGTGGTCGGCAGCACAGCGCTGAATTGCGCCTGAAATAACCTCACCTGCAAGCTTATCCATATCGTCCTTGAGCTGCTGCTCATAGTCATAGATTTTAGTTGCCTTTTCGTGAGTAAGCTGTTCATCAAGGCTTTTAAGAAGAACGTCTTTAGCCTGTTCTTTTGAGTAGCCTGAAATTCTTTCAAGAATTTCTAACTGACTTCTTTTAAGTGATTCAACCTCTTGCTCTTTTTCTTCAATAGCTTTGATTTTCTGAGCAAGTGCCTCCTCTTTCTTTTCTTGTGCTTCAACCTTTTTATCAAGGTTTTCTTCCTTCTGGGTAATTCTGCGTTCCTGTCGCTGAACCTCTGCACGTCTTTCACGTAAATCGTGTTCTGTTTCGGAACGGAGCTTATGAATTTCATCCTTAGCTTCAAGGATAGATTCTTTTTTCTTTTGTTCTGCTTCGGTCATTGCATTGTTGACAATTCGAGCTGCCTCTTGTGTAGCAGAGCCGATTGCTGCCTCAGCAACCTTTTTGCGGTGTGCGCCGCCCAATACAAAACCAAGACCGCCACCAACAACAAGTGCAATTACACCGATTATAATGTAAACACCCACTGAATGTTACTCCTTTCTGTAAAAATTGTTTAAAGTTAATAATTAAAATAAAAAATGACGGATGAGTCATCCGTCATACAAGGCAGGAAAAAACCTGCATATAATAAAAGTTTTGTAACAGGCGTTCCCACGCGTGCTAATATCTATATGTTAAAATATCTATATAATGATAAAAATATTCTTTTTGAATAAAATCTATAAAAATAAATACAAATATATAAATAACAAAACCATTATCATACAATACGGATAGTGGATTATTACCACAAATAACACATCATCTCGTATATTATAATAAAATACGCCATAATAGTCAAGTTAATAAGGCTATAAATATTTAATTTTTTTGTATATTTTTTCTAAAGACCTTGAATTTAGTTCCTTTATTTATACTTTTCTACCAAAAATTATACTGTTTCAGGGAAAACTCCACTTATTTCATGAAGAATTTTTTCAACCTCAAATTTTTCTTTTTTATACCTTTCTTCATCTCTTACGGCTTCTTTTTTCCAAAGAGAAATAAGCTTACCTATGGTAAGAAGAATTTCAAAGGTTGCATCATTACCATATTTTTCTTTTAAAATCCCGATTATTTCACAGGGCTCCGCATTATCCTGTGCAAAAAGGCACCCTTCTTGTGCAAGATATGCACAAAGATTTTTACCTGACTCATCATTATTACCGCAGGAAAGCACCGCATCAATACGCTTTCCAACCTCTTCAACAGGCAACAAAAACGCTGTAGTCATAAGTATACCAATCTGTTTCTGATTAAATCCCCTTTTTCTGAAAGCGCCGATATAATCAGCCACAATCAAATCAACCTCTTTATTTTGCTCTGTAGGTGATGTTGTACTTTCAAGCATCCATACAGGTACATTTTTATCCATATTAAAGCCCCTCTCTAAAAACCAAAAGAAATTATAGTACACTTCACATACAAAATCAATCACAATAATTGATTTTTTGAAAATAATGTAATAAAAAAATAAGCTGTAAAAATTATATTTTTTTACAGCTTATCTGTTTATTCTTCTACATAAGTAGGTGCGTTTTTAGGTGCAGTACCCTTTACAACCTCGTGATAATATTTGTAGGTCATAGGTGTTTCTTTCTTCAAGTTACCTGCATCTGTAACCTCACCAAGGAAAATTGTGTGTGTTTCTGTTTCCATAGTATTTATCACCTTGCAGGTAATATAGCTCATAGCCTGGGGTAATACGGGTAAATAACCTTTTACCAAAGGCTCAATACCTTCAAATTTGTCAAAATCCTTGCCACTTCTGAAGCCAAATGTACCAATAACCAATGGGTCAACGCTTTCACTTAAAATATTAAGTGCAAAAACGCCCGTATCTTTAATGCACTCGTTGGTATAGTTATCGTGGTTTATTGAAACAGCAACTGTTGCAGGCTTTGATGTAATCTGCATAGCAGAGTTTGCAATACAGCCTGTGGGCTTACCCTTTGCCCAGGTAGTTACGGCATATACGCCGTATGATAAATTAAATAATGCGGTTTTATCCATAAAAGCACCTCATTTTCAACACTATTTTTTATAATACAGATTATAGCATCATTTACTATGAAAGTCAAAACCCGACAGTTTTTTCTGTCGGGTTTTATGCTTACACCTCATAAAATGATTCTTTTGTAAGACCGCACACGGGACATTCCCAGTCGTCGGGAATATCTTCCCATGGGGTGTTGGGACCGATTCCGTTTTCGGGGTCACCCTTTGCAGTATCATAAATATATCCGCAAGGACATTCATATCGCATAAATTACAACTCCTTTTATCTTTTTAGTTATATTTTCCCATACCATACATTTTATTCAACTATATCTGATATTTTGAAATAATACATCAGGAGCTTTGTACCGACCACTAAAAGCTTAACCAAATCAGAGGTATCTACGGCAGAATAATATTTCTGCCACCATTTACATATTTTTCACTTGATGTAAGGCTTTTTGTCTTTTTACGATTTCAGAATTTTCCTTATAAAACGGAGCAGGTCCTTGAAATTCCGTATCGCCGACAGTCATATCGGCACGGATTGCAGAATCATAAACCGATCTTCCGAAAAACGGGATTTTCATTTTTGCTAAAGGCGTTAAAAATCTTGCGTGGTATTCCACCTCTGCCGCAAATGAAAAAAGGGATATGTTACCTGTATGAGTGGCAAGAATTGCCAGCTTTTCATACTCAGTCAAGTCTTTTTGATTTTTAATATATATTTTTTCGTTATCGCATACGATACAGCCGGCTTCCTTGTTCAAGACTTCAATAAAGCCCGGTAGTCTTGAGTGCTTACTCGAATCCTTATATGAAATACTTTGCTGTACAATGTCCTTATAAAACTCAGGAACTGTCAGACACCCCTCCTCAGCATAAGAGGCAACCATATTTATGTATATGTCAGCCACAAGATATGCCGCTTCAGACTGCGGATTTTTAAAATACCTTTTAAGCGCTTTATGATGACGTTGGCCTTTATGAGCCACTACACGGTTTATCTCTGTATTAAGACTTTTTCTGTTTTCATCCACAGGGTCCGCAAGACAACGGGTCAATAACACACAATCAAAAGAAATAAAGGATATTGTTACACCCGGTGTATCACCATCGGCAGGAGCACCGTCCTCTGCATCGTGCTCTTGCTCACGAAGCTTCAAAAGGCTGTATGTATAATCATTATCATCGGGAACAGCGTATAAAAACCAATCATCAAAAAAGTGACTGCACAATAATCTTTCACCGCTTGAATCAGGAAAATCAAAAATACCCTTAGATGCAAGTAGGTTTGCTATAGATTGCTTAACCATATAAAACCCATCTGCAGAAGCTACAATATCAGATTCCCTGATACACCTATCAGACAGTAAAGCATTGAAAATTCCCGGTATACGTTTATCTGACATTTTCTTCCTCCCAAAGCACAGTATCTATGTAGATACGCTAATTATAATTTTCTATTATTTTATCATAAGTTTATTTTCTTTTCAATGCGCTGCAGGTGTATTCAGCTATACCCATTTCAGTACAACAAAAAGGAGTGGTTTTTCTACCACTCCTTTACTCTATTTTATGGGGATTTAATTAACCAAAATATCTCTTAAGAAGACCTTCGAATGCTTTACCGTGTCTTGCTTTACTTCAGGTCATAAACGCCTTCGAAATCACAGTTTTCACAGCGATACGTAACCTTGTTCAGACCAAGTTTATCTTTGATAACACCCGAAAACAATCCGTGTACCGATAAAAAACTGATTCTTATATGCTTTCCTACAGGAATACCCGTAGTAACAGGATTTATAACCTCTTTCCACGCCACCTCATCACCACAACGTGGACAACACGCCGGAATGTTATTCATGATTAACCAAAATATCTCTTAAGAAGACCTTCGAATGCCTTACCGTGTCTTGCCTCGTCACGAGCCATTTCGTGAACTGTATCATGGATAGCATCGAGATTCTGCTCTTTAGCCATTTTAGCAAGCTCGAATTTGCCGAGTGTTGCGCCGTTTTCTGCCTCTACTCTCATTTCGAGATTCTTCTTTGTGGAGTCAGTTACAAGCTCACCAAGAAGCTCTGCAAACTTTGCTGCGTGCTCTGCTTCTTCATAAGCAGCTAACACGGTAAAAAGTTCCACTTTTAATTCCACTATCCATTATCGAAGCGTGTTGTGAATTTGGAAAAATCCACTTTTTTTCCACTAAAGGAGGACTTTTCAATGTCAACAAACAAAAAAACAGGTGTTTATCAGTTAGAGAATGGATATTGGGGTTACCGATACACTATAACTATAAACGAAAAGAAGAAAGATGTCAAGAGAACAAAAGATGAATTTGGCAATGTATTAAAAACCGAAAAGGCTGCAATTAGAGCACGAGAAGCTGCTATAAAACGAGAATATGAAACCCGCACAATTAAACCAAAACCCAAAAGAATGACAGTTGCTGAAATTTATGATGCTTATTGTAAAACCGGAAGATATGACAAGGCCTACGGAACCATAAAGAAACAAGACTCTCTTTGGAAGAACCACATAAACGCTAGATATGGAAAAAGATTCGTAGACGATATTTCTGTTGCTGAAGTCAATGACTATTTAGCGTTTTTGTATTACGAAGAGTGTAAAGCATACAAATATGTTGAATCATTTCTAAAAATGTTTTACTTAATATTTGGTCAAGCATATTCAAAAAACTATATAGATATCGATACTTATAACACTCTCTGTGTTAACAAAAACTCAAAGATACATATGCCTAAAATGAAAATTGATGAGGACACAGATATAAGAAGCTTTTCCAAAACTGAACTGCAAATACTCGATAAGTACTTCACTAACACTAACGCAGAAACTGCATATATGTTAGGTCGTTATTGTGGTCTTCGAATTAATGAATGTTACGGTCTGAAATGGTCTGACATTGATTTTGAAAACGACAGTATAAATATTGAAAGACAAATGCAATATCAAAATGGATTGATTAAATTAGTGCCTTTAAAAACTAGAAATGCTAAAAGAAAGGTTTATATGAGTAACACTCTAAAAAAGCACCTTTTAAAACTCAAAGAAGCTACAGAAACTGCCGATCTTAATATCCCTAAACAACGACAACAAAACCAAAAGTTTATAACAGACACAAACGAAAATAAGGTCAGTTCATTGTGTCTTGTTAACACCCTATTAAACGGTAAATTACAGACAGTTAATTCTATGAAATACCATTCTAGAACTTTAAAAAACCGGTTTAAAATTGATTTTAAATATCATTATTTACGTCACACCTTCGGAACAATGCTTGCAGAACTCAACACCCCTGCCCATATATTATGTAACCAAATGGGACATGGCAGTTCCCAAGTAACCCAAAAGTATTATCTGGCAATCTCAGAAAACGGGATCGATATATTAAAAGATAAAATGAATCAGCTATAGATGAAACTTTAAAGATTATCATAAACATACTGATACAATAGAGCTTAGCGTATAATATCAAAAGATAGAAAATGCCATTGACTGTTGGACAAAAAACATGTATAATGGACACACAACATTCCCGGAGGGTGTATTTATGGATTTTTACTCAATAGCTGAAGTTTCTGAAATGAGTGGTCAAAGTCAAAAAACCATTCGTAGACATATTGCTGCAGGTAAACTAAAAGCAGATAAAGTAGGTAACTGCTATCGTATAACAAAAGAAAATTACAACAAATGGCTAATTTCAGATTTAGATCCTGAAAAAGATAATATCTTCAATGAAGCAATAGTCGAATCCCCTGGATACGATAAAGTAAATTGGGTTGATATTACAGATAAATGGGTTTACGATGGCTGGGCTAATGTTAATTACCGCAATGGTTTAAACTTCATTGATTTGTTTTCAGGTGCAGGTGGTCTCAGTTGTGGACTCACAATGGCAGGATTCACTCCTGTCGCTTCTGTAGAAATAATGCCCGAAGCTGTAGCTACATATAAATATAATTTTGTTGAACAAAAAGGCTTTAACGAAAATGTTCAAACAAGAGATATACGTGAAACAGCTGTTAAACAAGAATTATATGATTCAGTTGCCGATAAACATATTCACCTAATTGTTGGTGGTTTCCCCTGCCAAGGATTTAGTATGGCTGGACACCGCGTTGTAACAGACCCAAGAAATAGTATGTATTTGGAAATGTTAGAAATAGTAAAACATATCCAACCCGATTTCGTCGTAATGGAAAACGTTGAAGGTCTTAGATCAATGCTTGATGGAAAAGTTGAAGCAAAAATTATCAGCGACTATAAAGAAGCAGGATACGATATAAATGTAACCGTTCTCAACAGTGCAGATTATGGTGTGCCACAAATCAGAAGACGAGTTATTTTTATCGGTAATAGACACGGATTAAAGAACTATCATCCAAACCCTATCTATTCTTCAGAAAATTATGTTACTCTGGGTGAAGGCATAAAGAGGTTTATGTCCATTCCGGAAAACAAGCAAATCAACCATATTTTCACACGTCATTCAGAGCAGATGATTGAGCAAATCAAGGCAGTTCCTGAAGGACAAAGCTTATACGGAAATTATTCTGATGCTTGGAAAAAATCACCATGGGATAAACCATCTTGTACAGTTAAAGAAAACCACGGTGGTGTTAACTTACATCCTAAACTTCCCAGAGTGCTTACACCAAGAGAACTTGCTTCACTTCAATCATTCCCAGATGATTTTATCTTCCAGGGTTCAAAGAAATGGCAATTAGTTCAAATTGGCAATGCTGTACCTTGTTTACTCGGTAAAGCAATCGGTATAGCTGTAGCAAAAAGCTTATCTCAAAAGGATGAAAAATAATATATGGCAAGATACAACGATATTGATCCCAAGAATTGGCGAGATTACGAGGATATTTTAACGACCTCTCTCTGGAGTTTTAAACGTGAAAATTCAGGTATTCACAACGCAAGTTATCACGGAAATTTTATTCCACAAGTACCTCGACAGTTGTTTAGTCGATACACTAAAAAAGGTGATTGGATTTTAGATCCTTTTATGGGAAGTGGAACATCACTTATAGAAGCTCAAAGAATGGGTAGAAATTCCATCGGTATCGAATTACAACACGATGTAGCTAAAGAGGTTCACGAAAGGCTCAAACAGGAATACAACCCAAATTGTTCTACTAATGTTATAGTTGGTAATAGCAAAAGCATAAATATGGAAGCTGTAATGAGCAAATACGGTATTAAAAAATATCAATTTGCTATAATGCATCCTCCGTATTGGGATATAATTAAATTTTCTGATGATGAGAACGACTTATCAAACGCAAAAACATTAGATGACTTTCTTAATGCATTTGGTGAAGTTATCGATAACACAACTGCATATCTAGAAAAAAACAGATACTGCGCTGTTGTAATTGGTGACAAGTATGCTAATAGTCAAATCGTTCCACTTGGATTTCACTGTATGAATTTATTCTTGGAACGCGGTTTTATGATGAAAGCAATCCTTGTTAAAAACTTTGATAGAACCCGTGGAAAACTTAATCAACAAGCTATTTGGAGATACCGTGCACTTGCAAGTGATTTTTACGTTTTTGACCACGAATACATCTTTATATTCAAAAAGGTGAAGTAGAAAACTCTACTTCACCTTTTACTTATTTCTGTTTAAGATGTCTCTTGAATTCTAACGGATCATACCAATAGCAACCAACACAAGCATCTTCTTCCATATTATGATTAGGTCCACCGGCATAATACGACATTGGGTATCCTAACTTTTTTGCATCATATCTAATTCCTGTGCGACGACACTCTTTGCAGTACTGACGCTTCGCATCATTAGCAGCTTTACTCAATGGCTGGAAATCAGAAAGTTGTTGGTCTTCATTTCTCATAACACGTGCTTCATTTTTCATACCATTTTTATGATCTACTTCAGGCTTAGATGTTCCAAGAACAACACAACGTTGAGCTGATATTGTTCGCTTTATATCTGCACGAATATGTTGAGAAAAATCACCTGTATTAAAGCCATTCAATCTAATTCTATCAGTTCTGTTTCCCGGAGTAATTGATTTATCTAATTCAATAACATATTTTTTAGCTAATGGTAATTCTTTTCTCGCCCAGGATGTACCATTACCAAATTTCAAATCAGCATATTCACCAACAAACTCAGTGGTGTTAACCCATCGGCTAACTCCATTTTCATCGGGCTGTGCTAACTGTAAAAACAATTCAGCTTTTGTCATATGAACCACCTTTATTATCAAGATGGCTCATTATAGCATTTTTGTGTCAATTTAACAAGAGTGTATGATTGATAATTTTATTATTGATTTATTTGAAGGCAAAGTCGATTGTTCGTTCAAGTTCTTTTATATTAACATCACGTGTTAAAAAGTATTTACTTAACTTGTTTACTAAGGTTACTATTTCTTGATAGAAGCAATGTATAGGTGTCGTCTCTAAATCACTAACCCACCAAGCGAAATCTCGCATTTCTAAAAGAAGACCACTTATTTCTTTTGGCACAAATTCTTTAAGACTATATTCGTCTAACAGTTCATAGGTTTCTTGAAATAACTTTTGCAGTTTTGAATGATTGATATCTTGGAAGTCAATAACCTTCCATGTTAATGTTTCCCAACTATAAGTAAGTTCGTTAATTTTATTAAGTTCCATATTAATCTCCAGTTCATTTAATAAGCTTCTCGCACTTGGCAACAGTATGATATTGACCTGCGTACATTTGTTGGAAAGTGTACATAGCTTGTTGACGGCAATCAGCTTCCACTAAAGCTACACCCATTATACCACCGATCACGTTTTTAGGGTAGTATGTAATTTTCCATGTTTCAAGTGGTCCATAGTATCCCATAATTATTTCGCTCCATTTTCGTTTTAATAAAATATTGATTGTTTATCGCTTTGTAAAAAACTATTTGTTCATTTCCTCCTTTAGTTCGCGTTTGTACTTGTAATATGAATTTCTAGAAATTTTACAAAGAATCATAACCTCCTTATCACTAAGTGTGCCTCCGAAATCGAGGGCATGCTTTTTTATTATCTCTTTGCATCTGACAGATTTTTCGGTTACTAATGTTGTTCCTTTTGTGAGCCCTATGTTCTTGCCGTTTTTCTTGCTTTCTCTCATTCCTTGACTGATTCGGGTATGTAAGTCTGTAACTTCTTTTTCAGATTGAAGAAAGGCAGATTTTATTTGTTCTTCTGCTAAAGACATAAGTAAGTTATTTATTAATGTGATGTTGCCCTTGAAATAATCATCAACCGCTGTGTTACCGGTAGTCACAGATATTTCTAAAAGATTGTTTTTAGTTGAGTCAAAGATAGATGTGTTTATAAGCGGTTCGTTAAGAAATACTAAACTGATACCGGCTTCGTATAGTGTTTTGTAATCCTTGAAGCCTTCGTCTGCATTACGAGACATTCTCGATACGCTATCAAAGACAATAGTATCACCTGAACGTATTTGTTTCATAAGCTTGTCCCATAGTGGTCGGTTCTGAGTTGTTCCGGTATAGAATTCTTTAATGAGTGTAGCTTCAGGATATAGCTCTGTAATATTAGTTACTTGTCGTGTGATTCGTTGATGTTTAGTGCTGACTCTGCAATAACCGTAAATTATATTTATCACGCCCTTTTATGTATTGAAACAAACTAAACTTAGTTTCGATACTTATATTATGTCGTGTTTTAATCCGTTTGTAAGCCCTTTTGGTACAAGTTTTTTTAGGTTTCTTTTAATACTGGATTTCTTTACATTTTTTAGGCATTGGTAGCCAAATTAAGTAGCGGGAAGGTTAAGTACAGCATATCGCTTTATATGTAGAAAAGAGGAGACACTTATGTTATAATATGAATACACATGTGAAAATAAGGAGTTGAAATAATGAGTAATCCTGAAACTTTTACTATGGAAAAAATGAAATCTGATATTGCTAAAGCAGGAAATCTATTTTATCAATATCGTGCATGTAGAAGAGATGCTGCAACAATTTATGACATTGAAAATATTAGGCATGGTGTGGTTTATGCTCGAACACCTTTACAAATGAATGACCCGTTCGACTCTAAAGTTGGATTCTCATCAGAGGCAATTTACGAAGAATGTATTGAGTTAGCTCTAAATCAAGCAGATGTTACTTTAGACAGTGATTTAAAATTAGTTATAAAGAACTTATTAAAAAACAGATTGATCGGCGAAACATTAGAATTTATTAATGCACTTAATAAATTGAAAAAGTATATTTTTCTTCAAAGTGTAATAGCACATGTTAATCCTTCTAATTTGCCACAGTTTATTGTAAAGAATTTGAATAAATTATATGGCAAGTGTCCACCTGAGGTAAAAAAATTTTTAAATAAAGATGCTTTTCTCGTTTTCTCATTGATAATAAAAGATTACCAAAATGTAGATATTGAAGAAAAAAACATTGTAGAAACATTAAAAATGGAAGAAGTTTTAAAAACCCTTGAAGATACGGTAATAAATATGAGAGATAATATATATCTTCCGTTTCTTGAAGATTTCCTTTCAAAAATGACTATATCCTGCTTTAGTGCCAGTGGTTGGGATAATCAACTTATGTGGTCCCATTACGCCAACTCTTACTCTGGTATATGTGTTGAATATGATTTTGAAAAAATGGACAAGTTTATAGGCTTTGTATATCCAGTTAAATATTCAACAGTTCGTCCAACAGTTTTACTTAAGGATTTGGGATTTTCCAAGTATGAAAAAGACGAAAGTGGCAACCTAATAACCGATGAAGTTAATATTAGTGCCATTTTCGCTTACTTGCTTGCTAAAAACGAATGTTGGCAATATGAAGAAGAATGGCGAATTATTAATGTCGAAGGCGAACCATACACCCCAATGTTTATTGATACCCCGTTTGTAAAGTCTGTTACATTTGGGTTTGAACTTGATGAAATATGTAAACAGTTATTGTGGGATGTGTGTAAAGAGAAAGAGATTAAGTGTTATCAGTTGAAAATCAATCCTAGTAATTACAACTTGACAAGAGAACTGTTAACTGACGAGGACTTTACTTTCAACAAAGAAACCGAGGAAGGATATATCAACTTTATTTGCCAACATGCAATTCCGCTTGGCGAAAAGATTACTACTAACTGCAATTCCTTGACTCAAGCGATAAAAGAAGGTAATTTTGAATCAACATCTATGCTCAATGTACTTACATATACACTGGATTATTTAAGCGATGTGTATTTTTTGAAAATCACATTTAATAGATTTTGTCATTATATGAACATTTCAATAGATGAAGTTAATGGGGATACAGAAATTGGGATGGGTATTACTGAAATAGATTCGTTTATTTCACAATCGGAGAATGGTGTTAAAACAATTGAAGATTCTTTAATTAACCTTTTGGTAATGAATAAGATAACATTCAAAGAATTTAGTGTAGCAAACGAATTCATCGTAAATATTAAAGAAATGTTTGAAAAACATCGTGAATTGAATTGGTATGGAAAAGAGAATATTGAGCAACAAAAAACAAATGATACCAGCGAGAATGTATGATAATAATTATAAAAAGGAGACTACTATATGATAAACAATACACTGGTAGACTTTGATTCTATATATGATGTAATTTTGAAACATCATCTTGGACCTCAATATTATCCTATTGACGATAATTTAGATTTTTATAAAACTGATAAAATAGAAACATATACCCTAGATACATATCTTATGTCTTTAATCCGAGGTTACATCAATGTTGAACTATCCGTAGATTTAGATAAACATTGGATGGAATTATTAGAAGACGATTGGTTTCTCAAATGGCCTTTGGTCCAATGGTCTTATTGGTCAAGAACCTTATATGGTGTAGGTCGTAGAAAAAACATTAAACAATCAGTTAAAAATTTAATACCGATGGCTAAGTCCGGCAATCCGGCTGCTTTATTTGATATCGGATTTTGTCATCGTTTTTCTGGAATACTAGAACATGACTATAGTAAGGCAATTTGCCTGTGGATTGAAGCTAGTAAGAGAGGCTACCACAAGGCTTGGGAGAACCTTTACAATGAGTATGTTATAAATCAATATCATCAGCTCAACGATGAACTCAAATTATTTTTTCTTTTTGAAATATACTCTCACTTTTTGGAAAACAGAGATATTTCTTTAGAGGAATGCTCAGAAAAAATCACCGAAGAAGATATGACAAATCTAAGAAAAATTTATAATGAAGGAAAAAGGTTAGAAAAAACTGTTTCCAAAAAAGCTCAATTACGTTCTATGACAGCGTTGTTTTGGGATGAGGAAGACAGTCCGTATAAGATTGATTTCTAATAACGATAAGATAATGAGGTAATATGAAATGGGTTTTTATGACAATAATCCTAACACACATGTGGAACATAATTTTATTGAAATTCCAGAGGGAAATCATAGAGTTCAAATTTGCAATGTGAAAGTTGAACGTTTCAGATTTGAGAAAAAATGTTTTGAAATTACATTAAAAGTTTCTGGGCATCACAATAAACTTTGGTACTATCTTTGGTACAACCCAGAACATCCAGATCGCACTAATAGAGAATTTGGAATGTTCTTTGAGTCATTTCAAATCCAAGATTTCGATATCAAACATTATAAAAAGTGGATTGGTCATAACGGAGCAGTACATGTTGAACATTCTACTAATATGCTTAAACTCAACTATACTTCAATAGTTAAATATTGCCTAACAGATGCGCACAGAGATAATCTTCCACCTTGGAGTGACGCTCCTGCTGACTCGGTTCCACTTTGTTTTCAAGAATCACTGTTCTAGCGTATAAAAACAAAAACCAGAACTCGTCTCTATTAGACTAAGTTCTAGTTTTTTGATTATGAAAAATATTTTATGTGGTCTAGTGTATCTGAAACTAATTCGTTTATTGGTTCATTTAGCCCCAGCGCTTTATTGGCATATACATAAGTTGCAAATATATTTACTTCATATAGTGTTTTTACTATATTGGTTAGTATATCAACTCTGTCATCAATATATTTTGAAAACAAATTTGAAATTATATTAAGTGGCAATTCATCTATGAAATAGTAAGGATGCGTTTGGCAGAAAGATTTAATTTCGTTGAGATCGTCATATTGTTCTGGAAAACTTTCGTCTAGTTCATGACAAAGTAGATTTAGCTCACACCATAGATTATAAAAGTTTTTAGTACTAATAAAACATTTATAATTTGTATAGTAGTGTACTAGAATGCTATAAAATATTTTAAACTGGGTTTTGTCAAGTTTGCTTAAGTTTTTAAATAATGATCGATGCCCAACATTTTCAAATTTAGAAGCAATATTCACGAGATCTTCACCTCACTAGTCGGTTGAGTATAGTTATACCAATGCTTTATAAACTTCATTTAATTTAGCTTATTATTAAAAGGTCGTGATATATTTATGATTACATTAGAAGAAATTGTCGGTAGACTCACAGATAAAAAAGATTACGATTTCACTATAAACAAAACTTCTTGGGAACCACAAAAGGTTGACATATATACTTTGCCTGAATTTATTATTAAAGAAAGTAAAGCCAAGGGTGCCGAAACAAAACTAAAAAATAAGTTAAGTAAGGTTTTAGCATTTATTGATTCAGTGAAACATAAACGTTTTAAAACCGGCTGTACTGTTATGCCCATAAGTGTAACTAACAAAGAAAATCTGGCTATATGGTCAAATGAAAAAGGTGTTTCAAGAGCAATAGATTATATGATAGAAATTGGGCTAATCGGTATAGAAAATGACAAGTATCAGTTCAGTGCTTATTATGAAAAAGATAATAAAAGTAAGACGTATCGTTACTATAAGGAAAATGAAGATAAGCTAAAAGAATATTGTAAAGCTCACGACATCCAAATGTATGTGGTTAAAAATAAGGTTTATAATACGTCTGAACTTAAAAATGTACATACAGGAATTGATAAAACAAAAGTTAGATTTGCTTCAAGACTAAAACTTATAAAACCGATTGAACTTAGTAGGGCTGAATTTGAAAAACAACTTACTTTATGTTTATATGAGAACTATCCAGCTCTAAGATTTCATATCGTAAAGGCTAATGAAATTAACGAAAAATATTATAAAGACTATCCCGAATTTCGTATTCGTTTTCAGCCTAATTTCACTTGGTCTGATGATGGATTATATGTAAGTAGCATTGGTATCAGAGCCACAAATTCTTTAACTAATTTAAAAAAGGAAAACCGTAAAGAAGTTTTACAAGCCTATGGTTTTACATTTGAAAAGGATATAAATGCTTCCGTACCTCGTATGACGTTATCTTTAAATTCAGGACATTGGATTGATGAAACAGAGGACATTTATAAGCTCATATTTCACATTCTGGAGCCCAATAGTATATGCTCTAATGAAACACGTGAGGCAATTAAAAAACTTCATATGAGAGCTTATTTTGATTCTGGGGACAAGTCTGTCGGGCATCATACTTGGTTATCTATGTATCAGGACGGTATTCTAAGAGACGATGTTTGTGATAAGATGACTGAGTTTAGAAATGCACTTATTGAAGCTGAGGGTGGAAAACTCTACGGTAGTGAGATTTTCTATGTAGAGTCTTGTGTATATCTTATGACACTTTATGATTTGTTATCTGCGGGGCATAAGGTATGGCAAGTGTATGACTGTTTCTATTCTACTGGTTCGGATAATGAAGAATGGGGACTAGGGGCTGATAGTGAAAATTTATTTAAAGAGATGATTTCAAAAGGTGTAAAATTAAATTTTGAATATTTTTTAAAAAAATATTGGAATAAGTAATAATAAAAATATATATTTAAAAATTTTATTATAATTATTAAAAATTATAATAAAAAATTAAATAAATAATTATTATATATACAATAGCTGACACTTGCAAAAACATAAAAAATTATAATAATTCACATTAAAAAGAACTGATGATCTACAAAAATCATCAGTTCTTTATTCATAAAAAACACATATCATTGATATTTTGTGCTATCAAGATATATGCGGGCGGTATTATTAAAATAAATCGTTATCGAAAACATTCATAGTTGAATAATAATGATTAATTATTTCTTGTACTGAAAATTTACATTTTATTAATTCAACGGCAGTTATCAAACTCATATAGTCGGTCGTACAAGCTATAAGACTTTCTGCAAGTTGCTTCTTAAATGCTTTGTCGTCATTGAGTTTAAAAGGGTTCTTGTCAAAAGATTCTAAAAAATCATTAAACTTTTCGTATGTTGTAATATTGAAATGTTGATGGTTGATTCTATAATAAAACAGAACTAAATCATGTGCTTCAATGCTGTTGAGAGATTCTATTTCTTTGGTCAATATTTCAATGGTTTCTTCAGGCTTTTTCATATGTACATACTTCTTTCTATCTAAATTATTTCAAATAACAACAGAGCACAAAATATTGTCATTCATATAATTTAGCAGAACAATACGTTTTAGAATCTCATCAATAAGAAGTACTTCTGTTATAGAATACATCAAACTTATTTTACAAAAATAAATTAACACGATATAATACTTAAATATAAATACATTTATGTATTTTATAATTTCCACTTTTTCAAATTCCACTTTTACACATTTGATAATGGATTGAACGAGAGATATTCCACTTTTCTTCCACTTGACTTTTCAAGGGCAAAACAAAAAGAGTGACCTTTCAGTCACTCTTTCATAAGTTTTATCAATGTTTAATTAACCAAAATATCTCTTAAGAAGACCTTCGAATGCTTTGCCGTGTCGAGCTTCGTCGCGAGCCATTTCGTGAACAGTATCGTGGATAGCATCAAGGTTCTGCTCCTTAGCCATTTTAGCAAGCTCGAATTTGCCGAGTGTTGCACCGTTTTCAGCTTCTACTCTCATTTCAAGGTTTTTCTTTGTTGAGTCAGTTACAAGCTCACCAAGGAGTTCAGCAAACTTTGCTGCGTGCTCTGCCTCTTCGTATGCTGCCTTTTCCCAGTAAAGACCGATTTCAGGATAACCTTCTCTGTGAGCAACTCTTGCCATTGCAAGGTACATACCAACCTCTGTGCACTCACCCTGGAAGTTAGCGCGAAGACCTTCGATAATTTCTTCGCTAACGCCTTTAGCTACGCCGAGTACGTGCTCTGCAGCCCAAGTCATTTCTTCATCTTTAACTTCAACAAATTTTTCTGCAGGTGCCTTGCAAAGAGGGCAAGCCTCGGGGGGATTCTCGCCTTCAACGATCTGACCGCAAACTAAGCATTTCCATTTTTTCATAACAAATAACTCCTTTTAATAAAAATCTTTAATAATCAAATTATATTATTATCGGCAGGTTTTACACAAGCCGTAATAAACTGTTTTTGCAGATTCTACCTGCAGACCCATATCGCTAAGAGCTGTAGGAACCTGTGTCTTACAAAAGACATCTGTAATATTATGACAATTTTTACAGAGAAAATGTATATGATCTGTAAGATTCCCCTCATAGTGAACTTTGGTGTCACTACTCTCCACAATTGTGATAAGGCCTTCATCTTTAAGTTGACCCAGATTTCTGTACACTGTGCCGAGGCTTATATTAGGTATCTGCTCACGGACACGCTCAAAAATCATATCGGCTGTAGGGTGATCACAGGATGCCCTGAGCACCTCAAGAACAGCATCACGTTGCTTTGAACTTCGCATATACTCACCTCCGTAAGTAGTAATGATTACTATTTACATTTATAATATAACAGATGAGTATCACGTTGTCAACACTTTTTTTGTTTTTTTATAATTTTTTTACAAGCCTAAAAGTTCTTTCAGACTATCGTACTCCTCAAGCTCTGCAGAAAGACTTTTTAAAAAATCAGAGGTTTCATCATTTAACAGCAGATACTTACCTACCCTGCGCACCGCCTTATCAAAACGGCGATTTATTTTTAATTCACCGCTTGTTAAAGGGCAGTTTGCCCTTATATCAAAGGTTGTTTCAATCTGACCATCATTTATCATAGGGAAAAGCGGATATATTCTGCATGAAAGCGGTCTTTTGCTACGCTCACAGCTACCGTCACACACAGCAAAGCTGCGCCCATTATCTGTAACAACCTTTATTTCAGGGTCAATAAGCGTTTCCTCCCCCGGGAATAGCAGCATACCCAGCTTATCGCCCCCTTTACAGCAAAAACCGTCACATAGCGTACCGCAATCGAAGTCAAGGGGCGTGTATCTGCCTAAAGCGGAATAACAAGATTTTATAACAGTTTCTTTTTTCATTAAAAATCACCTTATGATTTAAATTTTTTGGGTAATACTATTTTTATGATGGGGTAAACCTATCTGAAAAAGGAGGTTTTAGTAATGAATGAAAACAAAAACAACAGCATTGGTTGTACAGTTTCAAACTGTAAGTACCACTGCGCAAGTGAAAACTACTGTTCAAAAAACGTTATTAAAGTAGGCTCATGTAATTGCGATGCAAAGAATGTTGACTCAACTTGCTGCCAGTCATTTGAAATGAAATCATACTAAAACACAAATCCACAGATATTCCAAACGGGGTATCTGTGGAGCTTTAGTTTGAGTAGAGTGGATAAAGCGTATCCGAACCAGCCTTAAATGGCGAAGCTTCGGCACTTTTGCCCGATTTGCCTTTGAAAGGCGTCAGCCTATCTGCAGTCAAATACGAACAAAATTCCTCGAACCCTCATCCATTTAAGGTCGCAGAATTTTGTGATTAAGTATTTTTCGCTCAGATGAGGCAAAAACGCAGCTAATCCTGACGGATTGGCGAGTATTTTAACGAAATATGAGTGGAAAATACTATCCCAAAATCTGATTCGGATACGTTTTACCCACTCTAAAGCATATCCGAAACTGATACAAGGATAGTCTTTTCCACTTATATTATTTAGGGCAATCAGTCACAAGATTTTCTGTATTACGTGCATTTACCCATTTGCCGTTAAGGGGTCTGCCCTTATATACGTTATCCTTTAAAGTTACGTTATCAGAATTACACACGTTCACTCCGTAAATATTATTAAGGACAAACAAGTTGTTTTCTATTAAAATATTCTGATGCACTGCACCTGCGTAACGACGAGTTTCAGGCTTAATGAGAATTGCATTTTCTTCACAATTCATAAAAGCGTTACCACGTATAATAACATCACGCACAGGACCGCCCTCATACCAATCCGAGGCATCGTCTGAAATAAGTATTCCGCTCATACCTGTATTCAAAAATCTGTTGTTTTCAATACGGATTCTGCCCCTTGTTGTTGCAAGTACACCACGTGTAACTACTCTGTTAATAGTGTTACCTGTATATTCAAAGTCAGGGTTAGCAGAAAGATTTTCAACAATACCACCGGGACCCATCGGTGGTTCATATGTCGCAAGCTCTAAATCATAGTAATATTCGTCACGCAGTGTTGCATGAATAACCTTTGTGGTTGCAACATCCTGCAACGTTTTAGGGTCAATGAATGCAAGCATATCGCCATCGTTGATACAATCAAGACCATACGTCTGCGGATGACAGAATTTAACTGTCATCTTATTTTTATCTGCCTTGACTATTTTAAAGTTTATACCATGCACATTACAGGCATCATCACCCGATGCATCAAAATTACTATCAATAACCTTAATTTTACCGCGACACATACTGAAGTGTAAAAAGTCCGCAAATGAGCAAAGCTCAACATCTGTGTTGGGGTTGGGTGAAAAATCAATGCTGTCAAGCGTAATGTTTTTACTATTCTGTGCCACCAGGCCAAAGCCGTAGTTAAATGTCTGTTTAACGTTTTCTAAAGTGATTTTATCTGATGAATCAATCACAATGCCAACTTCTTTACGAATTGCAGGGTATACATAAAATACCTGCCCCACCTCAAAATCCTTCGGGGTAATAAATCGGGCGTTAAAAACACGCTCAGATACAGGCTTTATGCTTGCCACACCATGTAAGGGGTGCATTGAGCGAGTTGTATGATTGTAGTTATCCTGCGTAGCAGTAACCATCCACGAATTGTTACGAAAATCGGTCAGATTCATTTTATAATCTGTACCGTACCAATAACAATTACCATTTTCTTCTACAAATTTGCCGGTATCGTCAACCTTAAAGGTAACATAAAATGCAGATGCCTTAAGCACCGTAATTTTATGCACGTTCGGATTAACTGTTTCAATATTCAGATTTTTTATTTTAATATTTTCGCAATTTTTTATAAGAAGGTGTGTCATTTCACCATCCATAATAAAATTAGAATTACAACAGTCAATATCCATATTTTTAACGTTTTCAATTACAATAGCACATTTACGGATATTAGGCTTTACACCCTTTTCATACTCGTTGGGTGCAATTGTGTTTGATATATATATTTCACGCTCTGCGGCATTTTTACTGCAAAAAACATAGTTACCTGTCATAAGGGTAAGGTTTTTATTAACAGCAGTCTGCGCAGTAGTGTTAAAAAGATTTCGTAAATTAACCGTTGACTCAGTATTAGGTTTAACACTGAATGACTCGGGGTATATTACCAAAGGTTTCACCGCCTAAAATTGTATATAATACTAAAATATATAATTACATTATAATAATACATTATGAAAAATCAAAAAGCAATAACGCAATTATGAATAATAAAAAAACAATGCATAAAAATACACAAGAAAAGACCACCGCATAAGTAAGCGATGGTCTTTTCTTGTACATAGAAAGTTTTACCTTCCTGCGTATCGTATTGGCAAGGTTATAATAACACTACAATGTTGTGGAAATGTTGCAACTTTATGAACAATTTGTTAACGATTTCAAAGTTTATTCACAAAAAAGAATTAAAAATCCGTCTTTTGTTTATATTAAACAACAAACACTCGCTATATTTGTGCATAACCTCAAATTTGCAAAAAACACAAAAAATCACTCTTCAGATTTATTGAAAGATACGCAAGAATATGCTAATCTATATTTGTATATTATCCGCAAGGCGGACACGGAGGTAATTTTTATGTCAAATATCCTTGACGCTTTTAAAGAAAAGCAAGTTGAATCAAAAGAATACACCGGCAAAAAAATAAAAGTCGGTATTATTGGTTGCGGTTGGATTGCAGAAGCACATCTCCAGAGCTACCTTAAATGTGATGATGTTGAAGTTGTTGCATTTGCTGATATCATCCCGGGCAAAGCAGAGGCATTTGCCAAAGCAAATGGCGTAGAGGGCAGATATTACCTCAGCGACAAAGAGCTTATTGATAACGAAAAGGACTTGGATGCTGTTTCAATCTGTACATATAACCGTCAGCACGCACCCTGTGCAATTTACGCACTTGAGCATGGTGTTCACGTACTTCTTGAAAAGCCTATGTGCGTTACTATTGAAGAAGCTGTTGAAATCTGCAAGGCAGAGAAAAAGAGCGGCAAAATTCTTTCAATCGGTTTCCAGCCCCGTTTTGACGAGAACATGAAGATGGTTAAAAAAATCTGCGAAAGCGGTGTTCTTGGTAAAATCTATTACATTCAGACCGGTGGCGGCAGAAGAATGGGCACCCCCACACCCTTCGGCACATCATTCATTCAGGAAGATACTGCAGGTCTTGGTGCACTTGGTGACATTGGTTGCTATTCACTTGATATGGTGCTTAATGCAATCGGTTACCCCAAGCCCCTTACAGTTACAGGCTTTAAAGCAGGTCTCTTCGGCAAAAAGCCCGAATACCTTCAGAAGCCCGAATACACAGAGGTATTTGGTGTTGATGACTTTGCAGCAGCATATGTTCGCCTTGAGGGCGGCATTACACTTGACTTCCGTATTGCATGGGCAATGCATTGTGACACTCCCGGTGATACAATCATTATGGGTACCGAAGGCGGTTTGAGAATTCCCTCAACAGGATGCTGGAATGGTTCAATCGGCGGTCCTATGACTATCTACCACAATATTGCAGGTGAATGTGTTGAAACAGTTATCCCCGAGTGTGAAAACAACGGTGACAACTTCGACAAAAAAATCCGTTCATTTATTGATGCTATTGAATTTGGTCTTCCCTCACCTGTTCCCTCAAGCCAGATTATTTACAACCAGGCTATTATCGATGGTATCAGCCGTTCATCAGATCTTGGCAGAGAAATCGAAATTGAAATCCCTGAGTTTTAATTAAAAGAGTGAGTGTATTCGAACCAGATATGGTTTAATACAGTCACTTTTCCCCGTAACATCGTTAAAACTCTTGAAATACGCCAGTATTCCTGCTAGTTTTGCCTTGTTACGGAAAAAATTGCCAAATATTAAACTTCGCAGAACCTTAAATGTTCGAGTTTGCGTGCATTTTAAATTTTCTTTGGCGAAGTTATACTGTCGTATATCAAGACAAAAAAATATAAAAGGTGCGTGAAATCGGACATTTAAGGCATATTTGGTTCGAATTCACTCACTCTACATAAGCAAATCCCCAAGAACCAAGGTTCTTGGGGATTTTTTTATTCATTATTAGATTTATCTCTGTCATTCTTTAAGGTGATATTTGATTCACCATAAATAAACTCCTGAAGCTCTTTTGCAGCAAGGGGATAGTCTACCTCCCAATACCAAACGTCACCATTGTGGGCTGTACGGGCATTCTCACCGGGTACAACAGTGTCTTTAACCTTGAAGCTTGCCCAACCGCCAACAACTGCCTTTGTGCCAAGTGAAAGCACTTCAGACTCTGTATAGCTTGTTTCAAGGTAAGGCATAAAGGTTTCAACGTATTCAGGTATTTCAGAAGCCTTAATCGAGGCAGCTCTTCTGAGTACAGCGGTAAGCACCTCGCGCTGATTTTTAGTACGCTGAATATCACCGTCAACATAAATTTTACGGCTACGACAGAAGGCAAGAGCCTCGTCACCATTAAGGATAACGTCACCTGTATTTAAATCCCATTTATAAAATGCGTTAAGATAATTTGCCTCACGCTCGGTAATGTTAACATCAACACCACCAAGCTTATCAATAACCGCCTTAAAGAAAGCAAAGTTGATCATTGCATAACCGTCAATACGTATTTTAAAGTGAGATTCAATGGTATCAATAAGATTTTCAATACCATAGAAAGGGAATGCAGCATTAATTTTGTTATAGCTACCATTACCCTCGGGTGATTCAAGGTAAGCATAGCAGTCACGCATAATTGATGAAAAAGTAATCTGACCAAGCTCACGATTAATTGAAACAATAATCATTGAGTCTGTAAGACCTGAAATTGCGTTTTTATTACGGGTATCAACACCAATACAAAGCACGTTTATAACGTCATCATCATACATAATGTCGCCGCCATTTTTAACCCAGTCTTTTATTTGTGACTGTAATTCTGTAGCGTTACCCTCATACATTTGTTCAAAAACGGGGTCAGACTGAAGTGAATCTGCAATAGTTTCTTCCTCGTCAAAGTCATATACCATTGTATCCTCAACCTCAGGAGGAGCCTGAGTAAGACTTCGCCAATATGCATATCCACCTGCAAACAATGCAATTGAACCTGCAAGTATAAAGCAAAGCAACGCAAAAATCACATTTGTTTTATTCTTCTTATTCTTTTTGTTTTTCTTTTTTGCCATAATATCACCTTCGTATATTACTTCTTTTTTTATTATATATCTTTCGGTAACACAAGGTCAATACCTAAAATCATCTCATACCATTGAGTGATGTATAAACAGCCTCTTCACTCATATCGCATGACAGCTTATAAACGGGCACCTCGGTAAGCACTCGGCTGATCATATTCATAACCCTGTCCATAACTTCCTTATCCCTTGTACGTGCGGTCTGCTCCATAAAAAGTCCGATTGCCGCCGCACCGGGGATTTTTGTTATTTTATTTTCACCACGGCTTAAAAAGCATATACCACCAATGGGTGCACCTGCATTTGTGCTTTCATCAGTTTTACCACTCCATGGTGTACCAAAAGCATAAAACTGACCGTTATAGTATCTGATTGCAGGCTTGTCATCATTAAGAATACGTGCACCGGGCAGATACTTCATCCACAAATGAGTGTGTGTTGATTTGCCTGTGCCTGGGTTTGCTGAAAACAAATATGCCTTGCCATCATATTCCACACAAGATGCGTGTAGCATAATACCATCAAATTTTGTAAGCTGCTCATAGAAATATGAACCACTAAAAAAGTATTCACATTCTTCAAAACTAAGATGAGGATAGTCCTTTTGCCTATCAATATAATATTTCTGTGAAACCTCATCAAATGTGATGTCAGGCGCACGGTCACCTGTGTAAATATATTGCTGGGCACGCTGTTTTAAAAGCTCACCCTTAATATCAATATCAATTACTAAATCTGCTGCAATAAGTTTCATTATATGCTCCTTGAAAACCCTCGTTATAGCGAAGCCTTACCTCCCTTTCCCAAGGGAGGGGGACCGCGCCTTTGGCGTGGTGGTGGGTAGTTCCAGCTGTGGTTAGTCTTCTGTGAGTTAGAACTATATCAACCACGACGAAGTCGTGTATGTAACCCGTCGCAAGACG
>JAZQRX010000020.1:0-18998 GCA_045629785.1 Acutalibacteraceae bacterium | reverse complement strand
CCCCCTCGCCGAAGGCGAACATAATCGGGTGTTCGCAAGTTTACTTGCGAATGATGGGCAGAGCCCATCAAATCCCCTCTCCGCAACCAATAAGAAAAAGACACCAATCGGTGTCCTTTTTCTTATTCATTACAGAAAGTGATTCCTCCTGACCGACGGGTTCCCGGGGCAAGCCACTCGACCGCCGCCGGTGGCGGATGCAGGGAGAGTTGCTTGGCGTAGCGGTCAAAATTGACAGCGACGAGCAGGAGCGATCGTCAATTTTGGGCACCGCAAGAGGGCAAGAGGAGGTTCAAATCCCCTCTCCGCAACCAATAACGAAGAATACCCTTTCGGGTGTTCTTCGTTTTTCTTTGTGTTGATTATTATGGGGGGTTGAACCTCCCCTCGCCGAAGGCGAACATAATCGGGTGTTCGCAAGTTTACTTGCGAATGATGGGCAGAGCCCATCAAATCCCCTCTCCGCAACCAAATAAGAACGAAAGTTATGATACCATTGGTATTGCAACTTTCGTTCTTTTTCTATGTCTGAAAAACCTTGCTGTATAAAGGTTTCTGCTATTTTAACACAAAAGATTAGTTTCATTGTATCAAAGTTAACCACATAAAAGTCGAGGTTGGGTGACTCAAACCCACCTTAAAATGCAACGCTTCGTTCTGTGCGTAAAAATGTATCAATTTGGCTCGTTGCTTTCATAATACCCATTTTCACCCCAAAACAGGCCAAATACACTGTGCTTCTATTTCGTTAAAACACCGTGATATTCATTAAACAGCCGAGATTCACTGCAATTGATATGTACCAAATTAATATTGACAATACAATGCAAATAAAGTAACATATATATAGTTTGCATTACAATATGTGAATAGAACTTTTCTGCAATGAGGTGAAGCGATGGCTACATTTAAGTGTAAAAACTGTGGCGGACAGATGGAACTGAGTGGCACATCCGGAGTCGAATGCCCGTATTGCGGCTCAAAGACATTTTTCTCAGATGCTGATTTTAAGAACCACGAAGAATTCAGGCAACGGTTACTGCAATATTCCAAAGCAGAGGCAGCAAAAAAGGAATTTGACTACAGCAGCGATACAATCTGGCGTTGTTGCGGTTCAACCGATCTTACACTTCAAGGCGGAGATCCCCTTCATATTGACTATATGGAGAAATTTCAGTACCCCGGCTTTACTTGTTTTCTTGGAAAAGAGAACATTATCTATCTGTTTGACAACGACAGAGAATCTTCCCGTTTTATGGCAGGCTATAAACGCCTTGTATTTCCTGAAGCAGACACCCGGCTCCATCGTTCCTTCCCGGAACTAAAAATGATACTCGCAACAAGCACCGGGGGGCAGGTTGTTGTATTCCGAAGGAGACCGCATTTTTATCCGGCAGAGTTTTTTGCACCTTGGCCTTCAGAGCACCTGGCGTGGTTGATTTCCAGAATGGAAAATATCTGCTGCGCGCTAAAATATGCAAATATTGAGCATGGCGACATTACCCCTACATCTTTATGGGTCAACACAGTTACGCACGAGTGTGCGCTCTTCGGAGATTGGAGAAATGTGCGCTCTGCACATAGCAATACGGATCTGAAAGATCTTAGAAAAACTGCGATTTATTTAGCAAAAGATACAACCAAGCCGAAGGAGCTGTACAGATTTCTGAATTCGGCCCCAGCTATAGATGCGTTCGAGGACTTTGAAAGATGGGATCAAGTTATTGAAACCGGATTTGGCGGACATAAATTTGTAAAAATGTAGAAGGAGAAATTTTTATGGGATACGGTAGTTATTCAGCTGCAGATTGGAGCAAGCTAAAAACCAGCAGGCAACTCTCAAACACCAACAGTGTGGGAGAGGTTTTTAAAAGAAATTCATGTGATCCTAAATACGACCCGCGCTATATTGGCACTCGCGAGTGCTTTGACTCCGATGATCATCCGAATTCAACTCCTATTGTTGTGGGATTGGATGTTACCGCCTCTATGGGATATCTTGCCGTTGAGGTGGCAACCAAGGCTCTCAACGAACTGATTATGAAGCTTTATTCCACCGATTCAATAGAAGATCCGGCACTAATGTGCGCTGCATATGGTGATCACCAAGATGCTTCCCCGTTGCAGGTCACGCAGTTTGAATCTGATATCCGAATTGCGGAACAACTTTTGGAACTGTATTTTGAAAATGGTGGACACGGTGAAGTTGTGCCAACTTGCCTTTGGCACTTCTTGGCTAATCACACCAATATTGATGCAATCAAAAAAAGGAATCAAAAAGGTTTCGTATTTACCATTGGTGATAATGCTACAATTCGGAGGGGCATTTCTCCTGCGATTACGATCCGTGATGTAATGGGCGACGAAAGCAATGCGAAAACGCCGGAGGCTGTGCTGAAAGAGGCGGAAAAAAAGTTCCACCTTTTCCATATTATGATCGGTGGAAACGATACATATAACAGGCAATTGATGAATGGTCATGCTATGACGATCCTTAAAACGGATATTGACCTGATTCCTCAGATTATTATCAGCACAATCCAGCTTCAAAACGGCAAGCTCCGGGAAGACGTTCTGAACCAGTGGGATGCAATGGAAAGACCGCGGCTGGAATACATTCTCGGTCAGTTGCAGATTTGCACTGCCAAGCGCGGTTTCTTCTTATGAGAGTAATTGCCGTAATTGGCAAAAACTTTGGCGACGAAGGAAAAGGCATGGCGGTTGACTATTTTTCGCTTGACAGCGGAAAAACATTGGTTGTCCGCCACAATGGCGGGGCACAATCCGGTCACACAGTTGTACGAAAAACTCCTGAAAAAAAACGCTTTGTATTTCATGAGCTTTCTTCCGGTTCGTGCCGCGGTGCCGATACCTTGTGGATCGACAGTTTTTATCCGGATATCTATAAACTCGGCGAAGAAATCGATAATTTTCGGGAAACATTCGGCTTCTGTCCGAATATTTACAGCCTGGAAACTGTTTGTGTGACTACTCCGGATGATGTGCTTCTCAATATGGCGCTGGAATCCTCCCGCGGAAGTAGTAGACATGGCAGTTGCGGAATGGGTATTAATGAATGTGATCTGCGCACCAAAGCCGGTTTTGGATTAAAACTTGGACAGATATGCAGTATGGATGCGGATGCGCTGTATCATGCAATGCTGCATATCCGGAAAGAATACACAACTAAGCGGTTGCAGATGTTGGCAGACACTTGGGACACAGAGACAAATGAGTATGTGCAGCTTCTTTCCAATAACAACATCCTGGAAAATGCTGCATATGAAATTGTTTCCAACTTGAAATATGTGAAACTGTTAACCGAGGCAGATTTGCGAAAAAAATTGCAGCGTACAGATACGCTGATCTTTGAAGCGGGACAGGGTCTTTTGCTGGATAGAAACAATGTGATTTATGCACCCCATGTTACCGCCTCCGATACAGGACTTACAAACCCATATAGGTTTTTATCGCGTTTGGGATTGAATCTTGACGAAGTTGTTTATGTGTCGCGCACCTATGTTACAAGGCATGGTGCAGGTCCGCTTCCCAACGAATGCCCCAAGTCAGCTTTGGGTGATCTTTGGGAGGATGTGACTAACGAAACTAACCTTTGGCAAGGATCGCTGCGTTATGCGAGTCATGAAAACGAAGAAGCTTTTGTGTCGGAAATTCAAAAAGATATTGCAATCAACAGTGTAAAAGTATGCCGTATATCCCTGTTTTTAACGCATCTGAACGAAACAAATGGGTGTGTTATTATGGAAGACGAATCGGTTCGTTATGAAGAATTTATTAAACGGCCGTTAATTTCGAATACCTTCGATGGCGTGTATATTTCCGATTCGGAATATAGTGAGGATACCATTTCGGTAGTTTAACGAATGCAACGCTCGGCGACATAGCGTTGCATTGTATCAAATTGTGCAGTATATGCTAATAGTAAAGGATATCCTTTCGGGTATCCTTTATTTTTTATTTTAAATAGTCGGAGGGGTTTGAACCTCCCCTCGCCGAAGGCGAACATAATCGGGTGTTCGCAAGTTTACTTGCGAATGATGGGCAGAGCCCATCAAATCCCCTCTCCGCAACCAATAAGAAAAGGACACCAATCGGTGTCCTTTAGCTTTTAATCGGGATATGTAACTGTTCTGTCGGCGGTGGCTTCTGCTATTTCTCTTGCCATATCTGTTGCAAGTCTTTGTACTGCGCCCTTAAAGGCGATTTCACGTGCCATTTTGTATTTGAACTCATCACCATTTTGTTTTTCTTCTTTAACAGTATCAAGGGTAATGGTGTCAAACATACGCTCCACACGGGTTTCATAAACAGAGGTGTCGTTTTCATCAAGCTCAATAACACGATAACCACATTGCGTGGAATGGAACAGACCAATATAGCGTGTGCTGAGCGAATTCACAATATCAATCCCCTTATGCCTTACACCAAAGGCATTTGTATGATCGTGACCTGTGAACATTGCAAGCACGTCCCCCTTTTCAACCATAGCATCAAACTGCCCGTAGTTCTCATAGCCCGGGCAGGGATATTCCCTTAAGGTGCCATAGTTGGTTTGTTCAGCATCAAGCATATAATATTCATCTTCATTATAAAGGTGCTTGTAAGCATAAGGCTTCCATGAATCCGTTTTCTGAAGCACATCATAAATCTCACCAACAATTATATGCTGAAAAACAAGGGAATTTACAGGCTCACCATTATTCTCCGCCCTTAGCTTATCAGAGGTCTGCTTGTACCACTCTATCTGATCAGGCTTAACACAACTGTATCTACCCTCTTCATCATAGTCGCCCGAATCAAATACCCAAAGATTGAACTTTATGTTTTTGCCATCAGATGAAAGAACGGGAATATTATATGTACCGCAGCCTGAAAGTGCCTCACCATCATCCACGGAAACAGAGCAGGAAAATGTGTTATAATACTCCATAAGCTCTTCGCGGGACATTGCCCCTTGCTCCGAATCATGGTTACCAAAGGTCACGGCAACAGGAATATTCCTTGATTCAAAAACATTCATCAAGGCATTTATCAGCCTTTTGGTGTCGTCTGCACTATCACAGTTGAGGACGATATCACCCGTAAGCATGACAATATCGGGCTTCTCGGTATCACAGGCACGCTCAACCAACCATATTGTAGGGTCAAAATTATGATTGAATTTAAGGTGGGTATCTGTTATGTGCAATATCTTCAATTTGCCGTTTGAATTGAATTTTATTGTTGTATCTGTTTCGTTCTGACTATCAGCAGGCGAATAATTCACACCGCTGTATTCGGGTCTGATTGAAAGTGACAGAATACCTATAATTATACTGAAAACAACGATAATCGGTATAAATCTGATAAATCTTTTTCGTGCTTTCTTATTCATTTAAAATACCTCAAAGAAAAATAAATATTGCGTATATTATATCATTCGCTGTATCAAAAAGCAACAGAACCAAAACAGTTTAATTTATTGCTATGTTCATAAGGGTGTGGTATAATAATTTATGGTGATAGATATGAACGACGAAAACACTGGTAATATATACAGTCAGGTACCTGAAGAAGAAGTCAAAGAATTTTACCGTTTCAATTTCAGTAAAGATGAATTGAAAGAAATTCAACACATACAAATCAAACATATTATTTCGCGACCTGTGATTTTCATCTTAGTTAGTATAGCTTTACTGGTTTTCACAAATCTCGCAGCCCCAAACAATGTCGGAACAAGCTTTATCCTGGCTTTTTTGCTAATCAACGGAATCTCAACATTCAAATCAATAAAAGCGCATAACAATTCTTGGAAAAAACATATTGAACGCATTAGTTCAACTATATACGAATACAAGGTTTACGAAAGCTACATAAAAATAAGTTTATTTTGTAATGGAGAAATAGTTCGTGAATCAAAACACCTCTTTACAGATATAGAACAAATACGCAATTCCGATAAATGGCTCTTGTTAATTATAAGCAACCAGCTATTTATTTTGAGAAAAAATGAACTCAATGCGTCATCTGCGTTTAACCCATATATGCACACTCATCCCAAAAAAACGAAAGAATTCATCAACAAGGATATGTGGAATTTGTTTTCTGCCATTTTCTTTGTTGCTTCCCTTTTCTCACCTTTTTTTGCCAATATCTTATTAGGTACTCTCTCTAATGCCAATGGGTTGTTCACGGAAAACTTTTGGGTTTTCTTTGTAATGACAGTTATCCCCATTTCATCTGTGTGCTTTGGATTCATACTAAAAAACAACGGCCTCAAGTATAAAAAGAACATTATAATAGGACTCATTATGACATTCATCCTCTACTTGTTCGGTATGGAAATGTTTTAATTTAAAGGAGAATAACATGGAAGAAAAAACTTTTTCGACTTTTTCAGATTATAAATATTCAAGACGCAGAACAATAATCGAACTTTTGATTACATATATTATATTTACTTTATTAGCTTGTTTAGGGTTCTTGATTGATTGGGCCACATTTTTGTTTTTTGAAGTTTGTATCATAGCATCATTAAGCATTTGGCCACATAGGCTCAGAACCGACAGAGGCTGGAAATTAGAATTTATAGATGACAATCTTACTGTTATAAATCTATACACTCGAGAATCTTTTGCGGTATATGATATTTCAGCAAGTGATTTAATCATAAAACAGACAAAAAAGGAAAAGCAATTGGATTATTGTGATTTGAAGATCAAGAATACAATCTTCAACATTCGCGGAATTCAAAATTGTGAGGAACTCAAATCTTACATAAAAGAAAACTATAGATAATACGCCGGAGGGATATATATGTTCAATGCTCAGATAGTTAAAGACCAATGTGTAGAATGGATACGCGACTTTTTTGATAAAAACGGCAATGGTTGTAATGCTGTTGTAGGTATTTCAGGCGGTAAAGACAGTTCCGTTGCTGCCGCGCTTTGTGTAGAGGCACTCGGAAAAGACCGAGTAGTCGGTGTGCTTATGCCACAAGGCGAGCAACACGATATTGACAAGGCGTTTATGCTTGTTAACCACCTTGGCATCAAGCATTATGTTGTAAATGTTAAAGAGGCTGTAGAGGGTATTTTAAGCGCACTCCCCGAGGATTTACAGGTTACTGCACAAACTGTGCAGAATATTCCGCCACGAATCAGAATGTCAACACTCTATGCGGTTTCGCAAAGCTGTAACGGCAGAGTATGTAATACCTGTAACCTCTCTGAGGATTGGGTCGGATACTCTACACGATATGGTGACTCTGTAGGTGACTTTTCCCCTATGTCAAACCTTACTGTAACAGAGGTTAAAGAGATTGGTTATCTGCTTGGTCTCCCCCGTGAGCTTGTTGACAAAACACCTATCGACGGGCTTTGCGGCAAAACAGATGAGGAAAATCTCGGCTTTACCTATGCTACACTTGACCGTTACATCAGAACAGGCGAAATTGATGATGAAGCAACAAAAGAGCTTATTGACAGACGTCACAGAGCAAATCTCTTCAAGCTTCAGTTGATGCCTATTTTTGACCCTAAGATTGAAACAAAAGCATAAAAGAAGCGTTGCAGAATTAAATCTGCAACGCTTTTGTTATTTATTCTTCATAAACCCTTGTTACGCTAAACTCGGTAGGACTTGAACCACTAAGAACATCACCATCAAGTGAACCTGTTAAATCAACCATAACATAATCGTCGGGTTGATTAATCCACTCATAGCCAACAAAATTAAACTCGCCGGTTTCTTCATTATAGGCTACATTCATTGTGTAGGAACCTTCTTGAGTAACCCATGTATCGGGCAGGTTATAAAATTCAAAGGTTGCATAATAAGCACCCTCTTCTTCATAAACTGTAAGAGTAAGACCACATTCACCTTGTGTTGCAACATATGAGCCCTTGTAAGTGCCGATAAGGTTTTGATAATAGCCGTTGATTTCTTCCTCATGGGCAATACTTGAAGCCTCGGCATCGGCTCGAGCATCATCAATTACACCCTTAACAGAAAAACTTATAACTATAGCTACAACAATAAAAACAAGAAAAACACACAAGGTAATCAACAATGTTTTCTTGCGCTTCATATCAGCCTTTGCACGAGATAATTTAACAACATCGCAAACAGGACAAAGCCCCGTCTGCTGATCTAATTCTTCGACACCGCATTTTTCACAAAGCGACATAATAAATCAGTCCTTTTATTTTTTATATTTATATTTTATATTTTAAATTAAATAAAGTCAATATAAAATTTTAGCAAAAATTAACATTAACTCTTGACAAAGTAAATTTCAGATGATATCATATCTGCAGTTAGCGGTTGCTAACTAACAAAAAAACAAGGAGGTTGTATCAATGAATCTTACACAAGCGGTTGAGGGTGTAGAGTATATTGTCAAAAACCTTGCAACCGATGACGAAGAGCTTGATGCATTCCTTTTTTCATTAGGATGCTATGCAGGTGAACCAATTACTGTTATAAAACGACGCAAAGGTAGTTGTATCATATCCATAAAAGATGGTAGGTACAACATTGATACACCACTTGCTGAAGCAATAGAAATTTAAAGCCACAGAGCATTTGCTCTGTTTAATTTGCGAAAGTTAGTTAGCCTATGCTAACTCAACAAAAGGAGTCCAATATATGAGAATAGCTCTTGCAGGTAACCCTAACAGCGGTAAAACAACCATGTACAATGCTATTACAGGCAAAAATGAAAAGGTTGGAAACTGGGCAGGTGTAACTGTTGAAAAGAAAACAAGCCCTATAAAAAGAAGCTTATCAGGTGGAGCTGAATTAATAGCCGTTGACCTTCCCGGTGCATACTCTATGTCCCCTTTCACATCTGAGGAAAGTGTTACAAGCACATACATTAAAAATGAAAACCCTGACGCTATTATTAATATTGTTGATGCAACAAACCTTAGCAGAAGCTTATTCTTTACCACACAGCTTCTTGAACTTGGTATACCCGTTGTAATTGCGCTTAACAAAGCTGACCTTAATGAAAAAAAGAAAACTACCATTGATGCAGACACACTTTCAAAAATGCTCGGTTGCCCCGTTGTTGAAACAGTTTCATCGACGGGTAAAGGTCTTAAAGCTGTTGTTGAAGCCGCAAAAAAATTGAAGGGTACAACACAAAAAGCGCCTTATGCACAAGGTGATATTGACCTTACAAACAAAAAGGCTGTTGTTGAAGCAGACAAAAGGCGTTTTGAATTTGTAAACGGTATTGTAAAAAGCGTTGAAACACGAACTGTATTTACAAAAGACAAAAACATTCAGGATAAAATAGACGAAATACTCACAAACAAGTGGCTAGGTCTACCTATATTTGCAGTTGTGATGTTCCTTGTTTTCTGGATTTCACAGGCAGGTCCCGGTGTATGGATTGCTGACTGGCTCGTTGCTTTGCTTGAAGGTGGTCAAGGCTGGATTGGCGAGCTTCTTTCTGATGCAAACCCATTACTATATGCATTACTTGTTGATGGTGTAATCGGTGGCGCAATTGCCGTAATCGGTTTCTTACCACTTGTAATGATAATGTATTTCCTTATAGCACTTCTTGAAGACTGTGGCTATATGGCTCGCGCAACAGTTGTGCTTGACCCAATATTCAAAAAGGTTGGTCTTTCGGGCAAATCAGTTATACCATTTGTTATTGGTACGGGCTGTGCTATCCCCGGTGTTATGGCTTGTCGTACAATCCGTAATGAACGTGAACGCAGAGCGACTGCGATGTTGGCACCATTTATGCCCTGCGGTGCAAAATTGCCTGTTATTGCCCTTTTTGCCGGTGCATTTTTTGAGGATGCATCATGGGTTGGTCCCCTTATGTACTTTGCAGGTATTGTAATTATATTCTTTGGTGCATTGATAATTAACAAAATCACATGCTATAAGGTTAAAAAATCTTTCTTTATTATTGAATTACCTGAGTATAAAGCCCCAAGCCTTATAAGAGCATTCAAATCGATGTGCTCTCGCGGATGGGCTTACATAGTTAAAGCAGCAACAATCATATTACTTTGTAACACTGTTATTCAGATTATGCAAACCTTTACCTGGAGCTTTAAGGTTGCTGAATCAGCCGATACATCAATTCTTGCATCAATTGCAGGGCCATTTGCATATGTTCTTGTACCTGTTGTAGGTGTTCTTTCTTGGCAGCTTGCAGCAGCCGCAATTACAGGCTTTATTGCAAAAGAAAACGTTGTAGGTACACTTGCAGTATGCTTTGTAGGGCTCGAAAACCTTATCGATACCGAGGAGCTTGCACTTATGGAGGGTGCCGGAACAGAGGTAGCCTCTGCATTTGCAATCACAAAGGTTGCGGCACTTGCATACCTTATGTTTAACCTTTACACTCCCCCCTGCTTTGCGGCAATCGGTGCTATGAACTCTGAAATGAAGAGTGCAAAGTGGCTTTGGGGTGGTATTGGCTTCCAATTAGGTACAGGCTTTACTGTTGGCTACCTTGTTTATCAGATTGGTACACTTATTACAACAGGTACTTTTGCTAAAGGCTTTATACCCGGCTTGATTGCAATTATTGTATTCGTTTTAATTCTTGTTGCTTTGTGCTTCAAATCAAAGAAAAGATTCAACGAAGAGTGTGCACTCAAGAATAAAAAGTCCGCATCAAAGTGATAATTAATAACAAATCAATTTTCGGAGAAATAGTATGGATAACATAATCATAATTGCACTTATTCTGTTAATTGTAGGCGGAGCTTCAGCCTACCTTATAAGGGCAAAAAAGCGTGGTGTAAAATGCATAGGCTGTCCCGATGGCGAAAATTGTGCAAAAAAAGCACAAGCTACGGGTTGCTCATGTAGCTGCGAAGGCTGCAGCTGTTGCTCCGATAAACACAACTAAGGCTATACGGCATCTTGATATAGATGCCGTATTTCATTTTTAAAATAATATTGAAAAAACAATATTGATGTGATAAACTATTCGGGAATTTAATGGTATTTGAGGTTTATTTATGTACTATGGTTTATTATCTATATCAGTAATTCTGTTCGGTATACAGTTTTTATTTAATGATAAATTTGAAAAAGAGGCAGGTAACAATACCGCGTCAACCTTCCTATTCTCATTTATAAGCAGTGTATCAGGTTTAATCAGTTTACTTATTATAAACAAATTCCAGATAGATGCTACTCCCTTTACACTTTTGATGTCGTTTTTTTCATCGGCAGTTATAATCGGGTACAACTTTTTTTCACTAAAAGCAATAGCCTACATAAACCTGTCACTATACTCATTATTTGCTATGCTTGGCGGTATGGTGCTACCCTTTGTAACAGGCATAGTTTTTTATGACGAGCCTTTGACAATCGGCAACACTATATGCCTTGTACTCATATCAATTGCCCTTGCAATAACTGTTGGTAAAGGTGACAAAAAGAGCAAAAGCGCTACATTATATTATGCTGGTGTATTTATACTGAATGGTATGGCAGGTGTTGTATCAAAAATATATGCATCATCAGAATACAACAAATGCAACGAGGCTGTTTTTAGCATCTGGGCGGCTTTTTTCGGCGTTTTAATTACAAGCGTTGTTTTACTTGTATTGCGCAAAAATATACCTAAAATCAGCAAAAAAGCCTATTTACTAGGCGGTGGTTACGGTGTTATTAATAAATTCGCTAACTACCTTTTACTTATTGCTCTTGCGGTGCTACCTGCATCTGTACAGTACCCCTTTGTAACAGGTGGTGTTATGATTGTTTCAACAATAATAAGCATCATTTGCGGTCAGAAACCATCTAAACGAGAAATTGGCGCGGTTGTATTATCCTTTGTAGGTATACTTGTGCTTGTTTTAGTAAAATAATAATTACATTATAGCAATATAAATATTGATTTCCACAAAAAACGGGTCTATAATAAAGATGCAAATATTTAAGATTTGAGGCGATATTATGAATATATGGCATGATATTAATCCCGACAGAATTTCACGTTCATCATACGCTGCTGTTATTGAAATATCAAAGGGTAGCAAAATGAAATATGAGCTCGATAAAGAAACAGGCCTTTTAAGACTTGACCGAGTGCTTTATACATCTACCCACTACCCTGCTAACTACGGCTTTATACCACGCACTTACGCAAAAGACAACGACCCCCTTGACGTGCTTGTGCTTTGCTCTGAAAAAATTGAACCTATGGCACTTGTTGAGTGCTATCCCATTGGCGTTATTACAATGCTTGATAATGGTGCACCTGATGATAAAATAATTTCAATCCCCTTTAATGACCCTACTTACAGCACTTATAAAGATATAAGTCAGTTGCCAGCCCACGTTTTTGATGAAATGAAGCACTTTTTCGCAGTATATAAAACACTTGAAGATAAAGACACAGCAATTGATGAAGTCAAGGGTGTGCTTGATGCAGTTTCGATTATAGAAGATGCTATTGAGCAATATAAAATTAAATTTGAAAAATAAGCAAAAACAGTTAAAAATTATGAAAAAATCTCTTGCATTTACTATAACTTTGTGGTAATATATTTGACTGTATGAATAGGAAATGAAGGAGGTGCCCACATGCCCAACATTAAATCTGCAAAGAAGAGAGTACTTGTTAACGCAACAAAGGCTGCTAACAACAAGTCAGCAAACTCTGCTCTTAAGACAGCTCTCAAAAAAGCTAACGCTGCTATTGAATCAGGCGATGCTAACAAGGCTGAAGCTGTTAAGGTTGCTGTTAAGAAGCTTGACCAGGCTGCTGCTAAAGGTCTTCTTCACAAGAACAACGCAGCTCACAAGAAGTGACAGCTTGTTAACAAACTCAACAAGTCAAACTAATTGGCTGAAAGAAGAACCCCGCAACGATTGTTGCGGGGCTTTCTTTTTATTTATACGCATTTATATTCTCAAGCATTGTCTGTGCAAAAATGCCATAGCCCTGAGCAGGGTTATCAACTAACACGTGGGTTACGGCGCCTACAATCATATCGTCCTGCACAATCGGACTGCCACTCATACCCTGAATTATGCCCCCTGTTTTTTCAATAAGGCGTGGGTCAGTTATTTCAATAACGAGATTTTTATGTTCAGGGTTACCATAATCTATATGATTAATTCTGACACTATATTTTTCTGTCACGTTATTCTCTAAGGTTGTGTAAATATACGCATCACCTGTTTTTACCGCATCTATTGGCGCAACACAAAAAGTATGGGTTGACGGAATTTCATTATACCTGCCATACACACCTAAATCACCATTATAAAAAACTTCACCCGTTTTATTACTTTCAAGTACACCGCACAACTCCCCTGCTTTACCTGTTACACCCTTGGTATAGCCTGTAAGCTTTACATCTGTACACTCACCCTGAGAAATGGGCACAACATCCTTAGTATCTATATCACATACGGCATGCCCTAAAGAAGCAAAGTAACCATCACTCGTACAAAACGTTACTGTGCCTATACCTGCAGAACTGTCACGCACCCATATGCCTGCTTTAAACTTACCCTCACTGATTGAAAACTCACTATTGAAAGAAAATGTCAGCAATTCATTACCGCGTAAAACCTGCAAGGTAAGGACATCACCGTTGCTTTCCTCAATAATCTGCGAAACACGGCTATTTGTAGTAACCCTTTCACCATTTATTGATTTTATAATATCCCCTAATTTAATACCTGCTTTTTCTGCAGTATTTATATAACCGTTTTCAGTATCAATCGGCTCTGTGCCAACAATAGCAACGCCATCTGCATATAGCTTTAAGCCTATGGGAAAACCGCCAACGCACACCCTTTCAAGAGCAGTATATTTTGGGGTTTCTGTTGTTGTATCATCTACAAAGCGTTGTATGAATTTTTCACGAATAGCATCAAACTGTACACTTACACCATCAATTTTAACATCTGCAACAGCAGTATTATTAAAAGTAGGTGAAGTAAATACAGTCAGCATAAGTACAGCTGATAAGATTATTGAACAAAAGCCGTATATAATTCTACTTTTTTTCACAAAAAACACCTCCGCACCACAAAATTAATTTGTGTAGCAAAGGCAGATTTAATATTGTAAAATTTAGTTATAAAAAAACTGAGCAGGTTTTTCCTGCTCAGTAAATTTTTGACTATCAGATAGAAATTTCGTTTGCGATTCTGTAAAGCTCAAGGTCAATTGATTTTTTCATATTAAGAGCTTCAATGATATCGTAGTCAACAATCTGATCCTGCTTTGTAGCAACTACACGGTTACCGATATCCTGCTTAAGGAGTTGAACAGCATAGAAGCCCATCTGGCTTGCAAGAACTCTGTCACGAACTGAAGGTGAACCACCACGCTGAACGTGACCAAGAACTGTAGCACGGCTTTCAACACCTGTTTTCTGCTCAATGTATTTTGCAAGAGAAGCAGAGTCGATACCCTTAACGCCCTCAGCAACAACAATAACAAAGTGTTCTTTACCTGTTTTCTGAGTACGTTTCATACGCTCGATGATGTATGAATCAATATCATAATCAACCTCAGGAATAAGGATACAGGTTGCACCAACAGCAATACCTGCATTAAGAGCAAGGTAACCTGCGTTTCTGCCCATAACCTCAACGATTGAGCAACGATCGTGTGACTCTGTTGTGTCACGGATTCTGTCAACCATATCCATTACAGTATTAAGAGCTGTGTCATAACCGATTGTATGATCGCAAGATGCAATGTCATTGTCGATTGTGCCGGGAATACCGATACAAGGAATACCCTTGAGTGTAAGAGCACGAGCACCCTTAAATGTGCCGTCACCACCGATAGTAACGATACCATCAAGACCAAACTCTTTACAAACCTCAACAGCCTTATCCTGAACCTCGGGGTCAGCAAACTCGGGGCAACGAGCTGAATAAAGCATTGTACCGCCACGATGGATGATGTCAGAAACTGTACGAAGGTTCATTTCGTACATATCACCCTCAACAAGACCTTTATAACCACGGCGGATACCCATAACACGCATACCGCTTTCACAAGCACTACGTACAACGGCACGAATAGCCGCATTCATACCGGGGGCGTCGCCACCGCTTGTAAGTACACCAATTGTTTTCACTTTCAGTACCTCCATACCAAAATATATTAAATAACTATGGGATTATATCACACAAAACATAATCTTACAAGAGAAAAAAGGAAAATATTGATTTTTATTGTCTGATAACAACGTTTTCATCGCCACAAATATACTTTAACTCTTTTACAAGTGGGTCATTAACCTGTGTTAAATACTCTGTGCCAAGGAATTCGTATTTTTTAGTGCTTTCATAAAAAACATAAACAGGCATATTACCATTAAATATAGAAAGCAGATTTTTAACGTTATCAACAATTATCTCATTCCCCTGCTTTACACGCAAGAAAACGCCCTGCTTGGATTTACTTGTGTTTGCGCCCTGTGAAGGCTCATCGCTTTTTTCAGTAGCCGTTTTCGGGGCAACAGAAACACTTTCAGCAAGGAGTTTAATTTCATCATCCTTTACAGAAAGTCTGCCCTCAACAAGCACAACGTTATTTACCGTAATAACATCATTATATTGCACAAGCACCTTCGGGAAAACTATCATTTCAAGCTCACCGTATAAATCCTCGACCGAGCAAAATGCCATAATGTCATCACGCTTGGTAACCTTCTTTTTGACACTATTTATAACACCCACAAGCTTAACCTTTTTATTATCAATTTCATTATCAGCACCTGTTTCAAGGAGCTCGTATAAAACTGATGTTTTAGGGCATTTCAGTGCCTCTGACACAGCACGATATTCATCTAACGGATGACCGCTGAAATAAAGTCCGGCAACCTCTTTTTCATTATTCAAAAGGTCGGTTTTGCTCATTTCATCAAATTTGCCGAAAACAGGGTCATTTGAAAAGCTGTCATCGCCAAAGGCAGAAAACATATCAAGCTGACCGCCTGCATATATCTGACTTTCTTTAGCGGCGCACTCAATGGCTAAATCAAGGTTATGAAGCATCTCATTCCGATTAAGGTCAAGCCCGTCAAGTGTACCACCCTTTATAAGGCACTCAAGAGCTCTGCGGTTAAGCTCGGTGCCGCTTACCCTTTTACAGAAATCCCAATAGCTTTTAAAATCGCCATCATCATTATGACTACGCCTTATTTTATCAATAAGTGCCCTGCCGATATTCTTTATGCCGAGCAAAGGGAAAACGATACTGTCACCGCTGACAGAAAAACGTTTACCGCTATAATTTACGTGTGGTGGCAATACCTTGATGCCAAGTCGGTTACACTCATTAATGTAAACAACTGTTTTTGTTACATCACCGATAACACTTGTAAGAAGTGCCGCCATAAACGCTTGTGGATATTTAACCTTAAGGTATGCCGTCTGATATGCAATAAGGCCATATGCCGCCGTATGGCTCTTATTAAAGCCATATGAGGCAAATGAAATCATATCAGAGAAAACATCGTCTGCTGTTTTAGCATCTATACCGTTATTAACCGCGCCTTTTATTATGGTGCTACCGTTATCATCCTTAAGACCATTAACAAAAATCTCGCGCTCACTTTCCATTACGTCACGCTTTTTCTTACTCATAGCACGACGGACAACATCCGCTCTGCCGTATGAATAGCCCGCAAGTGTACGGAACACCTGCATAACCTGTTCCTGATAGACCATACATCCGTTTGTTTCATCAAGAATATCCTTAAGAAGTGGTGTTCTGTATGATATTTTTTCAGGATTTTTGCGATTTTCAAGGTAGGTATCAATAAAGTACATAGGCCCTGGTCTGTAAAGGGCTATAGCTGCCGCAATATCAGCAAAATTACGGGGCTTCATATTGACAATAAGGTTTGTCATACCTGCTGATTCGCATTGAAAAACGCCAACAGTATTGCCCTTTGACATCTCACGAAAAACATCAGGGCAATCAAGGGGAATTTTTGATATATCAAACTGTGGCTCGGTCTTTTTAATAAGCGTAACCGCATCATTTATAACTGTAAGTGTACGCAGACCCAAAAAGTCCATTTTAAGAAGTCCAAGCTGTTCAATTTCAGTCATTGTAAACTGTGTTACAGTCTGCTCACCATTTTTAGCAAGCGGAACGTAAGATGAAACCTCATCACGCGTAATAACAACACCTGCTGCGTGGGTTGATGCGTGGCGTGGCATACCCTCTACCCTTGCGGCATATTCGATAAGTTTTTTTACATTCTCATCTGAATTATAGAGAGCCTTTAAATCGTTATTCTTTGCAAGGGCATCTTTTATATCTTTATAATCACGTGTTATCTGCTTTGCAACAATATCACCTGTGCTGTAAGGCAAGCCTAACGCCCTTGCAACGTCTCTGACAGCTTGTTTTGCCTGCATTGTACCAAAGGTAACAATCTGCGCTACCCTGTCAGTACCATATTTTGAAGTTACATAGTCAATAACCTCACCACGACGTTCATAGCAAAAGTCAATGTCAATATCAGGCATACTTACCCTTTCGGGGTTTAAAAAACGCTCGAAAAGGAGCCTGTTTTTTATAGGGTCGATACCCGTAATACCAAGAGCATACGCAGCAAGACTACCTGCAGCAGAGCCTCTGCCGGGGCCTACGGGTATATCGTTTGATTTTGCAAATTTTATGAAATCGGCAACAATAAGGAAGTAATCATTAAAGCCCATTTCGTCAATAACAGAAAGCTCGTAATCAAGCCTGTTAAGGTAATCATCAGGTATACTGCCAAATATTTTTTCAAGGCCGTTTATGCACTCTTTACGCAAAAATGCCTTGTGGTCATTATCAGGTATATCAAACAAAGGCAGCTTTGTTACACCGAATTCAAAGTCAAAATTACATTTTTCGGCAATAATATTTGTGTTTTCGATAGCCTCGGGGTAATCAGCAAAGGCCTGAGCCATTTCGTCGCCACTTTTAAGGTAAAACTCATCATTACCAAATTCAAGAGCATTCTCGGAACCAACAACCTTATTAGTCTGTACAGCAATAAGCACCCTTTGAATATCGGCATCCTCCCGTGTGCAATAATGAACGTCATTAGTTGCAACGATTGGAATATTAAATTTACGGCTGATTGATAAAACGCCCTCTAAAACCTCTTTTTCCTCAACCATATCGTGGTTTTGCACTTCAAGGTAATAGTCATCACCAAATACGGATTTGTACCATTGTGCAACGCTTTCAGCCTCTGGCATATTACGCTGAACAATGCGCTGTGCAACCTCACCGAAAAGACAACCTGAAAGCGCAACAAGACCCTCGCTGTGTTTTTCAAGAATATCGCGGTCAACGCGTGGCTTGGTATAAAAGCCATCAACCCAGGCAGATGATACAAGCTTGGTCAGATTTTTATAACCAACTTCATTTTTACACAACAGAATAAGGTGATATCTGTCGTTATCAATACCGTGCACCTTATCAAACCTGCTACGTGGTGCAACATATACCTCGCACCCGATTATAGGCTTAACACCTGCGCTTTTACACGCTTTATAAAAAGCAACAGCGCCATACAACACACCGTGGTCAGTAACCGCTAAAGAAGTCTGACCAAGATTTTTTGCACGCTCAACAACCTCCTCGATACGGCAAGCGCCATCGAGAAGGCTGAATTCTGTATGAAGATGCAGGTGTACAAATTCGTTCATTCAATTATCCTTTTATTTCTTGGGATATCTCAATTATTTTATTAAGCTTTCTGCTCAAACTCGCTTTACTGAATCTACCTTCAGCCAAAGCCATTAACTCTGTTAAGGTTTTGGTTTGATTTTCCAACCGTAAGACGGCAACATACAATAAATCCTCCGGCAAAGAAGATAAGCCAACTGAATTTTGTATTTTTTCTATGGCAGCAACCTGCTCAACGGCTTTGTTCAATGTTTTATCCGTATTATAGGAAAAACAGTTCTCCATTCGGTTATTGTTATTATTGGTTTCCTTTTCAATTTTAACATTCATCAAT
>JAZQRX010000019.1:0-21984 GCA_045629785.1 Acutalibacteraceae bacterium | reverse complement strand
ACGCATAAAATGTAGAATTTTATGTATAAATGTCATATTTTATCAACAAAAACTAAAATGAATAACAAATAATACAGATAAAAGTGCAGGTATTGATACTGTAAATCCGTATTTTACAAAATCCTTAAAAGATAAACCTATGCCATATCTTTTAAGAATAGATGACCACATAATACCTGCAAGAGCACCAACCGGTGTAAGATATGCACCTATATTCGAACCTGCAATACACGCATAAAGCCCTTGCATGTACCCCTCATACGAGAGTTTGGTGTTTTCAAGAACAGAACTGAACAAAACACTCATAGGGATATTGTTTATAATATTAGCACTGATGAACGACATAAACCCAAAGGATAATGTGGCAAATTTATCTGTAAACATATTCGCAATAACACTTGTTGCCCCTGCAAATTCAAGAGAAAGCACTATTGTAAACATAGAAATAACAAATGGAATTAACTCAAAAGGTAATCTAGCAAACGTTCTGTAAAGGATAGAAATGGGTTTTCTTCTTACTAAGCATATAACAGTTGTAGTTATAAACAGTGATAACGCAAACCCAAATGAGATTATCCACATATCAAGATTTATGTAGCTGCTTATGGTAAGCAATATTGTGCAAAGTGCAAGGTGGACTATACCTACAACGAGTAAGGTTTTATCTCTTACAGGCTCGTCGCTTACATTTGGAGTTATTTCTTCACGCAGCTTTTTGTGAAAAAGAGCGTATAAAACCACGAAAGAAACAACACCTGCAGCAATAGTAGGTAATGCCATAACCTTAAGATATTGCATAAAATCAATACCTGCTGATGAGGCAAGATAAATATTCGTAGGATTGCCGATAATAAGGGCCATACTCCATGTGTTAGCAGCAACAAACTCGGCTATAAGGTACGGCAGAGGGCTGATTTTAGCCTTTTTAGCAAAGAAGCATATAAAGGGTGTGAAAGTAAGTATGATTATATCATTAGATGTAAAAACAGTCAGAACAGAAACTGTCAGATAAAGCATCAGAAAAAGTGTTTTCTGGTTATGCCCTGCCCTCTTTAAAACCGCATTTGCAAGAAATCTGAAAAAGCCAAGTACATCAAGATAAATTGATAATGATGTCATACTGAAGAACAGTACAAGTATCTTTAGTGGATTAACCGACGTGTTCTGTGTCAATCCCCCTATAAGCTCACCAAAGGGCAAGCAACCAGTTATAAGCAGTAATATTGCACCTATAAAAGCAACCACCCAATATGTACCAAGCTTAAGCTTACCCAAAGAAATCTCGGGCTTAATTAAAACAGATAACATAACGAGTGATGCTGTTACAGCACAGATAATAATTGTTAAAGCCATATTTTCACCATTAAAACACCAAGGCGGTAAGCCTTGGTGTTCAGTATATATATTATGTGTTATTTTATCTCGCTGTGGAGCTCCTGAAGGGATTTAACCTGATTATCAATACCCTTCTTAACCTTGTGGATACCGTCTGCGGTAGCCATAGCACCTGCCATTGTTGTAATGTAAGGCACACCTGCCTTAATAGCAGCTTTACGAAGGTAGCTGTCATCTGTCTGACTATCCTTACCAACAGGTGAGTTTACAACAAGCTGAATATCACCGTTTGTGATAAGGTCATATACGTTAGGTCTGCCCTCGTTAAGTTTCTTAACGAATGTTGCTTCAATGCCTGCCTCTGTAATCTTTTCGTGGGTTGTGCCTGTGGCATAAATCTTGAAGCCCTCGTTACTGAGCTTACGAGCAACCTCAATAGCAGAATCCTTATCACGGCGGTTAACTGAAATAAGGACATTACCTTCAAGGGGTAAGATTGACTGTGTAGCCTCCTGTGCTTTGTAGAAAGCCTCACCATAAGAGGGTGAAAGACCGAGAACCTCACCTGTGGAACGCATTTCCGGACCTAAAACAGGGTCAACCTCCTGGAACATATTGAAGGGGAAAACCGCCTCTTTTACACCATAATAAGGAATTTCTCTATCCTTAAGTGCAGGAACGGGTGAAGGTCTGCCTGTAAGCTCTGCAGTAATGATTTCAGTAGCAATTGGCACCATGCGAACGTTACAAACCTTTGAAACAAGCGGTACAGTACGTGATGCTCTGGGGTTTGCTTCAAGAACATAAACCTTGCCATCCTCAATAGCATACTGCATATTCATAAGACCCTTAACGTGCATTTCCTCGGCAATTTTACGTGTATATTCCTTAATGGTAGCAACATTTTCCTCGGAAATATGCTTTGAAGGAATGATACAAGCGGAGTCACCTGAGTGAACACCTGCAAGCTCAATATGCTCCATAACCGCAGGAACATAGGCGTGTGTGCCATCACTGATAGCGTCAGCCTCGCACTCCATAGCATTATTAAGGAAACGGTCAATGAGAATGGGTCTGTCGGGAGTTACACCAACAGCAGCATTCATATAGCCTACCATACTCTCATCGTCGTAAACAACTTCCATTCCCCTGCCGCCAAGAACATAAGAAGGTCTTACCATAACGGGATAGCCGATTTTCGCAGCAATTTCAAGAGCTTCATCAACGTTTACAGCCATACCTGATTCGGGCATAGGAATTTCTAATTTATCCATCATCTCGCGGAACAAATCTCTGTCCTCAGCAAGGTCAATAACTGATGGAGGTGTGCCAAGAATCTTAACACCATTCTTTTCGAGGTCAGATGCAAGATTCAATGGGGTCTGTCCGCCAAACTGTGCAATAACACCAACAGGCTTTTCTTTATTATAGATACTTAAAACATCTTCAAGTGTAAGAGGCTCAAAATAGAGCTTATCTGAAGTATCATAGTCAGTTGAAACTGTTTCAGGGTTGCAGTTAACAATGATTGTTTCAAAGCCAAGCTTTTTAAGAGCAAGTGAAGCGTGAACACAACAATAGTCAAACTCGATACCCTGACCGATTCTGTTGGGGCCACCACCAAGAATCATAATCTTGGGCTTGTCCTCCTTGATGGGATTCTTATCTTCACCGTTATAGGTTGAATAGAAATATTCATTGTTTTCAGTACCGCTTACGTGTACACCCTCCCACTGCTCTTCAACACCAAGCTGGATTCTGCGATTACGAACATCGTCCTCGGGAATTTCGAGAAGAAGGCTGAGGTATTTATCAGAAAAGCCGTTCTTTTTAGCAGAAATGAGTGCCTCGTCTGATGGAAGTGAGCCCTTTGACTTAAGGAGAGTTTCTTCCTCCTCAACAAGCTCCTTCATCTGCTCAATGAAATACTTTTTAACAGCGGTAATGTTATGAATTTCATCAACAGTTGCGCCTTTACGAAGCGCCTCGTACATAACAAAGTGGCGTTCACTCGATGGAGTACCGAGCATATTAAGGAGTTGTTCCTTTGAAAGCTCTGCAAAGTTCTTTGCTCCGCCAAGACCATATCTGCCTGTTTCAAGGCTTCTGATAGCCTTCTGGAATGCCTCTTTATAAGTTTTACCGATACTCATAACTTCGCCAACGGCACGCATCTGAGTACCGAGCTTGTCCTGTACGGCTTTGAATTTTTCAAATGCCCAACGAGCAAATTTAATAACAATATAATCACCATTGGGAACATACTTATCAAGTGTACCGAACTTACCACAAGGAATATCCTTAAGTGTAAGACCACAAGCAAGCATAGCAGAAACAAGAGCAATCGGGAAGCCTGTTGCCTTTGATGCAAGGGCACTTGAACGTGATGTTCTGGGGTTGATTTCAATAACAATAATTCTGTCTGTTTTAGGGTCGTGTGCAAACTGAACGTTAGTACCACCGATAACCTGAACAGATTCAACAATCTTAAAAGCCTGTTCCTTTAAACGCGCCTGACACTCTTCAGAAATAGTGAGCATTGGTGCAGAGCAGAATGAGTCACCTGTATGAACACCGAGGGGGTCAATATTTTCAATAAAGCAAACAGCTATCATATTGTTATCTTTATCGCGGACAACCTCAACCTCAAGCTCTTCCCAACCTAGGATTGATTCTTCAACAAGCACCTGACCAACAAGCGATGCCTGAAGACCACGCGAACATACTGTTTTAAGCTCTTCTTTATTATAAACAAGGCCACCGCCTACACCACCCATTGTGTATGCAGGACGCAATACTACGGGGTAACCAAGACCATCAGCAATACGGAGTGCATCTTCAACGGTGTAAGCAACTTCACTGCGAGCCATTTCAATGCCAAGCTCATCCATAGTCTTTTTAAATTCAACACGGTCCTCACCGCGTTCAATAGCATCTACCTGAACACCGATAACCTCAACGTTATATTTATCAAGCACGCCTGCCTTGTTAAGCTCGGCGCAAAGGTTAAGGCCTGACTGACCACCGAGGTTAGGCAAAAGTGCATCAGGGCGTTCTTTTGCAATAATCTGCTCAAGACGCTCAACATTAAGTGGCTCGATATATGTAACATCAGCAGTTTCAGGGTCTGTCATAATGGTAGCGGGGTTTGAGTTAACAAGCACAATTTCATAACCAAGGCTACGAAGGGCTTTACAAGCCTGTGTGCCTGAATAGTCAAACTCACATGCCTGACCGATGATAATAGGACCTGAACCGATAATTAAAATCTTATGAATATCTGTTCTTTTGGACATAAAACACACTTCCTACAAATGATTTTTCTAACTTTAAATTTTAACACACATAAAATATATAGTCAATAAAAATTATATTATACATACATTGATGTCTGTATCAAGTTTTATTTCATCATGGGTTACAATACAATCGAGCGCTTTGATTTTCACACCGGATTCAAACGCTTTTTTCAATGCATCAGCAAACTCAGGGTGCCTTTCTCGGTTTGCTTTAAATTCGGTAACACCCTTCATTTGCACTACAAAAATAACGTAGCATTCAAAGCCATAATCGAGGGCGGTAATTAATTCATTAAGATGCTTAACGCCTCTTTCGGTAGGTGCATCAGGAAAGCTGACAATACCATCATTTTCAAGGGTTACACCTTTAACCTCAACAAATGCTTTCCTGCTACCATCTTCAACATATATATCAAAGCGCGATTTACCATAAGTATACTCACGACGATAAACAGCGTTATCAGAAAACATATCGCTTTGGGGCAACCATTCAAATACAACATCATTAGGTATCTGCGAGTCCATATTTATAAGTAAGACTCCCCTGTTTGTAACCTTTTCGACAGCAACAAGGTCATATCTGGTTTTTCTTGCAGGGTTATCAGATACACTGAGGTATACCTTAGCACCATCAACAAGAAGCTCCCTGCATCTACCTGTATTCTTAACATGAACAATCTTCTCAACGCCATCTACAACAACATTCGCAATAAACCTATTAGGGCGTGAAACAAAAACACCCTCTACAATATTTTTATATTTCATACTCAACTCAATAATACGTCAGAAACAAGCATCAGGCAAAAGCCTACAAGTAAGGCATAGGTTGCACCGCGTTCATTACCATGTGCATGTGTTTCAGGAATAATTTCATCACTTGTAACATAAAGCATTGTACCACCTGCAAAGGCAAGTGCAAACGGCAGAATAAACGATGCTACGCTGACTGCAAAATAGCCAAGCAGTGTACCAACAACCTCCACAAGACCAGTCATCATAGCAATAACAAAGGTGCGTCGTGGCGATACACCCGCTGTAAGCATAGGCCCAATAATAACCATACCCTCGGGAATGTTCTGTAAAGCAATACCACCTGCAATAAGAAGGGCATCAGTTGTATTACCCGAACCAAAACCAACACCTGCAGCAATACCCTCGGGCAAGTTATGGATTGCAATTGCCATTACAAAAAGAAGTATTTTATTAAGATTATTGTTGTTGGTGTGTTCTTCTGTATCTGCACCGGCAATTTTGTGCATATGCGGAACAAGCTTATCAAGAAGATTAAGCGCAATAGCGCCCGCAAAAATACCGACAACAGTTATTGCAATACCATATTTACCACCATACTCTAATGATGGAAGTATAAGCCCTAAAACCGCTGCCGCAAGCATTACACCTGCAGCGAAGGAAAGAACAATATCACTGAATTTATGAGATATTTTTTTGAAAATAAAACCGATTATAGAACCAAAAATCGTTGCACCGCCAACACCGACGGCGGTAAGTAAAACCATCTGCATATAATCACCTGCTTAAAAGATATTCGAGTAGTGCGTTACATCCTATTAAAACATCATTATAAGTTTTTTCAAAGTCACCACTATACCAAGGGTCTGCAACATCATCACCACTACCTGCAAAAGATAATAACTTATATATTTTGCCCTTAGAGTCATTCTTTAATATTATATTCATATTACGGATATTTGCCCTATCCATTCCTATAAAATAATCATACCTATCATAATCATCAGCCTTGAGTTGAATAGCTCGTTTGCCATCGCACGTAATACCGTGTTTTAAAAGCTCGCGCTTTGCCGGTGGATACACCGGATTACCAACACCACGCCATATTTCTTCAGTACTTGTGGCAGAGGATGACACAAAAAACATATCCTGTAAGCCTCGTTTATTTATTATATCCTTAAAAACAAACTCTGCCATAGGACTACGACAAATATTGCCGTGGCAGACGAACATTATTTTTATCATAATAACTCCTACATTACATTTATTACTGTAATTATAAAAAATTTTAGCTTATTGCACAAGTATATTTTATATGATAGAATAAAAAAAATTCTGACATTGAGGTAATATATGATTTCAATTTTAGTAGTTATATACGTTGTTTTTATTTCATTGGGTCTACCCGACTCACTATTTGGTGCAGCGTGGCCTGTTGTACACCTTGATTTTGGCGTTGAACAGAGCTTTGCATCACTTTACAGTATTATAACAGGTGTTTGCACTGGTGGTGCAGGCTTTGTTGCAGGTAAGGTTATTCGCAAATTCGGTACACCAAAGGTAACATTTTTCTCTACACTACTGACCGCTATTGGCCTTATGGGAATAAGCGTTGCACCTAATATTTGGGTAATGATGTTTTTCACAATTATAATGGGCTATGGAGCAGGTGCTATCGACACAGCACTAAACAACTATATATCCCTACACTACGAAGCGCGACATATGAGCTGGTTACACGCATGCTGGGGAATTGGGGTCACTGTCAGCCCGATTATAATGTCATTTTTCTTAACAGAAGACAGCAACTGGCGAAACGGCTATCGAGTTGTGGCGCTTATGCAATTATCAATTGCTTTGTTCGTTTCGTTATTTTTAAAGAAATGGAAAAAGCAGGATACCAAATCAGTAATTGATGAAGGTGAAAAAGCCCCTGACAAGTCACTTTTTGAAATACTTAAATTCAAGGGTATTAAAACAAGTATTTTATCACTCGGTCTTTACTGCAGTATGGAATTTTTGCTTGGTACGTGGGGCGCAACTTACCTTGTAAACACATACGGTGAAACACCAGATATTGCCGCAAGATGGATATCACTATATTTTGGCGGAATTATGGTGGGCAGAATAATTTCAGGATTCTTATCCATTAAGGTTAATGATAAAAACATGATCCGTGGCGGTATTGCTGTTGCCTTGTTGGGAATTATAATTCTTGCACTCCCCTTAGGCAAACTATCTGCTATAGGTTTATTACTGATAGGAGTAGGCTTTGGACCAATATTCCCAAGTGTACTTCATAGCGTACCTGACAGGTTCGGTGCAGACTATAGTGCAGATATCACAGGATATCATATGGCAGGAGCATATGCCTTAGGCTTTTTAGTACAACTTTCGTTCGGTTATATCGCAACATGGACAACCTTTGAAATCACACCCTTTGTGCTGATGGGGCTTATTTTAATGATGCACCTTGCAAATGAATATACAATAAAAAAGATTAAATAGCTTATATAAAAACAGGTTGGTACTGTATGAGAGTACCAACCTGTTTTTAATAATATTCATATAGTAAGTATAATTGAAAAAATACGATTAACTTTAATTTTCATAACATCACCATTAAGAAATAATAATCAATAATCAATAATTAACAGTAAAAACATTTTTTTCACTTATGCCGTATTTCATTGTTATACCAGAATAGCTCATACTATGAATAGCATCACTATTGGTTGTCAGCTCCACAAGCTTACCCGTTGATTTGTTAACAACCGCTGTCACATATGCTCCGCCATACTGGATGTTTACGTTTTGTATATCAAGACCAACCGATCCTTTAAGCTCGTCTTCCGTTAAAATATTAACTGCAGAGCCTATACCACCATCACCCCTATAAGCAGATGATTGTGCATTAAGGGTAATTGTAACAACGTAATTATTACCTGACTCTGTAATTGTTGCAGAACGAACCTTTGAAGGGTTAATTGCACAGCTTGTACCAGAGGGAGGAAGAGTTGATACAGCATATATTTCATTTGGGTATGAATGAGATTCGAGCATCTCTTTATATGAATCCGTCGAGATCCCCGACATATTAACATAAAACAGATCGTTGTAATTAGATGTCTGAACCTCTGCAAGAACGATATTTTTTGCAGATTTCTTTGCATTGTTAATAGCGCTATTGTAATAAGCTACAATATCATTTTTGGTAGATGGCTTTGAAGATGTTGAACTACTACTTGATGAAGATGAACCCGCGCTTTGAGGAACAAACTTAACAAGATAACCGTTGTTATCATAGCCACTCATATATGTACCGTTTACAGAACGTATTGTATATCTGTAGTAAGCATTCTTTGTAACATTATAATCTGCATATGACGTTCCGCTAACAGTTGTTATAAACTTCCAGCCCTCACCTGCGCCACGACGATATACCCGATAACCTGATGCTCCTGTAACCTTATTCCAATTTATAGTAAGCTTATTATTTGTTGCGCCATAACCTGAAATAACAGGAGCATTAAGGAATCTTATAAGTGAGCCATCATAAAATGCGCTGTATGTACTACCACTTGCAGCCCTTACAGTATACTTGTAATATGTGCCTGATTTTACATTTTTATCTGTATATGTTGCAGCAGATGTTGTGCCAAGGTATGTCCAGCTTGTCTGACCTGCCGCTTTACGATAAATACGATAAGAACCTGCGCCGTTGATTTTAGCCCATGTTACAGTAACTCCGTTAAGACTATTGGCCGTTTTAATTGAATATGGATTAGCAAGGCGTTTAATATAAAGACCATTTGTATCAAAGCCACTATAATAACCGTTTACTGCACGAACTGTATAACGCCAATAAGCGCCACTTGAAGCTTTTGAATCAACATATGATGTGCTCGTTGTATCACCAAGATATGTCCAATAAGTTGAACCTGCGCCTCTACGATAAACTCTATATGTTGTTGCACCTGCTACTGCACCCCATTTAATCTGAACACCGCCAGTGGCATTACTGATTGCAGAGAGCTTGGGTGTCGAAACAAATTTAATATTCTTAGTAAGGGAACTGTTATAGGCACTCGAATAACCTTCACTGTTATATGCTTTTACGGAATACTGATAATACTTATTGTTTGATACTTTTTTATCAACAAACTCTGTTCCGTTAACAGAAGTAAACTGTTCCCATGTGTTGGAACCTGCTGCACGACGGAAAACAACATAAAATGCTGCACCATCAACTTTATTCCATGTTACTTTGACACCATCAACATCATTAACTGCCTGTGTTTTGGGTGTGGCAGGAATTTTTGGGAGTGATACCTCTTTAGTATCACCACATTTTTCACAAATAATTATACCAATACCGGTAGTTGTGGATGTTGGTGCAGTTTCAACAACCATTTCACCGTAATTATGCCCACCAACAAGCACCGTCTGAGCTTTAATTACAATGTTACATGCACTGCACCTGACACCTTCGGTTAAGCCATTTGAAGTACAAGTGGCCTCACGTCCGGGTATAGTAACTGGATTATGTATAGGAGTTTTTTGGTGTAAACCAATATAATCATCAGCGCCGAAATACGCAACATAATTATAATTTGCAGCAGGAGAATTACAAGAATATTTAATTTCGTATGATGTAGCGTATTCATCATTGCTCGCAAAAACAAACGATGTGTTTTTATTATCATAAATACTACCTTCAAGCTCATCCTCAAAAACCATATCAAAGAAACCTTCTATGCCGTATCTGAGATTGTATGCACTATCAGGGATTGTAACAGATGCTATGTTTTCACACCCACTAAAAGCATTATAGTCGATATATTTAACACCATCAGCAATAACAACATCACCTGTAAGGAATGCGGGTGATGCAAAAAGAAGACGTGAAAAATCCTCGGTATACAAAATACCATCCTTCATTTCAAAATATTCATTATCATCTGATAAATAAACACCTAAAAAGCCGTTCAAGGAATTCGAGCCGATATACTTAAGAGATGCAGGTATTGAAATAAATTTAGCAGAACCATCCTCTGGAATAGACTCACCTACAGTATCGCAAATACCAACAGTGCCATCTAAAACAACGATTTTTTGAGGAGTGATAGAAAACGGGATATTTAGAAGCCACTTATCAACATAAATGCAATTATTCTGCTCGTAATAATCGTTAGAATAAATACCGCCGTAACCGATATATTCCACACTATCCGGAACATCAATAGTATCAAACTCGCTCATTAAACCAAGTGATTTGATAACCTTCAGTCCATCAGGTAATAAAACGGAGGTTGCAGATGTTTCATAAAATGCATATGCCTCAATAGTGGTAACATTCGCACCAACAACAATGCTATCAATAGATAAGCACTCAGAAAAAGCATATTTACCAACAGCCGTTACAGGCTTGCCGTTATATGTATCAGGAATAATAAGCTCCCCACAAATTACCTCACTGCTGCCTGTAACAGTATAAGATTGACCATCATCATTAAGCTTATATGTAAGACCCATAGTCCCTACAGATGAATCGGCAGCCTTAACAAACATTGTGCTTGAAAAAACAGACAAAGTCATAATCAATGAAAGAACAATACACAAAACATGTTTCATAATACTCCTCCTTAATTTTTACATTTTATCGCTGAAATGCAACTCCCTTAGACCTTCAACCTCATCACATATAGGTTTAAGCTTACAGGTGTCACAATCAAAATTAACGTTAGACATAACATGATCAAGAGTTTTTACAATATCTGTATTTTTTTGCGATAACCTTTGAAGTGTTGAGAAATCAAAGGTGTTTTCAGTTATAAAATAAACAGACACTCCCCTAACATTGGGGTTCGATTTCAGTTTATTTATATATGCATTACCGATATTGTAAAAGCTTACTTTATCACGAATAAGTTTTTTTGATACACGCACCTTTTCTGCTTTATCGCCAACTGATGCGCGCATCATATACCCCTTCGGAAAAAACTTATATTTTTCATATTCAATCTTTTTAATAACATTGTGGACAGATTGTTCATCTGCGGTGTCATTAATACCAATAATACACACCCTTGCAAATTTAGTATTTGCATTGATATTTTGCAAATCATCACCTAAAACCACAACAGAATCACTTACGGTTGATGAGGTTACAAATTCAAACCCCATACCTTCAAGCTCAAATGCGGTATCGCGTTGCATAATAACCTGTAAGTGGTCATCACACGGGCATATATCATCCTCACAATATTTGCGTAAAGCAAAAGAATGACCGTCACAAAGCTGGTAGAAATCATTAATAAGATTATCAAAGAATTTCATCAGAGCTTTCTATCCCTTTTCATTTTATCATAGTGCTTTTGAAGTGCATCATAAACCTTGCGAACGAGTTTCATATCAAGGTTAAACCAATAAATTAAAAATGTCACTACAAAAAATGCAACTATAACAGCAAGAATTATAAGTAAAATATTCATATCTCCGTCTCCTTATGCTTGTGCCAAGCCCTTTTGACGAGCATATTCAGCAGCACCGAGTGCACCCATAAGCTGAGGGTCTGTGTTAAGCTCAACCACCTTGATTTTAAGCACCTTTTCAATCGCTTTTTTAAGACCTGCATTTTTTGCACAACCACCCGTAAGAGTGATGCTATCGGTAGCACCTGCTTTTTTAGCCATTACAAAGCATCTTTTAGCAACGGCAAGCTGAATACCTGCGGCAATTTCATCCATAGGCTTACCTTCACCAACAAGTGAAATAACCTCACTTTCAGCAAAAACGGTGCACTGTGCAGTAATCGGGATAGTATTTTTTGCGTTAAGGCTGAGCTCTGAAAATTCAGGAAGTGACATTTCAAAAGCATTTGCCATAGCCTCGTAAAATCTGCCTGTACCTGCGGCACATTTATCATTCATAGCAAAGTTTTTAACTGTACCATCAGTATCAATTGAAATACCCTTAACGTCCTGACCACCGATATCAATTATTGCCTTTACCTCTGGGTTTGTTACGTGAACACCCATAGCGTGACAACTGATTTCAGATATATTTTCATCAGCAAAAGGAACCTTATTTCTGCCGTAGCCTGTACCGATAAGGTAAGTCAATTCTTCAGCAGAATTAATACCATCAACCTTTGCAACTGCATCATTAAGTGCAATCTCTGCACTTGCAACGGGGTTTATTTTACTACGGTTGGTAACATGAGCAACAATTTTGCCGTTTTCATCAAGAATAACGCATTTTGTATATGTTGAACCAACGTCGCATCCACCAAAATATTTCATATATAATACTCCTTTACCAAGCTAAATCGTCTTCAAAATCAAGAAGCGAAGCATCAAGGGGCTCCTCCTGAAGAACTGTCTGCATATACTTATTTACCTCTTCACGCATTTCACGACGTGAAATTGTGCGTGGATCCATAAGGTCTTGCTTAACCCATATAAAGTTAATGTTGCGTTCCCTTGCCTGATCATCGAATATACCTGCAAGACCATCCATACCCTTACAAGATATCTGATCATACATAATAACTGTATCAGCATTATACTCTTCAACAATGCGCCAGAGTTCATCAACAACGTGACGATAACCGCCCTTTGTGTGCTTACGCATAATTGAACGCTGATATGTTTTTGCAAGGTCTTTTAAGGACTGCTCTTTATCCTCTGTATTAATTTCAAGGTACGAAATCATTGTTTCCATATCCATAACGACGTTCATACCCCAACAGTTTTCAAGCCAGTTTGCAAAGCTTGTATAGTAGTTTGCAGGGCAAGACCACACAACTGCTCTGTGACGCATTTCTTTAGAAACAGGCGTCTTTTTTTCATAGGCTTTCATCATTATTTTGTTGACCTTTTTATCAACCTTAAGGAATTTCTCATTTGTACCGCCTGAAAGGTTGAAATAGAAGATTCGATAAAGCCAGAAGCAAGCACCCGTCATCTGCGGATATGGTGTTTTATTAATATCCCACTTCTGAAGCTCATACTCAAGCTGTTCATTGTACATCTTCATACGTGAGAAATAAGCATCCCAATCAAATTTTTCGCCAGTCTGTTCTTCAATGAATTTGATTAAATCTTTAATCTCTTCAACACCGTACTCCTGTACATCCTCACTGTTATAACGGAGCGGAACACCAAAACAATGTACGGGAAGCTGTAAGCGTCTGTCAAGGAATGATGAGTTCATAACAGAGCCGTCACAGGGCATATTTGTTGCAATCATACAACAGCCCATTTTGGGGTAATCATCCACAATGGCAACACCTGCCTCGGCACTTGGCAGAGGGCAAACATCGGCAGGTACACCAAAGGACTCGGTTTCTTCAAGGTAAGGTGGTGTAATCTGCTGATCAACCATAGATGATAAGAATATAGGAAGCGTCTGTAAAGGAATCGGAATAAGATTAGGAAAGCCTGTGAAAATCTCATTAGGGACAATCTCATCCATTAAAACAATTCTCTTTGAGAGCTTATTGTTGGGATTAATTTTCTCATCTGCTCTGAAGGAAATGTTTATAAGGTTAGTTGTATGCTTAACAATCATATTATAATGAAGGTGCGCCATACGAAGCTGTGGTCCACGAAGACCCGCAACGTGCCTATCAATAAACGATGGAGCAGAAAGGTAAGATGCCATCCAACGATAACGCCACAAGCCCTTTACTGTTGATATAGGTGCTTTAAGCACCATTTTAATCATATCCTTCCAGGTGACAAGCCAGCGGTAGTAATCATACATTGTATCCTTAAAGCCACGCCATTCGCGGTGCTTTAACAATGCTGTATGCTTTTTATAAAGCTTACCATAATTTTTCATTTACTTACCCTGCCTTTCCTTCTGGATTTTTTTAATTTCAAGGCTTTCAACAAAAGCCTGAACACGTGTCCTTAACTGACCCGAAGCAGATGCAGTATATTGTCTGTCAACTGCGGCAGTAGGTACACCGTATTCGTTATTCATAATATGTGATGCAAGAGCTCGTTCATAGCCCCAATACTCGCAGAATTTAATCTGCTCATACATTACGCCATCAGCGTTATATTCTTTTACAAGATTTTTAATATAATCTCGTCTTTCCTGAATTTTGTCGTGACTCATAAAACGAGGACACTGACTTGTTTTAAGATAATGAAGACAGATTTGTGTAAGCACATCTTCATTTTTATCAATTACAATCTCTTCCCTACCGGGCATTGAGCCGAAGCAATAACGGTCAGCAACAACAAGAGCACCGCTATCCTCAATAAGCGCAGTAAAATCAGGGTCATCCATCTCGCTGCCAACAACAACGATTTTTGCACGATATTTCTTTTTGGCATCGGGCTCACGAGTGCGAAGCTCTTCTAAGGTTTCGCGAAGCTTAGGAAGAATCAATGCCTTGGGGCAACAGTATGTAATAAGGTTGAGAACGTGATATTCGTAACCTGTGATCACAGGGTTATCGGCTTTACGAAGGTTACCGATTTCAGTCATAATACGGCAAACCTCATTATGCTCCTCAACAGCCTTTATAAGGGCTTCATCTGAAGTATCAACACCATAAATCTGAGCCATTTTATCAAGAATGTGAATCCTCGCTTGTTTAACATAGTGCTTTACAGTATGGTCTGCGATTTTAAAAGGTGAATCGAGGAAGGTTATAAAGAACTTTTCCTCCGGTACAAGGTCAAGAAGCTCAAAATGTTCAAGTGAACGATTCATTTCTGAACAGGTTTCAGATGCAAGAATACCGTTAAGAAAGTTATAACCACCTTCAATAGCACGTTCAAGGATAGCCTTAGAATAACCACAAAGGAAGTTACTCATATAATATGTTGCAATATCCATTGAGCCTGTACGAGGCGCTCTGAGCCTTACAGAAAAGCAATTGCCACAGTTAAGCAAAACCTCAGGGATATGATAGCATGTATAACCAAGGGCAATACCGCCATTATTCTTAGCCTGCTTTACAAGGTCATTGTTTGCTTCCTGAAGCAAATTTTCAAATTCATAGATATACTTTAAATCTTTCATAGCTTACTCCAAAATTCCAATTTCACGAAGGGCTTTTTCAACACCCGTAACAATTTGCGAGTCATCAGGCAAGGATGTAATATCTTTACCCTCAATATCATATATAGCAAGGTTTGAATCTGTTTTTATATATGATAAAACAGATATATCACCTGTATTGATATGAGAAATAACTGATTCATCAGGTATTCTGTTGACGATAGCACCGATTTTTTCATACATAACAAGGTCATCAGCAACAGACTTTATTGTTTTGATTACATCTGTACCCTTTTTGCTTGCATCAGTTATGAGAAGAAGGTGCGAAACCTTTTCCATAACGCGACGATTAATCTGCTCAATACCAGCCTCACCATCAATAACAACATAATCGAAATCCTGCGACAGAATACTGATTACTTCTTTAAGATATGTATTGATTTTGCAGTAACAACCGGAGCTTTCGGGTCTGCCGACGGCAATAAAAGCAAAATCATCATTTTCAACAAGTGCATCAAAAATTTTATAACGAGCCTCACCAAGGAGTTCAATAGCCGCCTTTGTTTCACCATCCTCAACAGTAGAAACAATTTCCTTACGAATATCATCAATAGTGAGTTTAACATCCATATTAAGTGCAGTTGATAGACCTACCGCAGGATCAGCATCAATAGCGAGGATTTTTTTATCAGGATAAGCCTTAACAAGTGCTTTTACAATTGCAGCAGAAACAGAAGTTTTACCTACCCCGCCCTTACCTGCAACGGCAATAATCTTTGAAGAATTACTCATATAACCACCTCAAGTGATATAAAAATATAATTATAATGTAATTATAGCAAATAAAAATATATAATTCAATAAATAAAATTATTGAAAAGAAAAAAGAACCCACACTACGTGAGTTCTTTTTTGGTGGGAACAATAGGGCTCGAACCTATGACCCTCTGCTTGTAAGGCAGATGCTCTCCCAGCTGAGCTATGCTCCCAAAACGCTTGGTTATTATATATTATATAACTGAATATGTCAAGTCTTTTTGAGCAAATTCATAAGCGAAGTGATTTCATTTTAATTATTCAATTGAAAGTATATATATTATTCACTCAGTTCGTCCAACAACGTATCAAAATGACTTGCTTCGTCGTAGTTCATCTTGTACCATGAGCCTTTTTCGGAACGGATGAACGTGTTACCAAAATGATATACGTTCAAAACATCGCCGTTATCATATTCCAATGAAATGACCCAGGTCATACCTGCATATACGTCGGGGTCCTCCTCGAACTGACTTTCAAGACTCAAATTAGTCAAATAGTCAATAATTGCCTTTGCATCTTCCCCGTGAAAGGAATAGTTGTACTGTTCAGGAAGAGACGAAACCTTAACGTTGATTACATTACCCTCTGCAATCAGCTGATTTTTATTGACCTGTTGCGGCTGCTTACCGCACCCTGCCATTGACAGCAAACAAAACACCGACAACACAGCTGCAATTAACCTTTTCATAAAAGAACGCTCCTTTTAAAAAGTGGAATTTATTTAATACAATATCATTACAAAGATAAATGCTATTCCTAAGACAAAAAATATTAAAGGAACGCCGTATGCATCACTTTTCTTTATTTTATGCCATTGAATATTGTTAGGGGTCATTTTCTGATGATAAGCATTTTGGAAAGAACAATATATATGAGTCCACTTCATTTTGTATCCAATAAAGGACCAAATCGAAAAGGCAATACTACCACATGAAAAAATAAGCATCATTTGTTCAGTCCATATAACAACACATATCATTATAACAGCGATCCATCCGTAGCGATGAAAATATGCTAAAGCTTTAATTTTGTTTTCTTTAGCTTTCACCTTGCTCATATGCTCACACCTTATTCAGCAAAACCTTATTTATCAAGTTGATTATATAACAAATTAGCCCAAAATACAATCACATACAGTCAATCCTTTGCCCGAAGGAAAAAATCAATGCGAAGCATTGTATATCATCAATTCCGTAGGAATTGCATATCATCACGCGTTAGCGTGTATCAAAAAAGCTTTCGCAATGATGATATACCGCAACAAGTTTCGGATGATATGCAAAACTGCGTTTTGATGATATACAAGGCTTCGCCTTGATTACATCACAAAATTATGATATAATCTGTTAAACAAACTTGAATTTGACGAACGGAGGTTTTCTACTATGACATCACGAATTATCGGAAAGCAATTTAATTGTATCAGTCGTGCGGTTGATATGCTCTGCCTATTTCTGGGCGAAGATTACACAATTACCAATCATTGTAGAAAACAGATTGATGTTGCTGAGTACTCAATTCACTTCCAAACACAATGGCGTTTTCGGCAAGATAGCACGATTCTTTTGGCATCAAGGGATGTTTATGACCCTTACTGCGAAGATGTTCCCGAGGATTGGGAATACGACTTGATTGGACGGCCTGACGAGTTGAGCAGTGTTTTTGATGTGCAAGCAAAGGCACTCAAAGCCAAAATGCAGGGTGCTGTAGTAACAGAATGCAGACTTTCTCCCGTGAATGATTTGGTTATTGTCTTTTCAAATGGTGTGGTTTTTGAGCAATTCATGCCTGCCTCCAGAAAAGATGAGGAGTGGAGAATTATTGACTATAAAACTGATGAGCATTTTATTTGCTACGATATAGAAAGAAACAGTTTTATTTGAGAGAAAACAGTTCGACAAATTCCAACTTATCTAACAGTGTGTCTACGCACCTTTTCTTCGTTTTTATCTATGTTTACGCACCTTATTGCCCGCCTTTAGCATAAAAGAACTCACACAGTGTGGGTTCTTTTTGTTTTATTTTGTTTCATTAGAATGGCTCGAACATTATTGATTAATTAAAATTTTGTAGTATAATATATTAAAAATCTTACATATTCAGGTAAAAAGTACTATGAAAAAATTATCAAAATTACATGCATTTAATCTGATATTACCTGTTGTGGTGCTCGGTATTTCAAGCGGTGCATTGACAGGAGCAGCAGTTACACTATACCGTTTTTTGGCTCAGCACGTCATCGGATTATCTGAAAAAATATATCACTATTCATCACATAATCTGTGGAGTATTGCCATTGCAATACCATTATTCTTTCTTCTTGCATTTTTACTCTGTAAAATTTACAAGAAAATGCCTACACTTCAAGGTGGTGGTATAAGTGAAGCGATGGGTCTTATAAACGGCATTTTCACCTTCAAGTGGTTACGTAGCCTTATTGGTACTGTTGTGCTGTCATTAACAAACTTTCTTATAGGTGTCCCCTTGGGCAACGAAGGTCCTGCTGTACAGATCGGTGCTTCGATGGGCGAAGCATCTACGCGACTGTTTGGTAAAAAAGGACACGTGTGGAGCAGATACAGTATCGCAGGTGGTTCTTGCTCAGGCTTTGCAGCAGCAACAGGTGCACCAATGACAGGTATAATATTCGCAATTGAGGAAATGCACCACAGACTTTCACCCATTATACTTATAATCTCGCTTATTTCAGTTGCAGCCTGCAGAATTGTAACAGAGCTGCTATGTCCGATTCTTGGAGTAAGTCTTGAGCTTTTTCCAACTCTTTCACTCCCCTCATTAACAATAAAAGAAATCTGGATACCATTAATCACAGGCATTTTTTTAGGTTTGTTCTCTGTATTCTTTTTGAATATGTACAGAGGTATAAACCACCTTATTAATAAAACCCTTAAAAAAATCAACAAAACAATCAAATTGTTTGCAGTTATGCTGCTTACATTTATTCTCGGAAACCTATCTTTTTCATCAATATCCACAGGTCACCACCTGATATCAGAGCTTTTTGAACCACGTGGATTCAGCATTGTTATAATTTGCCTATTATTTGCACGATTGTTACTTACACATTCGGCAAACTCTGCCGGTCTTACAGGCGGTATGTTTCTGCCGACACTTGCAATCTGTGCGTTAGCATCTGCTGTTTTGGCACAGGGACTTGTATCTATCGGAGCTTTAGGTAACGATTATTATACCCTTATAATTGTTTTAGGAATTGTTGCAGGAATGTCAGGAATTATGAGCATCCCCTTCACCGCAATACTTTTTGCACTTGAGGTACTTAGCTGCTCAAACAACCTACTTGCAATCATTTTAAGCGCAGGTATTGCATACACAATAGCAGAATTATTCCATTCAAAATCTGTAAATGAGCTTGCTTTAGAAAAGCGTATTGAAAGAGAATCTGAAGGAAAAGAACAAAAATCATACGAGTGTGACGTTGTTGTAAAAACTGATGCATTTGTTATAGGTAAACAAATCAAGGATATTTTCTGGCCATCAGGCCTTTTTGTACTGAGTGTATCACACCCCGAAGGAAGCAGAAGTCACGGAGGATACCTACAAGAGGGCGACGTTTTACGAGTATGCTATACTACTCAAAACAATGAGCGAATTCTTGAAGAGCTATATGCCATAGTAGGACAACAAACACAATAAATTTAACCCCTGGTTTATCTGCACAACAGATAAACCAAGGGCTTTTCTATTTTTTAGTACCGTCCTTATTAAAATGTTTCTTAAGGGCGATATGTGTCGGTACAACAGAGACAAACAAAAGAATCATTTGTACTGATGTGACAACAAGCATTACATTACCCATTACATCATCAGAGCAATCAATAAAAAGAAAAGGAACAATAGCTGAGGGTATGAAGGTACATAATCCAAGAATAAACCACAGACGCCCACAATGTTTATGAGCAAATTTCCAGGTTTCTTTATTCATCATAGACATTTTAGTTCTGTAGCCAAGAATAGCATTAATTTCTTTGGGACAATGCTTCCACATCATCCACCCTGCTATAATCATGGTAAACGGAACAAAAATACCGGTTAAAAGCATTAACAGAGCCATTAATATCAGCACCTTATTATTGTTAAGCTAATCGTTTACACCGATTCTTGTTAACTATTATCAATCGGGATAAGTAACCTGTCTGCCTGTAAAGAGTTCAATAACAGACTGATAAACCTTCATAAAGCCTTCCTGAACAGCACCCTTTACTGCAAGTTCAAAAGCAATTCGTTTTGAATATTTATCGCCATTCTCTTTTGCAGTTTTTATGTAATCAAAGTCAAAAACATCATAAAGGCGTTCAACTCTTGTTTCATAGGTAGAAGTATCATTCTCGTCAATTTCAACAACGCGATAGCCATACTGAGTTGTGTAAGCTACGCCTTTGTAACGAGTCATAGGTGAGGTATAAATATCAATATTCTGATTTCTGACACCAAAAGCATTTGTGTGGTCATGACCCGTAAACATAGCAAGAACATCGCCTGTTTCTACCATAGCGTTAAACTGACCGTCATTATGATAACCCGGACAAGGCTTCTCATTAAGTGTGCCGTAGTTAACTTGTTCAGAATCAAACATATAAAATTCTTCTTCATTATAAATGTGTTTTATTGCATAAGGCTGTTTTGAATCAGACTTTTTAAGAACATCATAAATTTCGGGAACAATTATATGCTGAAAAACAACAGAGTTAACTGTTTTACCACCATTTTCTTTTTTTAACTGTGCAGAAGTTTCTTTATACCATTCAATCTGCTCAGTGCGTACTCGGTCGTAATGTCTTGGTTCATCCTCATCGTAATCACCTGAGTCGAAAACCCAAAGATTAAAATTAACATTATCGCTATCAGAAGCATGAACAGGGATATTAAATGTAGCACAGTTTTTAAAATTTTGGCTATTATCAGTAGATATTACACAAGAGAAGGTGTTGTAATACTCCATAATATCTGATCTTGTCATTGGGCCACACTCTGAATCGTGATTACCTAAGGTTACGGCAACAGGAATTTTTCTGGATTCAAATATATTCATCAGAGCATTGATGAGCTTTTTAGTTTTTACAGGGTCTTCGTTAGGATGTGTATTATCACCTGTAAGCACAACAAGATCGGGCTTTTCAACGTCGCAAGCCTCAGCAATAACCCAAACAGATGAATCAAAATGCTTGTCATAGTTAAGGTGTGTATCAGCAATATGCAATATTTTAAGCTTACCGTTTTTATTAAATCTTATTGTTTTATCTATGTTGTTCTGAGTATTTGCAGGATTAAAATCAATATTTGTATTTTCGGGTTCAATTTCAAAATAAACTATACTTGAAACGAAAAAAATAACCAAAGCAATAAATATAGATAAAATTACCTTCTTTTTCTTTGTGTTTTTCTTTGTCTTTTTCTTAGCCATTTTTACATCTCCTTGCACACTACAAAGATTTTAATAAAGCAATTATAACATACATTAATACAAATTACAATTGAGTGTTGATATAAAAAATTGAAGCGGAGTATTGTATGTAATCAATCTGAAGAGAAAACATACAAAGCTGAAGTTTTGATGACATACAGTTCGCTTTGCGAACTGATTACATACGCCTGACGGCGATTACATACCAATCCTTCGGATTGGATAAAAAACAAAGGACTTCTTGCGAAGTCCTTTGTTTTTTGGAGGCGACAATCGGATTTGAACCGATGAATCAGGGTGTTGCAGACCCACGCC
>JAZQRX010000018.1:0-77055 GCA_045629785.1 Acutalibacteraceae bacterium | reverse complement strand
ACCGCTAAGTTCAAAATCAATTATGGTCTTTTTCTCAAACTTCTCTTCTAAAACATTACCGCTTGAACCTTCACCTGACTCTTCCGTCGCAATAAAAAAGGCACCGATAACTATTATTAAAAAAGAACAAGCAAGAATGATACCTGCCAACTTAAGTGCATTTGACCTTGTTTTTTTATATTGCTGATGAATATCAGTATATATCTGACCGTTTATTTGAGTATAGCTATGCTGTGGTACTTGGGTATTAACCCCATAACCCTGCTGGTATGAGGCTTGATCAGATGTATTTGAAAATTGCTGACCTGCCGCATAACGGCTATCATCACCACTTGAAACCGGTGAAGGTGGTACAGGTACGCTACCGGTACTTACACCACACATAGGGCAATAAATAATATTATCAGGAATTTCATTTTTACATTTCGAGCAAATCATTATTATCCCTCCATCCATCATATAACCATTATAGTACTCAGCACAGAAAATTAACATACTTTTTTCATAATAACTTTTCAATAAAAAACCGACCACGTGGGTCGGTTTTCCACAATTTTATATCAGTCGTCAAAATCAGGTGACAACAGACCATAGCCCGTTGCATTTCGTTTATAAACAACGTTTATTTCGTCTGTATCTGCATTAAGGAACATATAAAACTGATGACCTAAAAGGTTCATCTGTAGTATAGCCTCCTCCACACTCTGTGGCTTAAGGGCAACTGATTTTTCACGTATAACGTCAAAATTTTCCTCTTCGACATCATCTGCAAAGAAGTCATCAAGCACCGCCGCATGGAGCTTTTTATCAAGCCTTGTTTTATTTTTTCTGATCTGCCTGATAAGAGAATCAACGCACTCATCAAGGGCATCAACCATATTCTCTGCTTGTTCTTCTGCACGGTAAATCATACCGCCCTTTGTAACTGTAATTTCAACTATATGACAAGACTTTTCAACTGTTGCTGTAACCTTTGCAGCAGCTTCTTCACCGAAGAGCTTTTCTACCTTTGAAAGTCTTTTTTCTGCACGTGCCTTAAAATCCTCACGAGGATTACATTTACGACCAACGATAGTAATATTCATAATAACACCCTTTCTGAAGATTGGCGTATTCCAACCTTATAATCAAAGAGAGAGTAAGTTAAAGTTTCCTTCAACTTGCTCTCCTTTCAATTACATATTAGCACCAAAAAGGTGTATTGTCAATAACTTTTGTGCAAACTAAACATAATATTTTTATATTTCAAGTTATGATTGACATTTTGCACTATTATACGACTTCATACATATTGGCAGCGTCTTCTTTTTTAGCATATTCGTTAACGCTCAGAACCTTGTATTTTGTAAGATTTGAGCCCATCTGAATTGCAATAACGTCACCAACCTTAACATCGTATGATGCACGTGCAATTTTGCCGTTTACTTCAACGTGCTTTGCATCGCAAACCTCGTTGGCAACTGTGCGCCTTTTAATAATGCGTGAAACCTTTAAGTATTTATCTAATCTCATATCATTTCTCCCGTAAAATATGACTGAAAGCCAAAAACCATAAAAAAGTTCAAATTATTTGGCAGTCCAGAAGATATGGTCTTTTACAAGAAGCGCTCTGCAGGGTGCGGCTTCAACACCGCCAATTTTTAATGGCTGTGCCATAAGGAAGTATCTGCCCGGCTCAACGCCTGTTAAATCAAGACCCTCAAGTATAGGGATATTTGCTGAAAGTATTGCCCTGTGTATTGTTTGATTTGAACCATGGTTACCTATAGTTTGTGAATCTGTGCCTACAAGCTTATAGCCTGCATCTACAACATAATATGCGCTGCTTTCCATAAGGTATGAAAGGCCGTTACCCTTTATAAGTATACGCTCACAATCACCCCAAGGGAAGTTATCTTCAGCAAAGGCGCCCGTAATGGGTCCCGGTGGTGTTTCAACAACTATACACTCACCAATAAATATGGCAGGGTCAAATTTTTCAATAGAATTACCACCCTCAACAAAGTGCATAGGCGCATCTACGTGGGTTGCTGTATGAAGACAAGTGTATATTGAATTAAGGTTACAATCATCACCGCCACGCAACGTTTTAATGGGGTCAACGTAACCATCCGGGTCACCCGGGTAAACAGGGGTTTTAAACAAATCCCTTGAAATATCAATTATCTCCATAACAACACCTTATATACTTACTTTAAAAGATTATTAATATCAATCTGTGTAAGGCTTGAAAAATCTGCATTTTCAAATGCGGCAACCGCATTGTTCATATATGCTCTTTCAAAGCCCTCACAAAATTCAGTGAGGCTGACCTCAGTCTGTGTGCCGTCTGCCATACATTTAAGGTTAGCAGAGTTGCTTTCAAGCTCGTTGTCACCAATAACAACGGTAAACTCTGAATTAATTTTATTTGCGTACTTCATTTGTGCCTTAATTGACCTACCCACAGTATCAATATTAACACTATAACCCTGTGCGCGAAGTTCTGCTGAAAGCTCTAATGCTTTAAGCACAGCATTTTCACCTGCGGTTACAATTGAAAGATTGCACTTAGGTGCTTCAGGGAAGGGAATATCGCTTTCCTCCATAGCAATTAGAAGCCTTTCAAGACCCATAGCAAAGCCACAAGCAGGTGTTGGTGCACCGCCCAACTCTTCAACAAGGCCATCGTAGCGACCGCCACCACCAAGCACAAGACCCTTTGTTTTTTCATCTTGTGAAACAAACTCAAAAACAGTTCTTGTGTAGTAATCAAGTCCACGTACAATCTGGGGATTAACAACGTAATCAATGCCGAGTGCCTCAAGGTATTTTTTTAGGTTTTCAAAATGATCACGGCAATCATCACAGATATAGTCAAGCACAACAGGAGCACCTGCAGCAATCTCTGAACAAACAGGACTTTTACAGTCAAGTATTCGCATAGGATTACGGTCAAGACGTGAAAGACAAGTTTCGCAAAGCTGTGATTTACTTTCTTCAAAATATGCTTTAAGTGCCTCTGAATATTTTTTGCGACATTCGGGACAACCGATTGAGTTAATTTCAACCGCTAATTTTTCAATACCGATAAAATTAAAATAGCTGTTAGCGAGTGCAATTATTTCGGCATCCTGCAAGGCAGATGATGCACCAAAGCACTCAATACCAAACTGATGAAACTCACGGAGTCTGCCAGCCTGGGGCTTTTCATAACGGTAGCAAGATGTAAGATAACAAACCTTCTGCGGAAGAGGCTCGTTAAAAAGGCCGTGCTCTAAAAATGCACGTACTGCACCTGCAGTACCCTCTGGGCGAAGTGTAATTGAACGATCACCCTTATCATTAAAGGTATACATTTCTTTCTGCACAACGTCAGTTGTTTCACCTACTGAACGGTCAAAAAGCTCGGTATATTCAAAAACAGGTGTACGGATCTCATGGAAGCCGTAGGCTTTAGCTGTATCAAGCGCTGCCTGCTCAATGTATTGGATTTTGTAGCTTTCTGAGGGTAAAGTATCTTTTGTACCCTTAATTGCTTTAATGCTTACTGCCATAGAATGGTTTTTCTCCTTTAAAATGGATTTTCAATAAAAAACCGGGTGACAGAGATTACGCTCGTGCACCCGATTAAACTTTAAATTATGCTTTGGGGTTAACGATATCACGCCAGTCAAGGTCGCCACGCTCAAGGCTATGAATGAGCGCCTCGGCGGTTGCAATATTTGTAGCAACAGGCACGTTGTGAACATCGCAAAGTCTTAAAAGATTAGCTTCATTAGGCTCGCCCGGCTTCGGGTTGAGGGGGTCGCGGAATAAAAGTAATAAATCTATTTCATCACAAGCTATTCTTGAGCCAATCTGCTGTGCACCACCCTGAGAGCCGCTAAGATATTTATCAATATCAAGGCCGGTTGCCTCGGCAACTAATTTGCCTGTAGTACCTGTGGCAGAGAGTGTATGCTTACTTAAAATACCACAATATGCAATACAGAACTGTGTCATAAGTTCTTTTTTTGAATCGTGGGCTATTAACGCTATATTCATCAAGTCACGCTCCTTAAACTCCCTTTCTGTTATTGTAACAGAAAAACGGAGTGTTTTCAACAATTTATATAAATATTTTTCTTTTTCAAACTCAAGAATTAAGGTTTTTAAAGTTCTCTTTATTTGAGGCATAAAGATTTTTATAAACCTCATAATATTTGTCGTAAACCTTTTTATTTTCCATATTGGGCTTAAAGCTTTTGCTAACAGGAATAAGCTTTTTAGCATCTTCAATTGAGTCACAGATGCCAAGACCAACAGCTACAAGCACAGTTGCACCCATAGCGCCTACGTTCTGAGGTGTATCAACAGTTTCAATCTCTTTGCCGATACAATCTGCAAGAATCTGACAAGTAAGGTCAGACAATGCACCGCCACCAACAAAACGAACCTTATCTGAAGATTTTACCTTCTTTTCTTCGGTTTCAAGGAACCAACGAAGGTGATAGCAAACGCCCTCAATAACAGCCCTTATCATTTCACTTTTACCTGTTTCAAGACTGATATTAAAGAACATACCACGTGCATTGGGGTCTTCAAAGGGGCAACGGTTACCATGGAGCCAAGGTGTGAAAATAACCCCACCCGAGCCTGCAGGAACCTTACTGCAAACCTCTGTCATATAGTCATAAAGGCTTGTATATTTACCCTCGTAGCCGTCTGTAATATTCTTTTTATCAAGGTAAACACCGATTTCATCAAGTGCAAGATGATCTTTAACCCACTCAAGGCATTTACCTGCAGTTTCAAGCTCACCAAAATAATTATATCTGCCTGCCTCAGCACCAACAACAGCAGCAATCATAGCAGAAGCATCAACAATGCTCTTATCTACAACAGTTGAAACCCAACCTGAAGTACCACTGTAAACGTGTGTGTCGCCAAGGGCAACAGAACCTGCACCAACACCGATAAGTGAAGCATCACCGCCACCACCGAAAACAGGAGTGCCGGGTGCAAGTCCAAGCTCTGCAGCAGGTGTGGGAAGAAGCTCACCGATTTTTTCGGTTGATTTTTTAATTTCAGGCAAATGCTCCATATTAACGCCAAGCATTTTGCATATTTCGGGACTGAACTTACGTTTTTTAATGTCATAAAGAAGAGTAGCAAAGGCAGAATCGTGTGTCATACAGAATTCGCCTGTCATACGGGTAATGAAATACTCTTTAACGTCAAGCCATTTATGTACTCTTTTAAAGTTTTCGGGTTCATTTTTTTCAACCCATTTATATTTCCAAACGGGATCCTTAACAGATGCAGCAACCGCACCTGTAATCATAAGTGATTTTAAAAGCTTGGGTATAAAAGCACCTGCAATCTGAGGGCCGTAAGCAATACCCTCTTTAAGCTCCTGACGGGCGCGCTGGTCCATATAGCTCATAGCACGACGTACGGGCTTACCATCTTTATCAACAAGCACAAGACCCTGCATCTGTGAGCAGAATGAAATACCGCAAATATCTTTTATATCTACATCACATTTATCTAAAACAATTTTTGTAGTCGAGCACATTGCATCCCACCAATCCTGAGGCTCCTGCTCAGCGCCACCATCAGGAAAAACATAAAGCTTGTAGCCCTCTGATGCGGCAGAAACAAGCTTGATTGATTTGCCCAACTCAAAAATACATGTTTTAACGCCTGTTGTACCTATATCATAGCTGATAGCATATTTACCCATATCTATACCCTCCAAAAAACTATTAACACATCATAATTTAACATAATAATTATGCACCATTTTATGTTAATAATCAACAGTTTGTGTTTAAAAAAGTTGCACAAAAATTACTCAATCTGCTTGGTCCAAAAGACGAAAAATTTGTTTTAAAAAAATTTTTGAAAAATTTTTAAAAAAGTGTTGACAAATCATTTTTTTCTGATATAATAGTCAATGTTCTTCGGAGGACGAATAGTTCTTCGCAGTCGGTGTTGATGGCGTTGAGGGTCCACCCGTTCCCATTCCGAACACGGTAGTTAAGCTCAACAGCGCCGAAGATACTTAGTGGGAAGCCGCTTGGGAAAATAGGACGATGCCGACACTACTTAAAGTAACCACCCAATAGGGTGGCTATTTTTTTATGTTTTGATTTATCAAAACATAAAAGCGATATAAATCCTTGCAGGATTTTCGATATGCACCTGCGGTGCGCGATATACCTGCGGTGCGATATGCCCTAACGGCCGAGAAAAAGGATTTATATCATATAGTATTTTTCCTTGGGAAAATATATCGAATTTGTTTACAAATATATCGTGTTGAGCTTGCTCAACATATCGCAGAACAATTCACAAACATGAGATAGCGAGTTTGTACGGCTTCGGTTCGTAATTCACGCTATCTCATCAATTTTCTCTAAAAAATCTTATTTATGGCAAAGTGATATAAGTCCTTGTAGAATACAATAAAAACTCTCGCTTTTGAGCGAGAGTTTTTTATTAGAAACTATAATATCAACCTATAATATCAACGCAGTTCCGAAACTGTCCGCAGGACAATATCACTAGCGACAGCTAATATCACTGTGCAGCAATATCACTCACCGCAGGGTGAATATCACTTAAAATAGCATTCAACCCTGTTAATCGGCACACCCATAGAAGAAAAACGCTTTTCATATTCTGTCATAACGTTGCCCTCCATATATTCAGAGTTATGAAGGTCAAATGTAAGCTTTTCCATACGGATGCCAAACTCTTTAAACTCTTCAAGTGAAAAGTCAAAAAGTCCTCGGTTATCTGTTTTAAAATAAATTGCGCCATCTTCCTTTAAAATCTGTTTGTATATTTCAAGGAATGTTCTATAAGTAAGTCTACGCTTTTCATGACGAGCCTTGGGCCATGGGTCAGAGAAGTTAAGATAAATTCTGTCAATTGAATGTTGCTCAAAAATCTCTGTAAGCTCCTTTGCGTCAATACAGCATACCCTTACATTATCAAGTCCTGATGCCTTTACTTTTTCTGCCGCAATAACAAGCACGTCAGATACCTTTTCAACAGCAAGGAAGTTAACGTCAGGCTCTTTGGCAGCTGTGCCAACAATAAAGTCACCCTTACCACAACCGATTTCTATTCGCAGGGGCTTATCATTACCAAAAAGAGTCTGCGATGAGTTGCCCTCTGCCCTCAAATCTTTTATCACAATATTACCGCAGGCTTCGAGACGCTCTGCACCGTGTTTTTTCTTATGTACTCTCATAATTCACCTTTTTTATTATTTATTACCAAATAATTATAGTTTTAAAGTAGCATTTTGTCAATTCACAAGCGTCTTTTTTCCCTGTTTTGACTTGTATTATTATATATAATTGTATATAATCTGTTTATTATTTTTAAAAATTATTTACTCTGTGAGGATTTATGGAAAACGAAAGCAAGGATTTAGGGTTATCCCTTAATAAAAAGACGGTCGGCGCAATATCTGCCGTACTTGTAATTATACTTATATTCATCGGAGTGCTTACACAGATTTTACCCCGAGGTGAATATCAGACCGTTGTACAGGATGGTCACACAGTAATTGTTGACGGCACCTACACCGAAACACCTGATTACAAAATGCCTATATGGAAAATTGCTTTGTCACCCATACTGTGCTTTGGCAGTGAGCAGGCGGCAACAGGTATAGGCATAATTGCAATAATCATTTTTGTAGGTGGTTCATTTTTAATACTTGATAAATGCAATATACTCAAGTACATAATGGCAACACTTATAAAAAAATTCAGCAATAAAAAGTATCTGCTTATGGCAATCGTTATTTTTGTGTGTATGCTTTTAAGCTCCACAGCAGGTATTCTTGAAGAATCACTTACCCTTGTGCCCATAGCAGTTGCCGTATCACTTGCATTGGGGTGGGATTCCCTTGTTGGTATAGGTCTTAGCCTTATTTCAATTGCATGGGGCTTCACGGCCGCAACCTTTAACCCCTTTAACGTGGTTACTGTGCAAAAGTTAGCAGGCTTAGAGGTCTTTTCCGGTCTTTGGCTTCGTCTTATAATTTTTGTGTTTGTTTATCTTATATTATTCCTTTTCTTATACACATACGCAAAAAAGATTGAAAAGAATCCTACAAAGTCACCTGTATATGAGTCCGACAAAGCATTAAGAGAAAAATACTCTTTGCAAGATGCAGATATTATTTTAAACAACCCTAAAATCCAAAAGGGCACAAAAGCATTTTTAATATGTATGCTTATTGACCTTGGCTTTATTGTACTTGATTTTATAGTTGGTGGCGGAGGCGCACTTTCACTACCTGCTATGGCAGTTTTATTCACAACAGGCGGTATTCTTGCAGGTTACTTTACCGACCTAAGGGGTAAAAACCTTGCAAAAAGCTTTTTACAAGGTGCTAAAACAATTGCACCTGCAATACCACTTATTGTTTTTGTTATTGCAATTTCATATGTACTTGCAGAGGGCAGAATAATGCACACAATCCTTTATGCAATATCTACCTTTATGCAGGGTGTTTCACCATATGCCGCTATATTCCTTTTATTCGGCATAATTGCTTTGTTAGAATTATTTATCGGTAGCGGTACAGCAAAGGCATTCCTTATAATGCCCCTTGTAGCGCCCCTCTCTGATTTAGTTGGTATTACACGACAGAGTGTTGTAACAACCTTCTGCATTGCAGACGGCTTTACAAACCTTTTATACCCCACAAACGGACTTATGATTATTGCTATCGGATTAATCAACGTTTCTTACGCAAAATGGATTAAATGGTCATGGAAGTTATTTGTTGGTGAATTCATTTTTTCGGCACTTGTAATGCTCTTTATGGTATATATAAACTATTAATAAACAAAAAGCAGAACTGTAAAAACGATAAGTTTTTACAGTTCATTTTTGTAGATAGAAAAAATTGATGCAGAACGGATAAACTGAGCAAAAGCAAGGTAACAACCTTGCCTTTGGTTACCCGAAGCCGTACACAGGCACATCGAGGGACGAAGCTTGTTTGCAGTACAAAATATAATATTTTAATTAAATTGGGTTCTACAAGCGTTAAAGCCTGTAGAACCCAATAACTTATTTCGTTCTATGCGGTCTGCATTTTTTGCATTCCTGAATTTTTATTCAAATAATGAGAAATCTATTTTGCTTATATCTGAAGCTTCCTTTTTTTCTTCTTTTACAGCCTCTGTTAACTTTATATCGTTATCATCAGCAGTATTATCAGCATCGTCTTCCCACACATCACTATTAACAATGTCAGTAAGACCCTTTGTTTTTTCTACAGGAGCTTCAAGAGTAAGACCTACACTTTCAAAGCCATCGTCTTCGTCATCATCAACAACATCTGTTGCAGGTTTAACTCCGGGGAAGGCATCTTCTATAACAAGTGATTCGTCTACCCAAACCTCCTCATCATCCTCAATGATAACTGCACCATTTTCATCAAATTCAGGTACAACAATTTCATTCTTACGTCTGAGCATTACAACACCTGCAATAATAAGACCTACAACAAGTACGCCGGCACCGATAAGAATAAAAATCATAGAATTATCCTTATCCTCTGTATCCTCAACGCTTTCAGGAATAACCTCAAACTTTGCAGATATTACAACATCCTTAGCAGGCATATTAAAGCTGAGAACCTCTGTGCTTTTGCCGTTTATTGTAAGGCTACCCTCAACAAGGCGTTTACCGTCATCAGGTTTAACTGTAATAATAACAGGTGTACCCGCTGTAGCAGATGCAGGTGAAACTGTGATTTTACCACCATCAACAGGTGAAACTGTGATTGTGTAAAGCATTGATGCTGCATCAACAGACCATTTAGCGTAAATGGTCATTTCCTTTGTAGCCTTATCCTTGCTGAAATCCCAGGGCTTGGTGAATTTCGCATCACTATACCATCCCTCGAAAATGTGACCTTCCCATACAGGGTCCGGGTGCGCATCTACAAGGCCGGGCTCTTTCATAACAAGCTTTTTGTTCTTTTCACCATTACCTAAAACAAGGTGCACATAAAACTGACCCTCGGGTAATGTTTCTTCAGTAGTATCTGTGCTATCAGCTTCAGTTGTGGTTTTTGAACTGCTGCTGTTATTACGCTTTGTTGTGGTTGTATTTGAGCTACTGCTATTGTTACGCTTTGTAGTAGTTGTTGAGGAGGGCTTTTTAGATGTGGTTGTGTTATCATCCTCACCCTCTGTAACAATAACAGGAGCTGTTGTTGTAACTTTTGTAGTTGCCTGAGTTTCGGGAGCCTCGGTATCATCAATAAGGCCACCCTGGTTATCTTCCTCTACGGGATCATCTGCAGGAGGGTTTTCATCCGGCACAAAAACGTTATCCCCTGCTTCAATATCTGGGTTGTTTTCATCTTCTACCGCAAAAACTGTAAGTGATGTACAGAAAACGCACATAACAACCGCGAATGTGATTATTAATTTTAAATATTTATTTCTCATATTTACCGCCTTAATAAGTGGAATCCATATTTTCGTTTACTACTTCTTTAACCTCTTTGACGAAGGTTGATTTGTTGATTTTTTCCTGAAGTAAGCTATAGAATAAATCTTCATCAACAGGAAGCTCAACAGTTTTACCAAGCCATGATGAAAGGAATGCAGCATTTGAAATCATAAGACCGTTAATGCCCTCCTGACCTGATGCTGTAAGAGGCTCACCGCGGAGAATTGCTGCAGCGAACTTATTCATAACCTCAATGTGCTGAAGGTTTCTGCCGTCAAGCTCTTCCTCATAGGTTTTGTATTCAATACTACCAAAGCCTTCTTCAGAGTTTGCTGTAAAGTCGCTTGTGCTCTGATCAAGCTCTGCAACAATAAGCTTACCACCCTCACAGATAAGCTTTGCCTTATCAAGTGTAATTTCAAGTCGGTTTGTACCCGGGTAGTCACCTGTTGTTGTAATAAATGTACCTGTTGCACCATTGGGGTACTGTGCATAAATCATAACATCATCTTCAACCTCGATGTTATGCCATTTACCCTCGTGGCAAACCGCAGTAATTTTTTCAGGCATACCGCAAATCCACTGCCAAAGGTCAAGCTGATGAGGACATTGGTTAAGTAACACACCGCCGCCTTCACCTGACCATGTTGCACGCCATCCGCCTGAATTATAATAAGCCTGTGTTCTGTACCAATCACTAATACTCCAGGTCACACTCTTCATTTCACCAAATTTGCCGCTATGCACAATTTCGTGAGCCTTTCTGTAAAGGCAGTTTGTACGCTGATTGAACATAATACCGAAAATCTTATCGCTCTTATCAGCAGCCTCATTCATTTCACGAACCTGTTTTGTATAAACACCTGCAGGTTTTTCGCTCATAGCGTGAAGACCCTTGTTAAGCGCCTCGATTACAAGTGGCGGATGGTCATAGTGAGGAGTAGCAATAAGAACTGCCTCAACCTCGCCTGAATCCATAAGCTCAGATGCTGTGTTAAATGTTTTAACATCAGGCAACTGTTCCTTTGCCCACTGAAGTCTATCAGGGTTAATATCTGCTACTGCAGTAATTTCTATTTCAGGCATAGTATCTTTAAGATAATTTTTAATATGGCTTGAACCCATATTACCTACACCGATAATACCTAATTTAACCTTTGTCATCGTTATTTCCCCTTCTCTGTTTTGTATGGAATAACAACCTGTTTTTGGTGCTTTTACACTAAAAAGCACGCATATAATTAGTATAATTGCTCAAACTAAAAAAGTCAACAGGTTTACATTGATTTTATCATAGCCGGAACCTTAAGTAATGCACCGGGAACGTTTTTACCTATTTTAACAAGGCACTTTGCCATAGGCTTGCCATTAAGTAAATCGCATATACCCTCACACATTTCATCATTCACAACACCGCCACTCATTGTAATAAAGCAACGTATAGGTATCTGAAATGCGGTCTGACGCATCATTTCACTATTAATACCGCCACCACCGATTTTTTCAACAGCAGCAGTAATAAGCTTGATTACCTTATCACCTCTGGCAGTGCCTGCCGCAAGCTCAAGTGAGCCTGACGGGTCAATTGGCAACGATGGGTCACGGTCACCATCGGGAATCGGGAAGCCCAGAATCGATTCAAAGCTACTATCAGCAATCTGTGACGGGTCACCTGTGTAATATTCAGGTGCGCTTTCTTTATAATCAGGCACCTGTGCATCAACAGTCGACTTGACGTTAACAGTTGACTGAAGCTTAATATCCCTCGATGAAGCACCAACCATAATATTGTAATCGCCACTTTCAACGTGATAATCATTTACATTCACATTGTAGTAGGCAAAATCACGTTTTGAAAGAGTAATTTCAACCGTCTTTTCTTCACCCGGCTCAAGGAAAATCTTTTTAAAGCCCTTAAGCTCTTTTGGTGCTTTGAATATCAGGCTGTCAGGTGCGCTGACATAAATTTGTGCAACCTCGGCACCTGCAACGTCACCTGTATTTTTCACTTTAAAGGATACCTTAAGTGTATCAATATCCTTTATCTTCTTTTTACTGAGTTTTAAATCTTCATAGCTGAAGGTTGTGTATGAAAGTCCGTAGCCAAACGGGAAAAGCACATCCTTCTTCATTTTATCATAATATCTGTAGCCGACAAAAATGCTTTCACGATATTCAACTGTAAGCTGTCTGCCCGGGAAATTCTCTCTTGCAGGGGTATCATCGAGGCTTAAGGGGTAGGTTTCAGTTAATTTACCTGAAGGGTTAACCTTACCTGTAAGTACGTCTGCAATAGCAGAACCACCTGCCTGACCAAGAAGCAAGCCGTTAACAACCGCTTTAACCTCACCAAGCCAAGGCATACTAACCGCGGAGCCACCTGAAAGCACAACAACTACGTTTTCATTTACCTTTGCAACCTCTTCAACCAGCTTGTTGTGTGAGGGTGGCAAATTAATATGCTTCCTGTCAAAGCCTTCACTTTCATAAATCTCGGTAAGACCAATAAACAAAAGTACAGTATCTGCCTTTTTAGCAAGGGCTACCGCATTAGCAATCAGCTTGTCATCCGGCACATCTGTTGATTTATCATAGCCCTGTGCATAGGCAATATTATAATTATTTTTAAGAAGCTCACTATAGGTATCATCAAGCTGTGTAGGGTTAATAAGCGAGCTACCTGCACCCTGGTAACGTGGTGATTTTGCCATTTCACCTATAACAGCAATCTTCTGCTCTTTTACAAGGGGCAGTATTTTATCATCATTTTTAAGAAGAACAATACCCTCGGCTGCAATCTTACGAGCAAGCTCATGATGCTTTTTCATATCGCATTCATAATCATCCTTAAGATTTTCCTTGCTCTTCATTATAAGGTCAAGAATACTGTCAACGTTTTTATCCAATATTTCTACATCTAACGTGCCATTCTGCACCGCTTTGACGAGCTTATCAGGACCATAACCGCCTGAGCCGGGCATTTCAAGATTCTGACCGGCCTTGATGCCGTCAACAATCTCATTTTCTGCACCCCAGTCGGTAACAACAATTCCCTCAAAGCCCCATTCCTCACGAAGCACGTCATTAAGGAGCCATTTATTTTCGGCACAGTATGTACCGTTGATTTTATTATAAGCATTCATTACAGTCCAGGGCTGTGCATTTTTAACACAAATTTCAAAGGCTGTAAGGTAGATTTCACGGAGTGTTCTTTCATCAGCAACTGTACTGATTGTCATTCTGCGACATTCCTGATTGTTGGCGGCAAAGTGCTTTAAGGATGTACCTACACCCTTACTCTGCACACCATTGATAAATGCAGCACCCATAGTACCTGCCACAACAGGATCCTCTGAAAAATATTCAAAGTTTCTGCCGCAAAGGGGTGAACGTTTAATATTGATACCCGGCCCTAAAAGAACGCTGACATTCTCTTTAAGGCACTCGTCGCCAAGGGCCTGACCCATTTCGTAAATTAAGTCAGGGTTCCATGTACAGCCTGTAGCAACCGCAGGGGGAAAGCAAGTTGCAGGTACACTGTTACCAAGAATATCACCTGCAGCAGTTTTATCCTGGTTTTGTTTTCTGAGACCATGAGGGCCATCAGTAACCATAATTGAAGGTATGCCGAGGCGTTCAATATCTACGAGGTGCCAGAAATCCTTACCAGAGCAAAGAGCTGCTTTTTCTTCTAAGGTAAGCTGAGAAATCAAATCTGCATATTTCACTTGATTTTCCTCCTTCAGGTTTAATATAAGTTAAAATAGTAATACTATATCCGAGGTGATTATAATGGCTAAAAATGATAAATCAAAGGCTCAACAGGTTATTGAATCAAAAGAACTGTCTGACCCCAACATTGTGTCAGATGTAAACGGTTCATATACAGGTGTACCGCTTAACGGCACATACCCTGTACAGGATGCCGATGACCTTTGATAAACAAATTATTTTTTGCGACGCTCAAAGTTTTTTATGAAGTGACTACCTGATACTGTACCTACAGTAACGGCTGTAAATATACCCTGGGTGATAATCAGCTGTACACAGTTAAGATGGCCGAGACCTGAAACGAATGAAAGTACCGCTACAAGGCCAATGCCTATACCCATAGCAATAGTCTGAAAAACCTTGAGCACCTGCTTAAAGGTGCCGAGAGAAAGCGCACTTTTTATAGCATAAAGGAAGCTATGAGCCGAGCCGTCATGCACAAGAAGTGAATCGGCGGTAGAGGTAGTTTCCTTTACATAATTCTTATACAAATCGCCTGACACAGCAGAAAGCACCTTAACGCCACTCTGCGGAAGCAACAATTTACGTGATACCATTTCATCAGTAAGGTTGGCATCATCTGAGCGCACAAGTAATGATATACTGTCAGACTCAATTGTTTTAAGGAGCTTAGCGTTACTTGAATCAACATCATATGAAACAATGAATGCCGCTGCCGCCTTGCCGTCAATAGCAAGATATAATGGGTATCTGCCCTCAAAAAGATGCCTTTCAACAAGGGCAAGGTCGGGTATTTCCACATTGTGATTTCTAAGTAAATCCTTGCTACCTACAAGTACACGACGATTAAAAATCCAGGCAGAAAGACCTAATTTATCTTCATAAGCCAAGGTATCAACAGGCGGAAGAAGTGATTTTTCACCCACAATAACTCTGTTAAACAGATTACCTAAAGGTCCACCTGATGCTATAAGAAGAGAGGCAGTATAAATAATCGCTTCGTCAATGCCGATATCATAGAATGGATGAATGCCGTATACATTACCGCCCTCTTTATCAAAAATATCAGCAGAATCAATGGCAAGTGCATTGGCATTTTCGCACTTTGAAAAAGCCTGCCAGCCTGAAAGCACCGCACCCTTATTACGAAGCTTTTTACACACCTTGCTGATTGCAATACTATCTGCAAGGCAGGTAAGGTATGGCACACTAAGGCAGATACAACCACTGAATGCGGTTACCATATTGCGAACATCCTTTGAAATAAGCAGGGTTATAAAGCTGACCACAAGTGAAGCCACAAGGCTTATTGGTATAAGCTTATTACTCAACTCATCTGCAGGGTAGCTGTTACGTGAAAACTCAATAAATCTGCCGGGGAAAAGTGTTTTTTGTGAGCTGAGCACAGCAGGACTGTCAAGAAGAAGTCCCCTGCCGATTTCAAATGCCACCTCAGATTTTTCAATAGGTGAAATAGAAAAAATATCATCTTTACTTACAAGGTATGTAAAGTTACGTGAAATACGTTTAAACTCGTAGTACTCACCTGCCATATTAAGGCCAAGCCCAAATACTGCAGCACCACAAAACATACTTATACCATTTTCGAAGGGTGCATCTGTAAGCATAAGCACAACACATTGAATAACAGATGCAACAATTGCCATAAAGCAACCTGTAAATCTGTTGAATTTCAGCTTTGCAACAGACTTGATGCCCTCTGCCATTGAGCCTATATTCACTACTAATGGAACAGCTGTAATTGCTATCGAAAGGATCGCAAATATTTTACCACCATCTGCAAATCCCTTTGCAATAAGCGAAAGTATTACAAGAATTGCAGCGCATATACCGCACACTACCGCACCTGCAAGGGCGGTATTCTTTTTCTTTTTGAGGTAATAAGCAACCTTAAATTTATCGTCTGCAGTACGATATTCATCTGTACCGTAGCGTTTGACCGCTTCTTCCTCTTGTGGTACATTCACTTCACCTGTAATAGTAAACGAGCTAACCTTCTGACGGCGTTTTCTTACAAGCTCTGCTTCAACCTCTTGCTCGTCAACAATGTTGACCTCTTCATTATTGAAGCCCTCAAAGGTAAGCTGAGCATCATCCTCTTCAGGTGGTAGCTCAATATCGTGAGCATCACCATCAGTAACCGCCAAAGAGCGAAGCCCGATTGTACGGGTGTGCTTTTTATCATCAAAAACTATGGTTTTACCTGATGCAAGCTTGTTATCAACCTTGTTGTCAGGCACAAGATTGGGCACAGGTGAAAATTCATTTGTACTGTCAAAATTGCTTTTCTTTTTCACAAAACCGCTACGCTCGTACTTTTGCTCCTCAGGTGGCACAATAGCGTGCTCTGATGTTTTTTGCAAGTTCTGTACAGGCTTGTTAAAAAAGCGGTCACGATATTTTTCGCTGACAAAGTTACCATATACCTGAGGCTCTGCAACGCTGTCAGAGCGTTCAATTACCTGGGTTTTTATCTGATGGTCTATACTGTCATTACGAGCAGGTCTGGGGTTGAAGGGTGATGCCTTTGGTGTAGGGGCAACATCTTCAACATCAATAACCGAATCACTGTCACGGGGCAGCATACCGCTATCCTGCAACAGCTCATCAATTTCTTCTAAAGACCATTTTCTTGATGTTTTACGTTCGTCAGCCATTTTTATTCCTCACAATAAATATTAAAGTTATAAAACTCAAATATCTCTCTGTTTTGAAATTTCATACATAAGAATCCCTGCCGCAACTGATGCGTTAAGGGAATTTATTTTGCCCTTCATGGGCATTGAAAGAACAACGTCGCATTTTTCTTTCACAAGTCTGCCCACGCCCTTACCTTCAGAGCCGATTACAAGTGCAACCGCACCTTTAAGGTTGGCGTTGTAGAAGGTTTCACCGTCCATATCCGCACAGTAAATCCACAAGCCACGCTCTTTAAGCTCTTCAAGTGTCTGCGGAATATTAGTAACACGTGCAACGTGCATAAACTCAACTGCACCTGCCGATGTTTTTGAAACAGTAAAGCTTAAGGATGCACTACGTCTTTTGGGAACAATTACACCATGTGCACCTGATGCCTCAGCAGTTCTGATAATAGCACCAAGGTTATGTGGATCTTCAATTTCATCACACACAATGATAAAGGGTGGCTCCCCTCTTTCCTCGGCTGTGGCAAAGATATCATCAACAGATGAATAAGCCTTAACCGCACCAACTGCAATAATACCCTGATGGTTGCCGTGACCGCACATAAAATCAAGCTTTTTACGGTCAACCTCTTTAATGGGTATACCTGCAGTTTTAGCATCTGCCAGAATTTTGGGTATAGAGCCTGAACGCTCACCCCTTACAACAAGTACGCTGTCTAAGGGGCGCTCAGCCTTTATTGCCTCTTGTACAGAGTTTCTGCCAAAAATGATATCTTTGTCAGGCTGATTTTCATTTTCTGCCCTGAAATCATCTCTGTCCTGAAAATCTCTTTTACGTTCTTTAAATTTATCTTCTCGTTTATCTTTGTACATAACTATACCTTTTGCGTTTTGTTTTTGAACGCATAAATGCGTTCACTACTGTAGGCTTATGTGCGCAACATCAATTATAATTTGCGCTTGCGCCCTTTAATTTTGCATTCTGCATTTTGCATTAAAAACTTATACTGTGGGTATAAGCTTTTCCTTACCACCCATATAAGGTCTTAATGCAACGGGGATATTAACTGTACCGTCTTCATTAAGGTTGTTTTCAAGGAATGCAATAAGCATTCTGGGTGGAGCAACAACAGTATTGTTGAGTGTATGGGGGAAATATTTTTTCTCTTTACCGCCTGCACGGATTTTAAGACGTCTTGCCTGAGCATCTGAAAGGTTTGAACAGCTGCCAACCTCAAAATACTTCTGCTGTCTGGGACTCCATGCCTCAACGTCGATTGACTTAACCTTAAGGTCTGCAAGGTCACCTGAACAGCACTCAAGAGTTCTTACAGGTATATCAAGTGAACGGAAGAGGTCAACTGTGTTTTTCCAGAGCTGATCAAACCAATAGGGGCTATCCTCAGGCTTACACACAACAATCATCTCTTGCTTTTCAAACTGATGGATACGGTAAACACCGCGCTCCTCAATACCATGAGCACCCTTTTCTTTACGGAAGCAGGGTGAGTAGCTTGTAAGTGTCTGAGGAAGCTTTTCTTCAGGTACGATTGTGTCAATGAATTTACCAATCATTGAGTGCTCACTTGTACCGATAAGGTAAAGGTCCTCACCCTCAATTTTATACATCATAGCATCCATTTCAGCAAAGCTCATAACACCTGTTACAACGTTGCTTCTGATCATAAATGGTGGAATGTAGTATGTGAAGCCGCGGTCAATCATAAAGTCACGTGCATACGAAATAACTGCAGAGTGAAGTCTTGCAATATCACCACAAAGGTAATAAAAGCCGTTACCTGCAACACGACCTGCACTATCAAGGTCAATACCCTCAAATGACTCCATAATCTCACGATGGTAAGGAATTTCAAAATCAGGCACAACAGGGTCACCATAACGCTCGATTTCAACGTTTTCGCTATCATCCTTACCGATAGGTACAGATGGGTCAATAATATTGGGGATCACCATCATTATATCATTAACCTTCTGTGAAAGCTCTTCCTCTGCCTTTTCAAGCTCTGCAAGGCGCTTAGCATCAGCAGCAACCTGCTTTTTCATTTCCTCTGCTTCATCACGCTTGCCCTGTGCCATAAGCGCACCAATCATTTTGCTGTTTTTGTTTCTTGAAGCTCTGAGGTTATCTGCCTCACCCTTAACCTTACGGCTTTCGGCATCGAGCTCAATAACCTGATCTACAAGCTCAAGCTTTTTATCCTGAAACTTGTTTTTAATATTCTGCTTAACTACATCGGGATTTTCCCTTAAAAATTTAATATCAATCATTTCAACTACCTATCCTTATTCATCAAATATTTTAAGAAGCTTTTTAAGATCGTCATCATCAAAAAATTCGATTTCTAACGAACCTTTTTTGCTTGATTTTGTAACTGTAACCTTTCGTTTAAGCACATCTGACAAAGCAAGCTCAACCTCATCATAATACGGATTACGTTTCTTTGTCTTTTTACCTGTTGAAGGCTCTTGTGAAGCCTTACGTGCAAGTCGCTCAGCTTCACGTACTGAAAGACCCTCCTTAACAACAAGCTTTGCAAGCTCTGTCTGATAGTCTTTATCTTCAACAGAAAGTATTGCCTTTGCGTGACCCTGTGATAATTCACCGTTGCTTACAAGTGCCTGAACCTCATCTGCAAGGGTAAGCAGTCTTAACGCGTTTGCTACCGCAGAACGGGAGCAACCAACAATCTTTGAAATTTCTTCTTGTGTGTAACCGAATTTATCGCCCAGTTCTTTGAAACCATTTGCAGTTTCCATAGGGTTAAGGTTTTCACGTTGCAGGTTTTCAACCAACGCTAACTCTGCTACCTGAGCATCAGTTAAATCTTTAATAACAACAGGCACCTCTGTAAGACCTGCAAGCCTTGAAGCACGCCAACGGCGTTCACCTGCTACAAGCTGATAACCGCCATCTGCCATAGGGCGTACAAGAAGGGGCTGCAGAACACCATGCTGACTTATACTGTCTGCCAGGTCATTAAGCGCCGATTCGTCAAAGACCTTACGGGGCTGGTCTCTGTTAGGCTCAATCTCAATAAGCTTAACCTTGACTGCACCCGAATTTACAGAAAGGTCCTCAAGGGAGTTATCTGCAAAAATTGCATCAAACCCTCTGCCAAGACCGGATTTTTTAACTGCCATTATTTCACCTTATTTCTGCATTTTCAAAAATTCCTCTGCAAGGGCGGTGTAGCTTTCACTACCCCTTGAGGCTTTATCGTAATATATTACCGGCTCACCGAATGAAGGCGCCTCTGAAAGGCGAACATTTCGGGGAATAACCGTTGCATAAACTTTTTTGGGGAAGAAGTTTTTAACCTCTGCCACAACCTGCTGAGTAAGATTGAGTCTGCCGTCATACATTGTAAGCAACACACCCTCAAGCTCTATGTAAGGGTTGTAAAGCCTTTTGATTGTTCTTACGGTTGCCATAAGCTGTGAAAGACCTTCAAGGGCGTAGTACTCACACTGTATGGGAACAATAAAGCTGTCAGATGCTGTAAGGGCATTAAGTGTAATAAGCCCCAACGATGGCGGACAGTCAAAGAAGATGTAATCGTACTCCTCCTGAATAGTTGCAAGTGCATTTTTAAGGAGTGCCTCGCGCTTGTCCATAACAGCAAGCTCAAGCTCTGCACCTGCAAGGTTTATGTTTGAGGGAATTATATCAACACCCTGAAATTTTGTTTTGATTACTGCCTCACGAGCGGTGCTTGTACCAATAAGTATTTCATATGACGTTGCCGCAAGATTTTTACGTGAAATACCATAACCGCTTGTGGTGTTGCCCTGAGGGTCTATATCAACAAGAAGTATTTTTTTACCCATAGCGCCTAAAGCAGCAACAAGGTTAACGGCGCTTGTGGTTTTACCCACACCGCCCTTCTGGTTAACAACTGAAATTATTTTTGCCATTTAATTTTTCCTTCCGTATTTACAAAAACAAAGTACACCTATTTTAATTATAATTATATATTATAGAGTATATCATATATATAGTAAAAATGGAATAGTTGAAGTTCAAAAAATTACGCAAAATACTCGCCAATTTTAAATTAATTTCTACATATTTCGCATTATATATTGACTTACACTTTTACATCGTGATAAAATTTAACAGATTAATAATCAATCCTTGATTTTGGAGGTATATTTATGTTTTGTTTAAACTGTGGAAAAGAAATTCCCGATAATAGTGCTGTCTGTCAGTTTTGTGGTGTAGCTCAGCCTCAGGCTCAGCAGGTTCCACCTCAGGCTCCTCAAGAAGCACCTCAGCAGGCTCCTTATGGTGCACCTCAGCAGGCTCCTTTTAATGCACCTCAGCAAGCTCCTTATGGTGCTGCTCAGCAAGCTCCTTATGGTGCTCCTCAACAGCCACCATTTGGTGCTCCTCAGCAGCCATTCCCCTCATTTGCTCCACCCACACCCACTAAAAATAAAGCTCCCATGATTATCGGTATTGTTGTTGGTGCGATTGTTCTTTTAGCAATTATCATTGGTATTGCCGGTAGTAGCGGTGATGATTCAACATATGATGGCTATGCACCTGTTGAAACATTTGGTGAATATGATGTTGACATCGAAACAATACCCGAAGATGCTGTAGAAGCTGCAGATATTCACGTTTTAACTCAGACAACTGCAGAAGGCTTAACAAACACACTCACCTATTACTGTGATGGTGATATAGTTAAATCATGGACACAGGTATCATCAGCCAGCATCGTAAATGTAGATGAAGCTACATTAGAATCTGCTATTACTGATGTAGAAGAAAAATTCGACGAATATGATTTCATTGAATACTCATACGAAATTGACAACGACATATTTACAGAAACATTTGTCATTAATGATGCCAGTGAGCATATTGACGAATTAGTTGAATTAGATCTTGTTGACCAAAGCTTGTTTGGTGCAACAGAAATCTCTTACTCTCGTTCAAAAACCAATTTGCTTGCACAGGGCTTCACAGAAGTTGAATAATTACCATTAAAGCAAAATTACTCTTGTTCACTTGAACAAGAGTAATTTTTTTATTTCATTCTTAATCCTTTAGGGTAGTGATTTTTGGCTCTGCCGTTTACTACCTTTGCACCACCAATTGAGCATCCATCAACCATAACAACCGCCCAACCATTGGGGCAATCTGTTTCAAACTCTTCACCGTGAAGATATTTTTTTATCTCAACGCTTTCGGGCGAAAGATTGATTTTTCTTTTAAAGCTTTTACCTAACCCCATAAAGAACTGATGATGTGGTTGAATATAATTTTTGCGCACCTCACCAATTGTAACACCGCAAGCAAAAACAGTGGCTCCGTCAACAGAAAAATCAGGGTCAAAATATATGGGATTCCCCTTATGCATCAACACCTTTGATGAGTCATATTCTACGAGCGTATCATCAAGAAAATCTGTGATTACACTGTCGATTTTAATTGGCTTTTTTCTTGGTTTTTCGGGCAAAAAGCAACTACTGCTTGTATTGTGAAGCACCGCCATAAACTGACCCTCACCCTTGGCTTTATGAGGGTAAAATCTACGGCAAAAACTGATATTTTCACACTTACAGCCATCAAATTTTATACCGTCAGTGGTGCTTTTTTCAACCCTTTCGTTAACTCTTACAAGCTCAAAATCAGGGTAATTTTCAAGAAACCAATCTACGATTTTTTCATTTTCGTCAAGCGAAAAGGTACAGGTTGCATAAACAATATATCCACCGTTATTTAGTGCTTTTACGCCATTTGACAATATCTCTTTCTGCCTTTGAGCGCAGTTTTTAACATTATCCTCGCTCCATTCGGTAACAGCAATTTCCTCCTTACGGAACATACCCTCACCCGAGCAGGGTGCATCAATCATTATAAGGTCAAAGGTGTTTTCGAAAAGACGGGCAATTTTACCTGAATCCATACAGGTTGTAACAACGTTTTCAAACCCGAGTCGCTCAATATTACCCGTAAGTATTTTGCACCTTGAGGGCACAATCTCGTTTGATACAAGCAGACCATTTTCACCTAATTTATTTTTAAGCTGTGAGCTTTTACCACCAGGTGCGGCGCACATATCAAGCACGCGCCAATCAGGGTTAATTTCAACACATTCTGCAGGTGCCATAGCGCCCGGCTCCTGCACGTAAATCATACCTGCATGGTGGTATGGGTGGTTACCGATTTTATCGTCGGTAAAATAAAACCCGTTTTCAACGTAGGGGATTTTTTCTGTGTTAAAAGGGTTTATTTTTTCGAAATCCTCAACAGAAATTTTATCAGTATTAACGCGGAAAGCCCTTACAGGAGGCTCATTCAGAGCCTTTAAATAATCATTATATTCATCACCCAAAAGAACCTTCATTCTGTCAGCAAATTGCTGTGGTAAATTTATCATTTGTCAAGCTCCATTTCTGCATAAAGCATACACATTGAAAGGGCTGTAACAGAAGCAGTTTCAGTACGTAAAATGCGCTTACCGAGCGAAATTGTCAAACCACCCTGCTCCTCTGCAAGTGCAATTTCTTTTTCGTCAAAGCCACCCTCCGGGCCGATAATAATGCCCACAGACATACCGCTTTTTATCTTTTGAAGTGCGTTTTTTGTGGATACCATACCATCCTTGCACTCATAGGGCACAAGAAGTATATCAAGCTTACCTGAAAAATCGAGAGCCTGTTTATATGACATAACATCATAAACCTTGGGTATCGACATACGTTTACTCTGCTTTGCGGCGCTTTCAGAAATAGCCTGCCAACGGGCAACCTTTGACTTTTTCTTTTTATCGTCAAGCTTTACAACACATCTGCTCATTTCAACAGGTATAATTGCCTCGGCACCCAATTCAACCGCCTTTTGAATAACAAGCTCCATTTTATCACTCTTTGGCAGACCCTGAAAAAGGTATAGCTTTATTGGTAAAGAGGTATCCTGATAATTCTCTTCTACAATTTCGGCAACGGCGCAATCCCCCGAAAATTCTTTAAGAGCACACAGGTGACTGTTGCCCTCAGAGGTGACGAGAATATTGTCCCCCTCCTTCATACGGAGAACATTTTTTATATGGTTGTAGTCATCGTCTGTTATAAAGTAAAAATTACCCTGACGATTACTTTCATCAACGAAGAAATTATACATCGGAAAACATCCTTTTTATTATAATATATTACATTATAACAAACATGGCCTTTCATTACAACGGGAGAGAATAATTATTTTAAAAGACCTTGACAATAACGCCCCTCTTATGTATAATATCACTTGCTACAAAAAGCATTTGCTGATATGGCTCAGGAGGTAGAGCGCATCCTTGGTAAGGATGAGGTCACCGGTTCGACTCCGGTTATCAGCTCCAAAAACCGTACACGTTTGTGTACGGTTTTTTATTTTTCATTCTTCATTATTTATTCTTTAAAACTCGCATCATCCTTGCGATGTTTTTCACACCTTGACCACCACAAATCCCTATTGTATAATAATATGTAATAAAAATAAGGAGTTCTTTTTATGAACATTTCAGAAAAAATAAAGCGCAAGACTTTTAATTTGGTTGGCTCTGTCATAAACGGTCTTTCACAAAATGAGGCAAAGCTAACTGATAACCTTGACAAAACTGTTACCGAGGGTATGCCGGAGCTTCTGCGTAAGGCAGGAGCTGAGGGTACTGTACTACTACGTAATGACAACGTTTTACCCTTTAGCAAGGATGATGTAATATCACTTTTCGGCAGAGTGCAATATGACTATATGTTCGTTGGCTACGGCTCAGGCGGTGACGTTATAAAGCCCTATACGGTAAATCCTGTCGAAGGTCTTATTAACAGCGGTGCAAAGCTTAACACAGACCTTGCTGACATTTACAAAGAATGGTGCGAAAAGAACCCCCCTGACCACGGATTCTGGGGCCATTGGCCACTTTATTATATTGAAATGCCAATTGAAACATCGGTAATTAAAAGCGCTTCTGAAAAGAGCGACTGTGCAGTTGTTTTCATCGGCAGGTCTGCAGGTGAGGACCGAGAAAACAAGCTTGAAGCAGGCAGCTATTACCTTACAGATGATGAAAAATCACTTATCAAGCGTGTAAGCTCTGCATTCAAGAAAACTGTTGTTGTGCTTAACATAGGCAGTATTATTGATATGAGCTGGGAGGATGAGTGCCTTAAGGGTGACTCTGCAATCCTTATCCCCTGGCAGGGCGGTATGGAAAGTGGCAATTCCCTTGCAGATGTTCTTCTTGGTGCACAAGAGCCTTCAGGCAGACTTGCAGATACAATTGCCCTCTCTTATGATGATTACCCCTGCAGCAAGGATTTTGGTGAAAGAGAATTCAATAACTACACCGAGGATATTTACGTTGGATATCGCTACTTTGAAACCTTCGCAAAGGACAAGGTGAAATACCCCTTCGGTTTCGGCCTAGGTTATTCACAGTTTAATAAATCATTTATAAATGCTGTTGAGGGTGAAGATGTTCTTACCTTTACCTTTAATACAGAAAATACATCTGATTTCTGTGGCAAGGACGTTTTACAGCTTTACGTTTCACAACCACAGGGTAAGCTTGGCAAGCCCGCCAAGGTTCTTTGCGGATACGCTAAAAGCGATTCTCTCAACAATGGTGAAGCACAGAAAATTGAAATTACTGTACCCCTTTACTATATTGCATCTTATGACGATAGCGGTAAATCGGGTTATAAAAACTGTTATATCCTTGAAAAGGGTAACTATGATTTCTACCTTGGCAATAATGTCCGCGATTGTGACAGAGTTTATACACTTTCTGTTCCTGAAACAAAGGTTATTGCAAAGCACGAACAGGTTTGTGCGCCTATAGAAGGCTTTAATAGAATTGTACCAACTGAAAAATCAGGTAACCTTACAGTAGATTATGAGAAAACACCTGTTTCTGAAGAAAATCTTAAAAAGATTATCCTTGATAATTTACCCCAGGAGCTTGCAAAAGCAGATAAACCCATCACTTTTGATGATGTCAAAAAGAATCCTCAATTAATTGATAATTTTGTTGCACAATTCAGTCTTACTGAATTAGAGGCCATCAGCCGTGGTGACTACACTATGGATAGTCCTTTAGGCAACAAGGGTAATGCAGGCGCTATGGGCGGTGTGCTTAAATCACTTCGCGACAAGGGTGTTCCACCCATTATCACAACCGATGGGCCATCAGGTATCCGTATAGGCGCTTGCTGTTCACTTCTGCCCATCGGCACAAGCCTTTCCGCTATGTGGAACACAGACCTTGCACAAAGGGTATATGAAAAAGTCGGTGGTGAAATGATTGTAAAAGGCTCCGACATTTTATTAGCGCCCGGTATGAATATTCATCGTAGTCCCCTTTGCGGCAGAAACTTTGAATATTATTCAGAAGACCCACTTATTACAGGCAAAACTGCAGCTGCAGTTGTACGCGGTGTACAGTCAAATGGTGTTGCGGCTTGTCCCAAGCATTTTGCTTGTAACAGCCAGGAAACTAACCGAAACAAAACTGACTCACGCCTTTCAGAAAGAGCCCTGCGTGAAATATACCTTAAGGGCTTTGAAATATGCGTGAAAGAATCTGACCCATACACCATAATGACCTCATATAACAAAATCAATAGCGTATGGGGTCACTACAACTACAACCTTTGCACCCGTCTGTTACGTAAGGAATGGGGCTTTAAGGGTCTTGTAATGACTGACTGGTGGATGCAGTCAAGCAAATCACCCGAATTCCCTCAGATGTGCAACAACGCTTACAGAGTACGTGCCGGTGTTGACGTGCTTATGCCCGGTGGTAATCGTACCGGTAAAAGAAAGCCTGACGGCACATTACTTAAGACATACAAAAAACCCGAAGGTATAACCTTGGGCGAAATGCAACAAACCGCAAAACGTGTTATTGAACTTGCACTTAAAATTAAATAATAAACGGGGAGTGAACCCACTCCCCCATAACACAAAAAGAATCCCGATTGAGTTAACACTCAATCGGGAATTTGTTTATGATTTAATCAAACAAGAATACCTGCAGCAATCTTGAGGATATCAGCTGCGTCTGTTGTTGCAATCTGACCATCTTCGTCGATATCGCCAAGGAGCATCTGTGCTTCAGTAGCTCTTACCTGACCTGCAGCAATCTTAAGAGCAAGTCTTGCGTCAAGAGTGTTTACTGAACCGCTACCATCAACGTCACCAAGAATTTCACCATAAGGCATAGCCTTTGTTGTTTTCTTGTATGTGTTGTAAAGGAAGAACTGAGGATAGTTAGCCTTGTCAGTTAATACTGTAGGCTGTCTTGTCTGGCCAAGGAGCCACATAACAAGATCAAGTGAACCATTCTCACGGTTGAAGTTGTTGTGCTGGAAGTTCTTGATGAACCATGTGTTCTCAGGGAACATAGCAGTTGAAGCATCAACCTTTGAATCCCAAGAAATGTGGTTGTGACCATCTTTAATCTTCTGTGAGTAAACCTTACCCCAGTCATCATGTGCCTGAAGGTATTTTGCGCAAGTTGCGCCACCACTCATATACTTTGTATCAATGATTGTATCACTTGATTCATATTCTTCACTGATAGGAATCATCTGGCAGTTGTAACCACAAACGATAGAGAACTTCATGCCCTCTTTCTTTGCATCCTCGATAACCTGCTTTGCATTACCCTGAATTTTGTGGTATGCATCAAGCTTTGCCTCGTAAGCGGGGTCAATAGCAATTTCGTGGTCACCAAAAATAAACTGTTTACCTGCTTCGTAATCCTCCTGAGGAACGAGTGCCCAAAGACCGGGCATACCTGCGAAGTAAGGAATAAATGTATCTGTATATAAGCGAGGATTAATATTCTGTAAAATAGCGTTAATATCACCGAAATATTCGTGTGAAAGACCTTTTTCACTTGCAATATAGGAAATAATGAAAGCTGTGATATGTGTAGCAGCACTTATGTTTGCTAACTGAACAAGGTAGTTTTCAACAGTGAAAATATCAATTTCAAGGTTGTTTGTAACAACGTTACCGAAAAGGCTTGTACCCTGCCATGCAGGTGCAGCAAATACAACGTTATTAAGTCTTGAACCACCAAACTCTGCAATATAAGCAAGTACAATATTTGCACCCATACTCATACCAACAACGTTAACCTTACCATTGGGTGAAACTGTGTCGATAAAGTCTGCAAGCTCAGCTGCGATTGTGATGGGATCCTCACGCCAGTCATAGCAGAAGTTATAAACGTTCTCTTCACCGTACTTTTCAGCATATGCATATGTAAACTCACTAAGGATAGCTTTTTCTTCCTCTGTGTATTCTGACATAGGCTTGAAGTTTTCTTTATAACCAACAGTAGCATTAACGGGTGTACCGTCAATATTGTAACCGAGGTCTGCAACGTACTTATTAACTGCAGGGTAGAATGAATCTGCAAATTTGTTGTAGTCCTTCTTTGTGATACCGAACTGGATAAGACTGCTTACAAATGCACCACCCACATCAGTAATTAAACCCTCAAGGAACGCATCGTCACCTGAGAAAACGAGCTGCTCCTCGGGTGTATCAATGTTTTTATAGAGGGGTGTAGAGCCAATACCATTAACCATAATGAGGGGTAATGTCTGTGCAGCGCTAACCGGCATAACAAATGCAAGACCCGCCATTATAACAGCAAGGGTAAGGCAAACAATTTTCTTGGTTGCTTTCATATTAATCCTCCTAATTAGATAACGATAGTAATACATACTACTCTATATACGGATGTATTTTAGCACAGATTTTCAATAATTGCAATAGTATTAAGCAAATTTTAATGCTTGACTTTAACTAATTTATTCGCAATTTTATTGTATATAATATATAAATTTTATTTTTTTACTTTTAAAGACACTTCACCCGAGGTTAATACGTCTTTTTCGCCATCTGCATACTCAACTATCAAGCCACAATTATCATCAAGACCCGACACCCTTGCCTGCCTTACAGAATCACCCTTAATCACATCAACCTCACGCCCGTAAAGGAAGCAAAGCCTTTTGTATTCTGCTATATGCTTTTTCGATGTAATATCAACATAAAATCCATAAAATGCATTGAGAAATCCGGCTATAAATCTATCTTCCAATCCCTCTTGTTTTTCTGAAAAAACAGCGCCTGCAATATCTTTAATTTCATCGGGGAACCCGCCCGTGGGCTCATACATATTAAGCCCCACACCAAGCACAGCAAAGCTGAGCTTACCACTTGCATCAAAGCCCGCTTCTGTAAGTATTCCGCAAACCTTTTTATCATTCAGGTAAACATCATTGACCCACTTTATTGCAGAGTTATTTACCCCCATTTGTGAAAGAGCCTTGCACACACTTACTGCGGCGGCAGTTGTAATAAGGGTTGCATCCTCGGGCTTTAAATCGGGCCTTAACAAAAGGCTCATATAAACACCGGTATTATCAGGTGAAAAAAATGCCCTGCCAAGCCTACCCTTACCACTTGTCTGACGGCAGGCAATTATTACAGAGCCTTCCGAACCGCCATTTCGGGCAAGATTTTTTACATCGTCGTTTGTTGACTCAGAGCACTCTTTTATTTCAATATTCAATTTACCTTTGAGGGAAGAATCAAGAGACTTTTCAATACCCTTTACAGATATAATATCCAACATAAAACTCCTTAATTATGATTAAAAAACACCGTCCGAAGACGGTGTTTAAGTATTATTTAACAATAATTAATATGTCATTGTGTACTCGGTGTAAACGCCGATACCAACCTTTGCATTGTCAATGCTGATAACAGCCAACTTAGCTGAAAGCTGAAGGATACAAGGAGCGTCGATTGTAAGAGCAACAAGGTTACCTGTTGACTTTTCAATCTTAGCAATTGTTGTAACATTCTCGTATGCGATTGAAATGTTATTTAATTCAAGACCGGGAACAGAGCTGATAGAGCCTGTGATTGTTGACTCCTGAATAACACCACAAAGAGAGCCTACGCCAGGACCACCTGACTTGGGATTAACCTCGTCATTACCTGTAATGGTAAGGATATAGTAATCGCCTTCTTCTTTGCACTCTGCACTTTTGATGCCACTTTCTGCAAGAGCAGCGCTAGCACCTTCGGGGGGAAGCTTTGATTTATCCCAAGCTTCGTTCTTAGCCTGGATTTCATCCTTGCTGCCAACCATAAATGCACCCATAAGAGTAGATGCTGCACTTGAAAGACCGCCTGCTTCTACAATATTGTTGTAGTTTGTTGCACCGTCTTTAACACGAACAACGTTTTTAGCATTTGCTTTTGCATTATTAAGGGCTTTGTTGTAAAGCTCTGCAATCTGTGCTTTTGACTCAGGCTTGCTACCGGGTGTTGTTGCACCTGAACCACCTGAAGATGATGAACCACTTGATGAGCCACCTGATGAGCTGCTTGAGCTGCCTGAGCTACCTGATGAGCTACTGGAGCTGCCTGAGCTGCCTGAGCTACCCGATGAGCTGCTTGATGAACCTGTTGATGATGAACCGGTTGATGAGCTACCTGAAGAACCACCACTGGATCTGGTAACCTGAACCTTCTTTTCAACAATAACATATTCGGGGTTAATGTTAGCCTCTGCATTTCTGCTTGCGAGGAGCATCATAACTGATGCCATATTGTTTGCTGTAATAATAGATATAGCAATACATGCAGCAGCGATACCAAGGATTATCTTTTTGATAGGTGTCATTTTCATATATGCGCACTCCATTCCTATTTCGCATTTAGTCCACATTATTATAAATTAACTTAAAGAAAATGTCAACACATTTAACACAAATGGAAATAATATAAGCAAAAAACTTTAATATTAATATTGTTTATTTTGCATAAATGCTGTAAAATGGTATAAAACTTAACGTGATATGGTAATTTTTATGAAAAAAATCGACGCTCACAATCTTATAAATCAAACAGGCTTTGGTTTAACAGCTGCAGGTTCAATAGGTGCATATTGCCTATGCCTTTCTGCGGCACTTAACCAAGGTGTTTTTGTTGCGTTAATCGGAATTATTCTGTTCACCTTTTTTTCAATCAAGAAAGATTATATCTATACCCCTTCGCCCCTTTTTGCTGTGATTTTTTTCTTTTTATTACAATTCAACTCATTTGCCGGTGCCGTCATAAGCCTCGCACTTGGCGGTTATATCTGTCTCATATTAAATAAACTCACAAAAGGCAAAAAGCTCCCCGACTTTGTTTCAGGTGGTTGCTTTATAGGTCTTGCCCTTTGCGCCACAATACTTTTTACAAACACATACTTCGGCATTGGTGCATCGGGCTTTACCCCTCTTGAAATGCTTGAATCCTACCGTTCCTTAGGCTTTCACCCCGATTTCAGAGGACTTTTATATGGTACAATTACACTATTCACTATGATTACGTACCCCTTTAAATTCCGTAAGCTAAAAAATATTATTCCTGCAGAATTTATTACGGTTGCTATTCCGTTTGTACTTAATCTTATTTTAAACCCCGACTCTGAACATACAACAACCAACGAATATTCAATGGTTGATTTTAACAGCAATATGTTTGATTACACTGATATTTCTGTTGTATGGGGTCTTATCAGCACAGGTATTGCAACAGGCTTTATCTTGTACGCATTACTGCAAAATCATCAGGTAAATAAACAGTACGGTTTTTTTGCAGTTCAGCCCACTATCCCTTGTGGCACAAGGCATTACAAGATTATTGCACCTTTAGTGACAATAATCATTTCAACTGCAATTATCCTTTTGTGCCCCTCACTTATAAGTCGCCTTCCCCTACCCTGTGTCGGGGCTATGCTTATTGTTTCTGCATGGCAGCAGACCTCTTTCAAGCCACTTTCAGCTACACTAAAACAAAAGAGTGTTTTCAAGCTTTTACTGTTAATCCTTTGCAGTGCTTCGTTTGTAATTTTACCCGTATTTTTTGCAGTTATTTTATGTGTATTTTTATGGGTGGTTACAGAGCTTTTTAACCGCAGAAAGGGGGAAAAGCTATGACTACCGAAAGAAAAAAGAAGATGGCGCGTGTAATTGCTACCTGGGTTGTAACTGCAATTATGGTTTCTGTTTTTGTGCTTGATATTATAACTATATTATTTGACAATAAACACGTAAACAGCCTGACAATACAACCCTACACACACCAAAAATCAACAACCGCAGACAGAATCCATTTTTTGAACACAGCAAACTCTGACTGTATAATAATTGAAAGCAACGGCAGATTTGCCCTTATTGACTCAGGCGAGGGTGATGAAAACCCCCGAAGAAAGACAGCGTACGAGGACTATGGCGATGAGGTTTTAAGCTACATCAAAAAAGCATGTGCAAATGAAAATAGCCAAATCCATTTTGATTTCATACTTGCCACTCATATGCACTATGACCATTCAGGCAACTTTGAAAAAATTATAAACGACAAACAAATATCCATAGGAAAGGCATACATTAAAGATTATAACGGGAACACCTTAACCGAAACCGAAGCTGAGGCATGGGGCAATAAACAGACATATAACAACATAGTTTCCGCATTAGACAACAAAAACATCCCCATAGTCAGCAGCATACCCTCTGCACCCTTTAATTTTGGTGATTTTAAAGTACAGTTCTTCAACACCGTTACCCCGACCACCTTAGTAAACGAGGGCGACAATGCAAATAGTATCGGCGTTAAGCTTAATAAAGGTAATAAATCAGCTTTTCTTGGGGCTGATTTTACAGGTACATCAGGATTAGAACAGCTTTACGGAAAAGAAATCGGTGATGTTGATGTTTTAAAAATAGGCCATCACGGATATTTCGGCTCGTCATCAGTCGGGTTTTTAAAAGCAACAAAGCCCGATATCGCTATATGCACAAATTATATCGGTAAAATTTACCCTAACGTTAAATGGAACATCACAATGGTAGCTAAAGCCCCTATACTCTCAACAGAGCACAGGAACGGAATCATAACTGACTTCACCGAAAACGATGTTATGATTTATGATAACATAATGTAAAAAATGCCCGAAACACAAAATGTTTCGGGCAATTTTTATATTTCAAAAAGAACTACAAGCTTGTGTAATACAGGGAATAACACAGTTATAATATTGGGGAAAACCATTGAGTAAATTATTGATAAAATAAACGTAAGCGAGTATTTTTCAAGACAGGTCATTGAACAAACCACCCCGAAAAACGGCGCGAGAATTATTTTGAGCACCTTGTTACTACCACCATATACACAATCCTTAAACGCCAGCATATCTTCAAAAGAAGGTGTGCAGTTAGCAAGGCATGAAACACCTAACCACCAAACACCGATGCTTGTTAAGGATATTTCACCAATATAAAACAATCTGTAAGCACCTGTAAGTAAAAACATTGTGCCTATAGTAAAATTAAGGGTAAAGGGCAACCAGCACATAAGAAAAGCGTGGCTTGTTTTTTTGATTATTTCGTGCTCAACGTGACCGCAAAGCTCGTCATTTTTAAATGCTCGAACATCCTCTGCAGGGATTTTACATATTCTGCAAACAAGATGCTCCCAGAAGGTACGTAAAAATGTGCCAAAGAATGCAAGAACACGTGTAACTACATAAACTGTTGTCATTCTATATCACCTGTACCTTCCCCGAACAATTTTTCAATAGTAAGCTTACCATTAAGATAATCCTGTGTACGCTGTGGCAATTCTATGCCATTTTCCTCGAAGTAACCTTTCATTTCTTTAACGGTGTCTGCTTTACCTAACTCATTTTCTACAACCAATAACGTCACGCTCAGCAAAGTATTCTCCTCAATAGCAAGAGCATCACCAAGAACCTTTTCAGCCTCTTCATATTCGCCCTTCATCGCAAGAGCCATAGCCTTACAACGTCTGATTTCAGTATTTTGAGGTACATTTTCAATACCCTTATCTGCCCATTCAATGGCATTATCAATATTTCCTGCCAATCTTTCAGCACCGGAATATACGCAATAAGAGCCATAATCCTCAATATTGTTATTATAGATTTTTTCTGCAAGTGCCTTTGCCGATTTATAATCACCTGACTGAGAATCAACTAAGCCCAACTCATAGGCATATAACCACAAATAATCGGGGGTTTTGTCGGCAACCTCACGCATATATTTATAAGAATCATCGTGCTTTCCTGCGGTATAGGCAAACATAAACTGACAAAAACGCACTATAGACTCATCTGCAGGATATGAATTACTGCTATCACCATCTATTGTTTTAACCTCAATCTGCTCATCAAGGATTTTACCAATAGCGGTCATGGCTTGTTCATAAACCTTATCATCTTCAATATCTGCATACTCTGAATTGTTTATGACCACATAAAATTTTTGCATAGTGCCATACATAACCATAACCCGGTCACGCATATCAACATACTTTTTATTGATAATCAGCTTACTTTCAAAATCTGAAAATGCACCTGAAATCAAATCCTCTATTCTGTTCATTGACGATATACCCTGGGGCATACTGTCATATAAAGCATCTGCACATTCAAGACGAATTTTTTTTGCATTAATATCGTCATCATCGAATATACTTATAGCTTCCTCATACTGTGTAACTGCAGTTGTTAATTTGCGTTCTGAATAGGCTTTTTTTGCGTTATATACAGCATAATAACCATCAAAATCGCCGAAAAACGTCATAACGGATACAATAGAAAGAACAAGAATTACAGCGGTGACAAGTAAATTTGACCAATTGAAGGGATATCTGGACATAGCATCACGGCAATCCTCACAATAAGGGTAACCCTCACCATAAGCATCACTCTTGCGATTTTCACCGCAGCACTCACAAAGGTCTTCGGCAGGTATTATGTCATCCTCATCATCAAAAAACTCTTCGCCCTGCTCCTCCTGTGCTTTTTTTAATTCATCACGGAAGGTCTGCGCAAGTATCTCAAGCTCTTCATCAAGCTCTGATTTTTTGTATGATTTTTCAGCGCTGAATTTTTTTGCAGCTTTTTCTTCTAACTCAGCATTTTCATCTGCTGAATCGTTCTGTTCATTTTTAAGCTCTAAGTCTTTTTCACTCATAAAAGGAACCTCCTTTCAGATATACCATAACATTCTATCACTATTTTTTATAAAATTCAAATAGTTTTAGGCATATCTTAAGGAGGTTTACAAATTTTTTACTTTATTTTGATTTTTCCATTGGCTTTCTTACCTTTATTTCGGGTGAAGAAAGGTCAACCATACAACCCATCACGCTACAACCGATTATTGTAATAATAAGCTCGGGCAGCATATAGCTCGCATTGTATGTAATTGAATACCAAACAGCGCTGACTGCGCCGCCTGAATAATCGCCCCAGATTGTAACACCACTTATAAAATGGCACAAAAATCTTATAATACTGACAACAGCACCACCAAGAGCAAGTGCACAAGCGGGATTTTTAATCTTATTCCTAAACATTCCGCCAAAGCCAAGACAACCAAAGGCTATTACGTAATCGGCAAAAACCAATATAAGATATGCCACAATACCGCTGACGTAAGAAAAATTGCTTAAACCGAAAAGCAATTGAATAACACCCATTACAAAGCCTGAAAATGCGCCCCATTTTATACCATATCGATAAGAAATGACTATCATAGGCACCTGACTGAAAAGGGTTACACTGCCACCATGCGGTAGCTTAAACACAGCAAACTCTGATAAAACTGTTGCAAGAGCCAACATAATTGCACTCTCGGCAATACGTCTGATTTTTTGATTTTTTGTAAGTTTTTCCATTAAAATTCCTCCGAATAAAAAAGCTCCCTACGGCGGTAACACTGCCATAGGGAGAAGAATCCGGAAGAATATTTTTCCTACGACGGCATTATCCGCATCAGGTTATTAGGGTCAGAAAAGGGATGTTTTCTATCTCAGCCGACGTCCGTCAGCTCCCCTGTTTTATTTTCGGCATGAAGTGTAGCTACTTTCTTCAAGCAACATTATTATACAACCATCAACAAAAAAGTCAATGGTAAAATCACAAATTTTTAACGCGGAAGGGAACGTTTTTACCCTCAAGACGTTGTGAAATTCTTAAAAATGCCTGGTTACCCTTACTTCTGTATGGTATTTTTTCACCATTCACAAGGCGATAAACCTCTTCACTATCAGGTATAACACCCAAAAAACGTGCTCCGACAGTATCAATAAATTCATCAACATTAATTTTTTTGTGTATTTTTTTATTGAATTTATTAATTACCAATCTGATATTTTTAATACCCATTGAGCGCATATTCTGTGCCGCGTATGTTGCTGCACGAATGCTTATGGGGTCAGGTGTTGACATTACAATACAACAATCTGCCACACCACCGCAAAGCTTAAAGCCAATTTCAAGACCTGCGGGTGCATCGAGCAAGATATAATCAAAATCCTTTTCAAAGCTATAAATCATAGCTTTAAAAGACTCAATAGTATATTCATCACAAAAATCAATAGGCGCAGCCATAAGGTAAAGTCCGTTTGAAATTTCAGTAACGGCTTTTCTGTATTCACAGTTACCCTTGATAACATCGCCCCAGTTATAAACTGTTTTTTCGGCAACACCTAAAAGGATATCAAGGCTTCTTACACCAATATCCACGTCAACGAGCAAAACCCTTTGCCCGTGAAGGGCAAGCATTTTACCCACACTGCAACAGAATGTAGATTTACCTACACCACCCTTTGCAGACGCAACTGCAATAATATTCATTTTATCACCCTATAAGTGTATTAGGAATACGGGCTGTATCAACACTTGTTTTTTGCCCGAAATAATAGTTGTAAACAGGCACAGCCGCCTGAGATGTTCTTGAACCGCTGAGTGCATTTTCAGCAACAATAGCAATAGCAATTTCAGGGTTATCGTATGGCGCAAACGAAATAAAGAAACCGTTATTGCACTTCATACTTACTCCGCCCTCTGTGGTACGGTTAAGCTGTGATGTACCTGTTTTACCTGCAGCATCAACAATACAATCCTTAAAATAGATTTCACAGCTATCGTCAATAACCTGGTGCATACCCTGTTTTACAATATCAAGATTCTTTTTATTAACGTTAAGAGTATTTATAACAGTAGGCTGTGTTTCATAAACAATCTCTGACATATCTGATGATAAAACAGATTTGATAATGTATGGCTGATATCTTGTACCGCCATTTGCGATTGTAGCACAATAGTTTGCAAGCTGAAGCGGAGTAAAAAGGTTATCAGACTGACCGATTGCCGCCTGAACAGTATCACCGGGGTTCCACACCATACCGTTTGCCTCTTTGTTTGCAATACTTGCAAGCATACCCTCTGCCTCAGGTAATTCTATACCTGTTTTTTGACCAAGGCCAAGCAGGTTACAGTATTTATTCATTTTATCAATACCTAATTCTCTGCCTAATTCAAAGAAAAAGATATTACAGGATTTTTGTATAGCCGTCGTAACGTTTATGCCACCATGGTTTGAAAGACAGTTAAAGGTCTGATCCTCAACAACAAGTGCACCGCCACAATGATAACCGCTGTTAATATTAATTGTGCCCTCTTCAAGACCTGCAAGAGCAATAGCAGGCTTCATTGTTGAGCCGGGTGCATACGCACTCTGCAAGCCACGATTCCACAATGGGCTTGCCTTATCACTTGCAAGCTTATCATAGTCCTTATAGTAAGTTGTAATATCATAAGTCGGCAAGCTTACTGCCGCAAGAACTGCGCCTGTATTACAATCAAGCACAACCATTGCACCTGCGGTATCAAAGTAATATGAATTCTTGTTATCAATAAGCATTTTTGCAAGGGCATTCTGCGCTACCCTCTGAAGACCCGCATCTATTGTTGTAACAACTGTATCACCCTGCACAGGCTTAATAAGGTAATCCTCAGATATTGAACCGTCAGAAGCGGTAGTAGTTGTTTTTATACCGTTTGTACCCCTCAGATACTGCTCCATTGTACCCTCAATACCGCTTTTACCATAGGTATCATCAAGTGAATAAGCACTGTTTTTGAGAGTAGATATTTCAGATGCTGTAAGAGAATCGTCATTAAGCTTTTCATCTAATTTAGTTTTTTCTTTCTCATACTCATCAGAGCTGATTGAACCAACAACACCTAAAAGATGCGAGAAGCTTTTTTTATCGGCATATTCACGATAGCTTACATTCTCTGCTGAAACACCAGGGTATGTTGAGCTTTTTTCCATAATAATAGAAATAATTTCTGTTGGAACATCCTCCGCAAAGGTGTATGGTGACACAGTTGAGAATGACAGGTATTTCATACCGAAGCATACAGAAGCAATCTTTCTTGCATCTGCTCTGTTATAGCCCTCAAGACCATAACGCTTTATAAGTGCATCAAGACACTCATCAGGGGTGGATTTTTCACCCTTATCTAATTCAAGCATGGTTTCTGATACCATATAGGTGAATTCCGCTTTTTTATTTTTATCAACAACAAGCTTGTTATTTACATAAACTATAGGTAATCTGTCAATCCATTCAAGACCCTTTTCTTCAAAGAGCTTTATAAGTGAAAAAATAAGCTCGTTACGTGCTTTCTGGTCCTTTGCCTCAGGGAATTCGGTGTATTTGAACACAACAGAGTTACCCTGTCGGTTTACAACAAGGGGGTTACCATTACAATCGAGTATTTCACCACGCGATGCAGTTACCTTGCTTGATGAAACTGACAGGCTTTTTGCTGCCGCCTTATATTCATCACCATCAATCAACTGTGTTTTAACAAGGGCACCAATAAGCATAAGAAACCCTACTGCTATTCCGATGATACCGAAAACTATTCTCTTTTTACGCAATTCAATAGACATTTCAATACCTCTGTATCAGTTGTTGCCTGACTCTTCTGCTTTTGTGTAAATCCACCTGACCAAAAAATAAAACACAGGAACAAAAAGCATTGTGTACACCGCTGAGGGTAAATAGAACAAAAGTGCTTGCTTTACAGGACTACCCCCACCGGAAAGACCGATATTTATAATCATATAAAGAATGTTATATATAGAAATCGTACCTGCAGAAAGAACAAGTGACGTAACCACGTTATTCTGCATAAAGTGGCTTATAAGTAAGCTACACACCGCACAAAGCAACATAAGCACCACAGAATTAAATCCGTCGTTTGCGGTACATATATCAAGCAGCACACCTGAAGCCACACCAAATATTGCCGCCGCAATTTCACGCTCGTGCATTGAAATTGCTACGCACAAGGGTAACACAACAAGTGCCCTTGCGCCGAAAATCTCGGGGAAAGCCCCACGTGAATTCTGTAATAGGGTTGTGATAATAATCACAACTGCATAAATTGTATAACGTATAATTTTAGGCTTATTGTTATCATATCGCAAGGGGCTCACCTCCTTTGAGTAATTTTAAAATTATTCCTGAAATTCACCCTGACCCTGACCTTCAAATGAGGTAATAACAAAAACGTCTGTTATCTCATTAAACTGGGCAAAGGGCTTAACCTCTGCATAATAGCCTGCAGAAACATCATCACTTTTTACCGCAACTATTTCACCGATAATAAGTCCGTTGGGGAATACGCCACCTGCACCTGACGTGCATACCATACCACCCGATACAATAGATGTTGAGGAATCAAGACCCGAAAGCTTACACATACCCTGGTCATAAAGCTTATCATCACCGCTTAAGTAACCGTACTCTCTTGTACCTGATTCGTATGCGCCTATATTTACTCTGGGATCAAGAACAGAGTAAACAACACAAGATGAATAATTAACCTTTTTAACTATACCCACAACATATTCACCATATATTACAGGGTCACCTATTTCAACACCATCACCTGAGCCTGTATTAAGCACAAATGAATCATAAGCATCTGCCGCATCACGTGATATTACAGTTCCGTAGCAAAACTCAAAATCCTGATTTTTTTGTTTAACGCCATAAAACTCTTCATATGCATCAACCTTATTTTTAAGGTCATCATATTCAACAAGCTTTTTGCGATATTCCTGAATCTGTTTTTCAAGCTCTGCATTTTCAGCTCTGTAAATAATAGAGGATTCAAAAGACGCTTCAACATCATTCAAATTATCTGCAATATACGCCGACAGCCTTTGCAACGGCGAAAAAACAGTACCTATAGCGGTGGTTACGGGTGACGAAGCGTTTCGGCTTATTGCCGCACACAAAACACCCAGCAAAACAACAACTGTTATTGCAACAAGTGTCTTAAAGCTACCGCTTTGCAAAAATCTTTTCATTATTTCAGCCCTTTATAGTTTATATAAACTCAAAATTATCTGTCATTAAAACCAAGTAAGTCTTTTTCAAGACAGATGCCTGTACCATTAACTACACAATCCAAGGGGTTTTCAGCAACCTTAACAGGCATACCTGTTTCAGCAGCAATAAGCTTATCAAGACCTCTGAGAAGTGCACCGCCACCTGTAAGTGTGATGCCTCTTTCAATAATATCTGCAGCAAGCTCCGGGGGAGTTCTGTCTAATGTATAACGGATTGAGTCGAGGATTTCATCAACCGGATCTGCAAGAGCCTGACGAACCTGCTCACTTGTGATCTCAACTGATTTGGGAAGACCGTCAATAAGGTTTCTACCCTTAATCTCCATAGCAGCCTCACCCTCATAGGGGTATGCAGAGCCTAATTTTAATTTGATATCTTCAGCAGAACGCTCACCTATAAGCAGGTTGAAGGTTCTTTTTACGTAAGAGATGATTGCCTCGTCAAAGTTATCACCGGCAACCCTTACTGACTTTGAAGTAACAATATCACCAAGTGAAATAACCGCAACCTCAGAAGTACCGCCACCGATATCAACAATCATACTACCTGTTGCTTCAAGAACAGGAAGACCTGCACCAATAGCAGCAGCCATAGGCTCCTCAATAAGGCTGACGTATCTTGCACCTGCACTCTTTGCAGCATCGTGAACAGCTCTGCGTTCAACCTCTGTAACACCTGACGGGATACAAATCATAACCCTTGCACGGTTAAAGGGTGAACTACTGATAGCACGTTTGATAAATGCCTTAAGCATATCTGCGGTCATATCAAAGTCGGCAATAACACCATCCTTAATAGGTCTTACCGCAGTAATTGAGCCGGGTGTTCTGCCAATCATTCTTTTAGCATCTGCACCTACAGCAACAACTGTTTTGGGGTTTGTTCTTTCATCTACAGCCACAACAGAGGGCTCCCTGATAACAATGCCCTTACCCTTAACAAAAACCAAAGTATTGGCTGTACCTAAATCTACGCCGATATCCTGTGAAAATAACATTTATATACATTCCTTTCGGGATTATTTTTTTCTTGAACCAATAATATAAGTAATGAAAAATACCACAGTTAAAATTGTAACTATAGTAGCACCTGCAGATGTATCTGCATAGAAGGACACAAGTAAGCCTGATACTGCACTTACAAGTGAAATTGCAACAGAAATCGCAAGGTACTGTCTTGAATTTTTTGCCAGATTTCTGGCAGAAGCGGCAGGTAATATCAGCAAGGAGTTAATAAGCAGAATACCCACCCATTTTATTGAAAGCATAACCACAACGGCTACCACAATAACAAAAATATTTTCATAAAGCGAGGTTTTGATACCTCTGCTTGCCGCCAACTCACGGTTGACAGAAATAACAAGAAGCTTGTTATACATAAACGCCCATATAACAACAACGCAAATGAGCGTAATAAATAGCGTAAGAATTTCACCCTTTGTAATACTAAGCACATCACCGACAAGGTATGAATTATACTTTGAAAAGCTACCCCCGTAGGAAAGAACAAGAAGTCCCAAAGCAACGCTACCTGACGAAAAAACGCTTATAACCGTATCAGAGGAGGTGTTACCCCTGTTTTTAACACGAGTTATTATAAGCGCAATAAACACACCAAAGGCTATAAGTGAAATTAACTCGTTTTTTATACCCAACAAAACACCGAGTGCAATACCTGTAAAGGCACTATGACCCAAAGCATCTGAAAAGAATGCCATTTTGTTGTTGACCGCCATTGTACCTAAAATACCCATAAGGGGTGAAATAAGCATAACAGCAATCAATGCATTAAGCATAAATTTGTAATCTGCCCAGGCAAAAGGTAATACTGCAGAAATAATATCGTAAATACTACTCATTTTTCACCATACCTTTCCGGCACACTGAAAAACGCCTGACTGAATTCAGGTGACTCAAAAACCTCTCGGGCAGAGCCACTTTTAAGAACGGTTTTATTAATGAGCACAACGTTATCTGCATACTCTTTAACAATACCTAAATCGTGTGAAACAATGGCAATAGCCATATGATAATTCTTTTTAAGATTCATTATGGCTTTATAGAATTGCTCACTACCCGTAGCATCAACGCCTGAAACGGGCTCATCCAATATAAGGAGCTCAGGCAAGGGGTGTAACGCATTTACCAGCATTACCCTTTGAAGCTCACCACCCGAAAGCTCACCTAATTTTCTGTTTTTTAATTCAAGGCAACCAACAGACTCTAAATCCTTATCAAGCTCTTTTGATAATTTCTTTTTTCTGCTGAAGCACACAGGCAGGTTTGTTCTGCCAACAAGCAGAAAATCCTCAACACTAATGGGTGCAGATTTATCAAAATCAAGGTGCTGTGGCACGTACCCAATTGTAATTTTATTAATTTTATCACCGTGATGGGATTCAAACGTAACCTGACCCTCATGACGGATTTCACCAAGGATTGATTTAACAAGTGTGGTTTTACCTGCACCGTTTACACCGATAACCGCTGTAAGCTCACCACAATGCAAGTGAAATGAAACATCCGAAAGAAGAACCTCGCCGCCTCTTTTAACGCTTATATTATTAATCTGAATTTTACAGAGACCGCAGCCGTTCTCGAACGCCATTTATTTCACCGCCTTTAAAATAATTTTTATGTTTTGTCGCATTATATCTTCGTATGCTGTTTTAACATCTGAACCGCTTAATACAGGGTTAATCGTGTAAACATCAACGCCTGTTTCAGCAGACAAAATACTTGCTGCACTACCCTCGTAGTTTGGTTCAATAAACATAGCTTTTACACTATGCTCACTTATTTCTGATGACAAGGCTGCCAATTTTTTAGCAGAAGGCTCACCACCGTGGTCACTTTCAATGGTGCTTACTATTTCAAAGCCCATATCCTGCGCCATATATTCATACGCATTATGGAAGGTGATAACCCTTGTGCCCTTGATATTCACAGATGCAGCTGCCATTTCACTCTGCAAAGCATTTAACCGCGCAATATACATATCACGATTTTTACAAAAAGCATCCTTATACTGTGGGTAAACCTGACAAAGACCGTCAGTTATATTGCATACCTGCTGCTTTGCATTTTCAACAGACATCCATATATGAGCATTTTCACTATGCTGATGATTATGGCTGTGACCCTCTTCATTATGGTCCTCACTATGGGTTGAATGACCACCCTCGTCACAAAGAATATCTATCCCCTGTGAGGAGTCGACAATATATATATCATCTGCAGTTTCACTCAAATCGTGAATAAAGCTTTCCATACCTGCACCATTTGTTACAAGCACATCAGCATCATTCAAAAGCTTTGCATCCTTTGCGGTAAGTGTATAGTCATGCAGACAACCAACATTCTGCTCTGCCATACATTGTACCTGCAAATCCTCTACCCCGTCAGTTATATTCAATGCAAAAACATACACAGGATAAAATGATGCAGCAATTAAACCGCTTTTATTGTTACGTGGTGCAGAGGGCAGACAACCTGATAGCATCAGTATTGCCACACCCACTACAACCGCCAGAATTTTTCTGAACCTCATATTATTTTACCACTTTGAAATAATAGGGGATTTCTGAACCGTACATACCTGTTTCAACCTTAACGTAGTATGTACCTGCAGGCAACTCAACAACCTGGGTTGAAAGAAGACCTTCGTTAAGTGCAGATTTAAGCGTACACTTAGCCTTGCCGCTTGTATCAACGATACTTGCAACCCAACAGATGTTACTACCCGTCTTTCTGTCGTGACCAAATTCAAGACAAACTCTTGAAGTGGTATCCAAGGTAAACTTGTAATAATCTTCATCATAAGTAACGTCAGATGAAATTATTGCACCATAGTAGTAACTACGTACATCAATATTCTCTGCCGTAGCGTAGGTGCTGTTAGGCTCACTTTCAAAGGCATTGTGTTCAGTAAACTGCCACTTACATGAGTAGGTTGCAGAGTTATATGCCATTGAGTCGCCATCAATACATACGTAATAATCACCCGGCGCAAGACCCAATGATTTAATGGTGATACCATCATCATTCCACTTTGAAACCTTACGTACAAGCTCATAATATGTACCGTCAGCCATAGGCTTGAATACTCTTATATTCCAACCATTCTTGTTACCATCCAGACGCTCGTGACTAAAGGTGAGGTCAACGTAACCGTCCTTTTCTACGGTAAATTTATAATAGTCCTTATCAAGGCTGAGCAATCTGTCAGCAAGGCTACCGCTGATTGCAAAGTTATGTGGCAGCACTATTGCTTCCTCAGGTCTGTCGTTAAGCTCAAACTCATGGTTAACTGCCTTATCAGCACCAACAACAAGTGTATATGTCTTACAAAGCTCGGTCTGTGGCTCAACAGAAACGTAATACCTGCCCGACTTAAGACCAATAGCGCCCGTTTTCATAACAAGCTCTGTGAGTCTTGAGGTAAACTGTGTAATCTTGTCATTATTTTCATTGATAAGAGTAACTGTCCAACCAACCTGTGGGAATGTGCCGTCGGGATGGTTGAATGAAATATCAATACAGCTATCCTCAGCAAGGTCAAAGGCAAACCAGTCGATATCAGCACCCTCTGTACGGCGTGATGATACACCATACTTACCATAGCCAACCTGAAGGTATGTGCTTGTTTCTTTAGTATCGTTAAACTCACGCTCAAAGGTATCTGTTGGTGTAAAGGTTGTTGAAAGAGTGTATTCACTTTCAAGGAAATAAGCACCCGCATTTACCATAAGCAGGTAAGTACCTTTATCAAGACCGGTTTCACCCCAGTCAGAAGTCATATCACTCCAGAAGGATTCAAAATAAGCGACCTCTTTATAAACCTTTTCTGACTCGTTAAGCACTCTGTATAGCGAAAGAGTCCAACCTGATTTTGTAGAGTCCATAAAATTTTCGTGGTTAAGCTTTATTACAATTGTACCCGGCTCTGCCACGTCAAACATATATGCCTCGTAGTCATCAGAGCTTCTGATGATACCCGTAAGCTCTGTACCAAGTTTTATGTATGTAGGTGTGTTATTTTTAAACAACCCGTTTGTAACAGATACGGCAATACCACCTGCGCACAATGCCCCGAAAAGAATTGCTACGCAAAGTATTAAAGCCGTTATTCTATTTCTGCGTTTCTTCATTATGTAAGCTCCTTATAATTTCGCTGAGAGCCTTTTCATACTGTGGCTCAGTATCCGTAAACGGACATAAAAAGGATTGTACTAACTGAATATTTAATATACTGCAAGAGCATGCAAGCTGCTTTTGCATATAATCAAATGCTTTTTCACCATCTCTGCCTGAAGCAGCTACAAGGTATGCCTTGCGGTGCTTTTTAATTTGTTGCATCTTACCATTTGCATAAAAGCCTGTGTAATAAACCTGAAATCTGTCTAACAAGGTTTTAACGGGTGATGTAAACGTGCCGTTATAAACAGGACTCGCAAAAATAATAACATCTGCGTTTTCAAAGCATTCAAAAAATTTATCTAAATCTCTGTTAATGCATTTACCCGCTTTTTCACAATAGTTACAGCCTGTACAGGGCAACGGATTTTCAGCATACGCATCAAATACGGTTACACTATCATTTTTGTAAATATTGCAAATTTCATCGCATAAAAGGTTTGTATAGCCTTTTTTACGGGCAGAGCCCCTCACCACAAGAATGCTCTTATTCATGCTTTAACTCTCCGTTACAATATTTACAAATAAGTCTGCCGTCAGACGTTTCTTTGAAAAGTGGCGGAAGATACTTTTCAGTTGAGGTTATACAGTCTGCCTTACCGCACACACTCTCATGTGTGGGGTCCTCCCACTCTGTGGTGTTATTCTTACCTATTTTTTTTGAAATTGTTTTGGTGTAAACCGCTTTACAGGCAACCATATACAATTCCTGCCCCCTGAAGTAGCCTGCTCTCGGGTCAGTATCTACAGACTCAGAAAGCTCTTCACCCCTTGGGAACGGGTGCAAAACAAGTAAATCAGGCTTAGCTGTCATAAGTAATCTTTCATCAAGTGTAAAGTTGTGCTTACGGGCCTCATACATAATTTCACTATCAAACGAGGATTTATCTACCTTAGTTACGTAAAGCACATCAAGCTCGGGCAGAATATCAAAAAGATTATCAAAAACCACAAATGGTTTTTCACGCTTATCCATAAGCGCTATGTAATCATCGCTCAGGGGCTTGCCGTTTACTGATATAAAGTAAAACTCGTTACCCTTGTACAGATTAAGGCATTGAAGAAGACCTTTTACACAAGCATTATCTGTAAAGTCACCCAAAAAGCCTATTTTCATATTTGAAACGTGCTTTTTATCTAACCACACCTGGGCAATATCAGCAAGGGTCCTTATGGGGTATGCCCTGCCGCCATCACCTACATTAATTACAGGTACGGTAGCATAAAGCGAAGCAGCCCTTGTTGCACCTTTTAAAGGGTGGTCAATTACAATAGCATCATTAGTGGCACTCATAGCCCTGATGCTGTCTTTAAACGAAATACCCTCCATAGGCTTATACTCAACAACGGTACCACCCATATGCGCAGTAGCAGAGCATATTGCCGTCTGATTAAGGTTTGGCTCACTATAAAATGCAGCCGCAACTGTTTTACCGGCAAGGTCATTTGCATACATACTGCGGTTGTCACGGATATATGTAATCTGGTTAAGTGTTTCACGCAATTCTTCTCTTGTGAAGTCTGTAATATCAATAAATTTATTCATTGACATATAAAACACCCCTTAATTCAAGTGATACGTATCCATAATCGCTTTATTATAACACGTATTTATTAAAAAACAAATAGTTTATAAAAAAATTTACAATATTTATTGTATTTTTATTTTATAAAAAACAAAACCCCGTTTTCCGAAGAAAACGGGGAATAAAGACAAATATTTAATTAGTCTTCAACAGGAGCACCTACAGGGCAAGAACCTGCACAAGCACCACAATCGATGCAAGCGTCAGCGTCGATTACATAGATGCCATCACCTTCAGAGATTGCCTCTACAGGGCAGTCAGCTGCACAAGCGCCGCAAGAAATGCAAGCGTGAGTAATTTTGTATGCCATTTGTGTTACCTCCTTGCTTTTTTTGTTTTATTGTAGCACATATTTTTATAAAATCAATAGCTATTTTGTATATTTTTTGATGTCAAAATATGTTCATTCTACCAAATCTGACTCATTTTCGGGTTCCTGTGTTACTTTTGGCTTGCGTACAAGCTTAACTTCCTTGCGGTTATATTCCGCAGGAAGAGCCTCAGGACGACGGTCAAGACTAACCTTAAGCTTACCTGTAAGCAGGTTGCTTTCAGTAACTGTGCCCCTACCCTCTTTTGTATCAACAACAGAGCCTACACGAGGGGTGATTTTATTAAGATACTCGTATGACTCCTGCTCATATTTAAGGCAACACAAAAGTCTGCCACAAGTACCGCTTATTTTGGTAGGATTAAGGGAAAGACCTTGCTCTTTAGCCATTTTGATAGATACAGGGTGAAAATCATCAAGGAATTGTGAGCAACAGAAGGGTCTGCCACAAATACCAAGTCCGCCAAGCATTTTTGATACGTCGCGCACACCAATCTGGCGCATTTCAATACGTGTTCTGTATTGCGCTGCAAGTATCTTTACAAGCTCACGGAAGTCAACTCTGTCATCTGCAGTAAAGTAAAATAATATTTTGCTGCCGTCAAAGGTACACTCAACCTCAACAAGCTTCATAAGAAGGCCTAATTCTTCAACCTTTTTTTCACAGAAGGTAAAAGCCTCTGCCTCTTTACGTCGATTGTTTTCAAGTGTTTTGATATCCTCTTTATTTGCAGGTCTTACAACCTTTTTTAAGGGGTGAATTATTTCTTCATCACTGATTGTGTTGTTAGCTGTTGCAACCTGACCGCACTCAATACCGCGCACAGTTTCAACAATAACGTTGTCACCCTTTGAATAATTCTTTTTATCAGGGTCAAAATAGTACACTTTACCATTTTCTTTAAAGCGTACACCTACTACTTCTGCCATAAAAACTCTCCGTTAATTTTATAATCTTGCGCAGAGAACTGCCGAAAGCAACGTGTAATTCGGATTATTGTCAACGGAGCGATGAAGTCCGCAAACAACGTCATACATATCCAACAATCTTTTTAAAGTATTGCTTTGTGACAAAGTTTCACTCTGCTGTGAAAAATCATTTAATAAAATCTTGCCACCTGATTTAAGGGCAATAGCATCTCTGAGCACCGCTGTAAACAGCTCAAGCACCTCAACAGTAAGCTTTTTGTTGCCATCACAGGGGGCTGTTGCTTTTATTTTATCGTACTCATAGGGTGAATTTACCGCTTGTGACAGGTCACGTACAACCTGCGTAGCCCTTTCACTATACTCGGTATCCTCACTTTTACCTAATCGTACACGTGAAACTCTTGATAAAACCGTACCAATAACTGCATTTGCCGTATGTGAAGTAAGTATAAATGCCGTATATGATGGCGGCTCTTCAAGTATTTTTAGTAAAAGGTTCTGACTTTCTTCAGTCATTTGCTGTACTTCAGATATAATGTACACCTTTTTATCAGAATCGTTTGGTGTAAGGTGAGCGTCTGCCACCATTTTTTTGACATCTGCTTTTGCAAAAGACTTTCTGTCATCAGGCTTTGTAACCATAATAATATCGGGGTGAATTTCTTCATCTGCCTTACGGCAGTTTTCACAAGTACCACAAGGCGTACGCTCAGGTTCAGAGCACACTATCATCTTTGCGACAAGGCGAGCCAATGCTGTACGCTGAAGCTCACTACCGCCGTCAATCAAAAGCGCATGCGGACACCTGCCACCACCGAAGAAATTATCAAGGTTTGATAATATTTTTTCTGAAAAATTTACTCGTTCACTCATAATAATTTAACTAATATCGACCTTGCCGACATCACTGTTTACAACCTGCAATTCTATTATAATTCATCAGATTATTATTTACAATATGTTATTTAAACCATTTTGCTCAGTGCCACCATAACAGGTATTGTAAGCACCGATAAAACAGAGGTAAGTGTAACAACCTTAGATGCTACACCGGTATCGTTGCCATACTTTGCAGAAAACATTACTGTATTATTTGCACTTGGTACAGATGCCGAAATAAGACACGCTGTAAGAAGAACACCCGTAACACCACAAAGGCGCAATACAGCAAGCATTATAAGTGGCAACGCAATAAGCTTGAGCAAAGCAACAAGGTAATTTTCTTTCACCTTGAACATTGTTTTAAGGTCGGTATTGGCAATATATGTGCCAAAGAAAATCATAGCAAGGGGTGTGTTGAGGCTTGCCACATAATTCACTGCAGAATCTACAACATTCGGTAAATCAATACCAAAAATGAATATAGGCATACCTATAAGCACCGAAATAACACCGGGGTTAAAAAATATCTTTTTAACGTCGAAGGATGCTTTACCCTTAGCTTTATCCTTTGTCATAACCCATATACCGTGTGTAAATGACAATATGTTAAAGGCTATAACACCTGCCGAGCAATAAAAAACACCTTCATCACCAAGCATAGCCTGACATAACGGCAACGCCATATAGCCCATATTGCCATAGCCCGAGGCATATTTAAACACAGCCTTATTATCACCACTTTTATTAAAAAATGGTATCGCTATAAGGTTGGCAACAGTCAGAGTACCGCTCATACACAAAAATGCAATCAAAAAAGCACCTGCTGTTTCCAGCTTGAACTCCATATTCATAAAAGACTGTATCATTACCGCCGGGGTAACAATATAGAAAAGTAAATCATTTGACCGCTTGGCAGTTGATTCGCCAAAAACATGCAAACGGTCGGCAATAAAGCCGACCGCAACAATCAGATACAGTATCAAAACCTGCTGGGCGGCCATTGTCATATTGGAAAGAAACATTATATATTTTCCCCTGCCCATAGTAGATAAAGCATACCCTTTGATATATCAGGATAAGCCTCACCCTACAAAATTAATCCTTTTTGTTTTTTCTCATATCTGCAAGAGACATGGGTTTAATCACTTCAGGCTCTACCTCTTTTTTGCGCTTAAGGAAGGTCTTTTTTTCTTTTTCGGGAGCTGCTGTGTCTTCATGCACAGGCTCGTCAACAACGTATTCGATGGGCTCATCTGCAACAATATCTTCAACAACGGGCTCATCTACAACTTCTTCAACAACAGGCTCTTCAACAACCACTTCAGTCGCAGGCGCCTCAATAACCTCTTCAATTACCGGCTCTTCAACAGCCTCATCTACTTCCGCTACAGGCTCCTCAACAACTGTCTCAACAACAGCTTCAATCACAGGTTCTTCAAAAGCCTCAGCTACAGGAGTTTCAACAACTTCTGCTGAATCATCTTCATCATCAAAGCCATCAAAGAAATTCTTTGCCTTTTCTGCTCTTTTTTCAGAAACTGTGCTACGAAGGTCTTCGTCGGCATAAGCAGGCTCATCTTCAAAGAAATTTTCAGCAGACTCTCCCTCTTTTTCAGCGTAAGCGTCAACGTCAGCAAGGAAAATACTACCCTCACCCTTTGAAATAACAATATCTTCATCAGGTAAGTCAATTTCTGTAACAGTTTTTCTGTTAATGAGGCCATCCTTAAAGCCTACACCGAGTGAAGCAATAATGTATGAGAATACAAAAACAAGAATTGAAAGGTGTGCAAGGCTGAAATTGTGACCCTCAACAGGCTCAAGACCTGAGAACATCGCAACAAGTCTGGGGATAGTTACAAGACCTGCAAAAAGACAAGCCGAAAGACCATAGCCGTATATACCCCACATACTATCCTCAGTAAACACACCCGATGAAATACGTGCAAATGTAAGGAAGAAAAGCATTGTGAAAACAAGCATAAAAATCTCAAATAAAAGCTCTGAAACAGTAATAAAGCTGACTGCCTTCATAAGCTTTGAGATGAGCATTGTAATACACCAACAAAGGGGTGAAAGTGCAAGGAGCTTAAACTCCTTGTATGAGCCCTTACCATTAAGGTGACTGATAGCAAACACAAGGAAATAGAATATGGCAAATATTGCAAAAACAAACTGTAAAATCAACAGTATACCGCCATTATCCTGGATATTTGCTTTCAGAAGGCTTGTAAAAATACCCATATTGAAATCCATACCTGTTTTAGGCACAACAAGGTTTTCAATAGAAATAATATCCCACACAAGGCCACCAATCATTACAATTGATGTAATACCAAGTACAGGGTTTTTACCTGTTGGCAATTTAGGTGATGGTACCTCTTTACTGAGGTAGCTTAACAACATAAACAGTAACACAAAAACGAACAATACTGCATAAAGAACAGGTACTGTAATATCAGCGTTTTCGAAGAAACCGTTCTTAGTGTTAACCAAAGCAAGCAACTGATATACTCTTGTAGGTAATGCTACAAGAAAAACAGTAGCAAAAACAAAAAGCAAATATTTCATCTTGATTGAAGATGATGAACCTTTAAGCTTATTCATAATAAAAATCCTTTCGGAAAAATTTATCTTTCTTCAATGGGAACATAAACTGATGAGCTTTTAAAGTCGGATACACGCTCATCAATAAAAGCATACTCTTTGGGGCTCGAAATGTTTTTATACGCAGGTCTGATTACCCTGTTACCGGAAATAAGCTCTTCAATACGGTGAGCTGACCAGCCTGCCACACGAGCAACCGCAAAAAGTGGTGTATAAAGGTCTTCGGGTATACCAAGCATTTCGTAAATAAGGCCTGAATAAAGGTCAACGTTTGCGCAAATTTTCTTTGTGTTATTACGCTCAAGTGCAAAAATTTCGGGTGTAAGTGTTTCGATAAGCTCAAGAGCCTTGAACTCGTCAGCATAGCCCTTTTCCTCTGCAAGCTTGAGTGCCTCACGCTTAAGAATAATCTGACGGGGGTCAGAGAGTGTGTAAACTGCGTGACCCATACCATAAACAAGACCGCTACGGTCACCAGCCTGCTTGTTAATGATGCGTTTTAAGAAATCAGCAACCTGGTCTGCACTTGTGATATCGTCAACATCTTCTTTAAGGTATTTAAGCATTTCAGTTACTTTGATATTAGCACCACCATGACGCGGACCCTTAAGCGCACCAATACCTGCCGAAATTGCAGAATATGTATCTGTACCGCTTGATGAAAGCACACGTGTAGCAAAAGCAGAGTTGTTACCGCCACCATGCTCTGCGTGGAGCATAAGGCAGATATCAAGAAGCTTTGCCTCTGCATCGGTAAACTTGCGCTTTGAGCGTGTGTGGTAAAGGATTGTTTCTGCCGTTGAAAGCTCCGGGTTAATTGGGTGAAGGTACATACTCTTTTTGAGGTAATATCTTCTTTTAACCTGGTAGGCATAAGTCATTATTGTAGGTAACTGTGCTATAAGCTGAACTGACTGTCTGAGAACATTCTCAATAGAAATATCATCAGGATTACTGTCATAGGAATAAAGCGAAAGCACAGACCTTTCAAGCTTATTCATAATGTTAGGTGAGGGGGCTTTCATTATCATATCTTCAATGAAATCCTCGGGCAAATCACGTGACTCACCTAAAATTTTCTTGAATTTATCGAGCTGTTCTTTGGTGGGCAAGTGGCCAAAAAGAAGCAACCATACAGTTTCTTCAAAACCAAATCTATCCTCTTTAACGCAACCATTAACGATATCGTTTATGTCGATACCACGGTATTTAAGCTTACCCTCAACAGGCTTACGCTCACCGTCATCAATATAGTAGCCCTCAACTGCACAAACCTTTGTAAGACCTGCCATAACACCGCTACCATCGCGGTTACGAAGCCCCCTTTTAACTTCAAAGCGGTCAAAGTATTCCGGGGGAACGGCACTATATTCTTTAAGCTCACTGCAAAGATCTGAAAAATCCTCTGTGGGAATAGGCTTTATATATGAATGCATATTATCACTCCTGTCTGCTTTTGATAATGTCATACTTTTAAACAATAATTCATATTATTTTATAACATTATAACGATAATGTCAACTAATTTTAATTCACAAAGCAAAGGACACGGATTTTATGAAAAACTACACTTTACTCATTATACTGTCTGCCATAGTTATGATATGCATACCCCTTGCAATAGTAAAAATGCCTAAGAATACCGAAGCACCTATAATAACGACAAAATCACAGACAAACCTGCCCTCCGCCGAAGCAGAAACAACGGCAAAAAAACAGGATACTATCGCAGTTTTCAGGACAGCCCAAAACAAAACGGTTGAAATGGAAATGTTTGAATACGTGTGCGGAAGCGTAGCAGCAGAAATGCCCCTTGCCTACAACGAGGAAGCGCTCAAGGCACAGGCGGTTGCCTGCTATACAAATGCAATCAGGCAAAAAAACACAACATCGACCGCCCAAAGCAACATAAGTGATGATATAAAAACGCACCAAGGCTATATTGACCCTGCACAACGAAAAGAAAAATGGGGAAATGACTTCGAAAAATATGAGCAAAAGCTAAAAAAAGCCGTTAAAGCCGTCGAAAATCAAGCACTCTATTACAACAACCAGCCTTGTGTTGCGGCCTTTCATGCTATTTCATGCGGCAAAACTGAAAACTCACAAAATCTGTGGGGTGCAAAAATGCCATACCTTACAAGCGTTGACAGTAGCGGCGATAAAACAGCAAAAGGATATAGCTCAACAATATCATATAACACCGAAGGGACTAACAAATGCATTGAAGCCCTTTCACCAAAGCCCACCACCATCAAAGACCTTAAAAATGCAATTAAAATTACTAAAACTTCCCCAAGCGGCACTGTGCTTGAAGCAACAATAAATGGCAATAAATATACGGGGGAGCAAATACGCTCCGCCTTTGGTCTGAGAAGTCCTGTTTTTACAATAACAACCGAAAAAGACACCATAGCCTTTACCGTAAAAGGATATGGTCATGGTGTAGGAATGAGTCAACACGGTGCAAATTACCTGGCAGAAAAGGGCTACACCTATGACAAAATACTTGCACATTACTACAAAGGTGCAGAAATTAAAAACACAGATACATAATTTTGCTAAATATCCCCTGTCATATCAATAATTTTTGGTAATCAAGAACAAATTTTATGTATTTTTAAAAAAATACTTGCAAAACCCGAGCTGTTGTGATATTATATCCCTCGGTTATCCGGGTATGGCGCAGTTGGTAGCGCGCTTGACTGGGGGTCAAGAGGCCGTGAGTTCAAGTCTCGCTACTCGGACCAAAAAAAGAAGCATCCCTATCGGGGTGCTTCTTTTTTTGGTCAGTTCTATTCGCTTACGCGAGTTCTATTTTCTTCGAAAGTGATATTGCTGCGCAGTGATATTCGGCTAAAGCCGAGTTAAATGCGAATAGAATATCACTTCTGCTATTAGCAGAAATATCACATTTGCTTTTGCAAAATATATCACTGTGCCATGGCACAATATCACTTGAAAACCTTGTTGTTTTCATATATACTCTTTTAGAGGTGAGTTGCGTGTCAAAAAGTACTTTGAGAGACAAAGCAAAAGAATTTGCAAAGGAAGTAGTTTTTGTTTGTAAAGATATAAAAGCAGAGCATAAAGAAACCGTTTTAACAAATCAGTTACTCAGATGTGCAACCTCTATAGGTGCTAATCTGCACGAAGCACAGTATGCTCAAGGCAAAAAAGATTTTATATCTAAATTAGAAATTGCACAAAAAGAATGTTTTGAAACGGAATATTGGCTTGAACTGCTTTTTGAAACCCAATATATGTCTGAACAGCAATATAATCAATTACAAAATTCCTGCGGTACGATCAGAAGAATGTTGATTTCCTCAATTACCACCACTAAAGAAAACATGAACAAATAACACAACAACCCCGCAACTCCTTCATCACAAAGGATTTGCGGTTTATTTTTGTTTTTTACGCTCATCGTATTTATTCCCTTGCACTTTCCTGAATAACACATTATAATAAAGTCATCAAAACATACCACTCAGGAGAATCATCATGGAAGTTAGATTCATAAAACCCGATGAGGCTATGGATTATCACAAGATATCTGCCGCATCTTTTATATGGAAATTCGATAAAGACGTTGACAATGCAGTTGAAATGCCTGTTCTCGGCGCATTTCACGAGGGCAAGCTTATTGCAGGCACCGAGGTCTTTGATTTCAAATGCAACTACTGTGGCAATCTTTTAAACACAGTAGTTCTTAGCGGAATCTGTAGTCAGCCCGAATACCGCAGAATGGGTGGCATAAGGGCAATTTTTGAGCATTTCAACAAACTTGCCGTTGAAAATGATATTGTAGTCGGATTTCTTTCCCCATTTTCCATTGAATACTATGAAAAATTCGGTTATGCAAACCTTAATCGTGTTTTCAATGTATCTGTACCCTTTCACAAGCTCACTCATATCCCCCGCAACACCGACGTTGAGCTTTTCACAGGTGAGCAATTAGATGAGCTTTGTGAGCTTCACAACAAATGTGTTTTTAAAGAAAATCTTATGACACTGCGCGAGGATAAAAAGCACTTTTGCGATAAGCCTTTTGAAGAAGCAGATTACACCTACATTCACCGCAACGCCTCAGGCGAGGCAGACGGCTACGTGCGTTTTAAGGTAAACCGTCCCGACACCCTTGTTGCCGATGAGCTTTTTGCCCTTACGCCTGAAGCACTTAAAGGAATTATCGGCTTCCTTCGTAACTATGACGGCATTGTAAAAACTCTTGTTGTAAAAAGGCAATATCAGGGCTCACCCCTTTCATGCCTCGTTGACAGAATCGATGGCGTAAAATACGAGGGTGACGGCGGATATGCAGGCAGAATATACAACCTTAAAAAGCTACTCGAAAACAACGTATATCCCGAAAAGCATGGCAAATTCAGCATATTAAGCCTTGATAACCTTGAACAAAACAAAGGTATATTTGACGTTGAATATGAGAACGGCAAGGCCACAGTTACACAAAGGTCTGAGGGTGATTACGATATTGCACTCACACCACCAGCAGCAGCAAGATTACTACTTGCAGGTGAAGCTCACACAGCAGAAACCGCAATATTCTTAGACGGTGTGGAATTAAAGGGCAATGCAGAAGCCTTCTTCCGCGCATTCCCCCACCGCGCAACACGCTTCACAGACAGCTGCTGGTCCATATAACGCAAACAAAACCAATTTCAAGAAGGTGCTTTTATGCGTAAATTTGTACTTATCATAGCTTCATTAATTATCACTGTATCATTGTTAATACCAACTGTTGCCGCGACAGACACCTCGTACACAATCACCTTTCCCGAAAACTATGAGCAACGCGGAAAAAATGAATGGCAAACAGATTCATTTATGATTAATGATGAAGCAACCACCGTACTTGCAAGTGTCAATTTTTCAGAAAGCAAAGCAACCGAGGAGTACGTTTTCTCCGAGCAATCCTTAGCTTTGACCAAAGAATTAACAAAATCAAGCAAAGGCTTTGTAAAGTTCATTGACGAACCGGCTACAGACACTGTTTCCCCTAACAATTACCGCTGTATCTATCAATCGTACATTGTCAATAACGATGGTATTGAATCAACAATCTGCCGATACAGCTTCTACTCTGCCACACAGCATTGCTACATTATTTTTGTGGCTTCTGATCCGCTGTTTTCTCACGTTGAAAAAACAGCCGAGCAAAGAATTGTTGACACCCTTACTTTTGAAGATGACTTTTTTTCAGCTTTAACCGAAAGCCCGGACACCACAAAATTTTCTCAAGAATCTGATACTACAACCGAAACCCCTTCTAAAGACGGGCTTATTGTTATGGGCTTGATTGGTATCCTTATCCTGATCGCATTTATATTTGCTTTGCGTGGTAGTCTTAACAAGAAAAATGCAACCTCATCTAAGGTAGTCGACACTGTCAATTATCTGCCTCCTGAACAGAAAAAAGCAAATGATATTTTCGTCATTGATTACAGTGCCCTCTCACCGGAGGAGTTAATTGATGATATCACCTTCATCAAAGCAATGAGACGCATATCATCTGAGCCATGGAACCAATATGATTTTCTTTTTGCTGCAAGAGGTTACGGCTGGGATATGATGCTTGATTGGGCAGATTATATGGCGGAGACAGATTTGGACAATATTTCGCAGGTAACAACTGGCTCTGTAATCGGCGAAGAAAACGATATTACAAATGCATACCTAAGCAATGGTTGCAAATGCAAGCAAACACCTGAACTTTCATCCGAAAGAGGTGTCCTCTCCGTAGCAGGTCTCAGTAAAACCCTGAGAGCTCCTGTCAAAATCGTATGGGTAAACCAAACACGCACACTGAGAGTTTTCACGCTTATTGATAATAATTTGTTAATAGCAAAATATGTAGAAACCGCTGTCAGAAGAACCTTCGGTACAGCAGAGGCTATGAAACTGGGCAAGCCTGTTCCCGAAGAGACACCCAAAGAAAAATCTTCCACTGAGCCCGTCAAAATCAATGGTATGGAAATACATATCAATTCAGCCGACTTCATCAATTGGAAAAGCAAAAACTCTGCAACACCACAATATGAATTCACAGGTTCGATCGCGCTCCGGGGAAAAGATCCGGTTATTTCACTCTATGAGGATGGCACAAAGACCCGCGAATATTGTCTGCAAACAGAGGGGGAAGAGAGCTTTGACGGAAAATATTTCCTCACCTCTGTAAGGCTGGGTGTAATAGGGAATCCCCCTGCTCCCACTATGCAATTGGATGGCTTTATTTCCGACACACCCGATGAAAGAAAAATGGAAAACAAAGACATCGGTTATCGCATGGAGGGACATTATCTCACATGTGGCGGTAATATTTCAAAGCAACGCTACGAGGCTATGCGTGGTCAGGATTTACCACAAAAAGCGCTTAAATACCCGGGCTATACCACTCCTGCAAACATAAGGCTTGTAGGTATCTGTCCCGAGTGCAGAAAATCCTTTGCTTTCCACGGATATGCATTTTACATGATGCAGAACGATGTAGCATACTCCGATGATGGTTTATACTGCTGTCAGATTTCTTCATATGACGAGGACATAAAAACAAAAGTATTCGAAGTTGATGGCAAAACCTTCCGTTACTATAACTCCTTCTGTTGCCCCCATTGTAACGCACCATACATTGACTACGGCAAATATCCCGAAAACAAGGTTTTTGGTGTATCGGGCTGTGTCCACCTGAACACAAAACACTATAAAGCAAAATAACTACTTAATAATTAACGCCCCTTAATTTCGTTTTTGAAATTCAGGGGCATTATAAATTTTACTCACACATAACAACTCTTATTCGGTATTTATTTACCGATTACACATTCCCATTCACCTTTGATTTCAAGGGGCTGGTCTGCCTTACTTTCGCCGACAAAGGAATCAACCCACAATTTGTATCCGTTGCCCTCGAAGGGAATTTTAACTTCAAAGGTACCATCTGTAATTACAGCACGTTCCATCCCCTCGCCCTGTGATACAACCACGCCGTTGGAATCAACTATTCTGTATTCACCCACTCTGATAGTATCAAAGCTAAAATAAGGTGCTCTTTCGGGCTCAATTATTGTTGCATTTATGGTAACATAATCACCTTCCGACAAGGTCTTAAGCTGGATTTCATTTGTAGCTTGTTCATAAACACCGCCAACAATTGCACCGCTCAAATTCTTTTTCTCCTTGTATATACCGAAGCCGTCCGTTGCAATTGCACTGACTGAAATACTGAGCAAAACTACAACTACTGCCGCTATTGCTGCAAACTTTTTATAATTAGTTTTCTTCATAAATAATACCTCCGTTTTTTTGCTTTCTTTGCAACTCCTTATAATTCGGTTTTGCATATCATCTGTCATTCTGATTTTTTCCACTTCTGTTTTAAGCTTTTCAAAAATCATTTAAGAACACTCCTCTCCGTAGGCTTCTTTTAAAAGTTGCCTACCCTTCTGAAGTCGCATTTTTACCGCCGACGGTGTTTTGCCGATAATTTTTGCGATGTCATCAACCCGATATTCTTCTATATAATACAAAGCCAACACAAGTTTAAATTTTTCGGGCAAGGTCATAAGCGCATCCATAACACTACTGTCCTCTGTGGGTTCAGCATACTCCTGCACCACCTCAATGTCGGTTTGTGAATACCGTTTCCTTTGCCGTAATATGTCACGGCATCTGTTTTGTGCCACGGTAATCAACCAGGCTTTTTCGTGCTCCGAATCTGCAAATGAGGGACTTTTCTCAATATATTTTATAAAAGTGTCCTGTACCGCATCCTCGGCATCCTTTTCATTATTCAGCATAACATAGCACAATCTGTACAGGCTGTTGCCGTAAGAACGTACGGCTTCTTCAATATCACCGGTCGGCCGTGCCGATGAAACAAACATCTTATGACCCCCTTTCACCCTATACACGCATAAATTCGGTTTTTGGTCAATTTTTTGTATTTTTCTTGCGCAAATTTTTCTGAATACAGACAAAAGAACATGGCTTTGAAACCATGTTCTTTATACATAAATATTAACCTACAAACTCTTTAACCGCTCCGGCATCCTCATATCCTTTATGGTAAAGCTTATCAAGCTTTTCCTTATCCTTGGTCAGCGTATCAATACCACAACAATCGTCAGGGGCTAGTATAAGGCATTTACCCTGCTTTTCCATTTCAATTGCTTTTTCTACTGTGGCGTTATATCTTTCGGTTCGCTTTTCAAGAGCATCTGCCGTATTTGGATATTTTTTTCTTATTATTTTTGATGCTAAGGATTCTTTACCCTTAACCATTCTGAAGCTTTTGGGACGGGTAAGAATAAGCACAATTTTATCACAACCCTCTTCCAGAGCCCTTTCTAATGGCACAGGCTCTGCCACACCACCGTCATAATAAATGTTATCGTTTATTTTGCGTGGCTTACACACAACAGGAAGTGTACCCGATGCTTTTATAGGGTCATAGCAATCAAGGGGCATTTCAAGTCCATCAAAAAAGACTGCTTCGCCCGTTATTGCATCTGTTGTTGTGATATAAAAACTGCCTTTATATGAAGAAAAAACCTTGTAATCTAGAGGGTCCTCACCCGAAGCTACCGATATAACATCGTAGGGATAATTAAAATTAATATAAGAGCCATCTTTAATAAAATTGCCTATACTCATATACTGCTTACGGAATGAATAGGTGCAATAAAAACGATATGCTCTGCCCCTTTGCCCTGCAAGGAATGATATTAAATTACCACTGCCTGCCGACACACCGACACAACAATCAAATGACACACCATCATCTAAAAAGCGGTCAAAAGCCCCTGCGCCGTAAATATCGCGCATACCACCGCCAACATCAATTACACCAACCACAATAAACACCTCTTAATCAATGTAACCATAGTAGCACAAAATCCAAAACCATACAACATCCATTGACAATCAAATTTTGAAGTGATAAATTATTATTATCATTTCAGAAGGATGGTTTTTATGAAAAAGAAAATTATCAGAATTGTTGCAATTGTACTTGCGGTTGTGCTTGTTGGCACAGGTACGGTTGCATTTGTTGGCAGTGGTATTTTCAACAAATATGTATTCAGCATTGATGCTTCACAGCAGGGCAGAGCTTTACCCAACGTTGTTAACAACGTTAACGTGTGGTCTATTGAGGGCAACCCCTTCACAGAGGCTAAACGCAATTCCGACAACGATATTTTTGAGTTTGTTGAGTACGTTCAGCTTATGCAATGCTCAGGTGGTACTGAAGCAAGAGATTTGTTTAAGGACCCCCTTAACAAAAACGTGCTTGATGACTACGATTTTACAGTTCTTATTGACAATTGTCGTGGTCTTGTGAATATCGGTGCAAAGCCATTTTTAAAGCTTGGTAGTGTACCGCTGAAATATTCAAAGGACGCCTCAACTGATAGCGGATTTGGTATGAACCCATATCCACCCGATGATTACAACGTTTATTATAACTACATTCACGCACTTGCAAGTGCACTTGTTAAGGAATTCGGCAAGGAAGAGGTTCTTACATGGCGCTTCGGTGTTATGACAGAGTTTGAAAACTATGATTGGTTCCGTGCTGTTGATGAAGACCCCGATAAATCTGCCGAGGCTTATTGTAAGCTTTACGACTACACAGTTGCCGCCCTGCAGGATGCTATTGACGAAAACATTTTTGTAGGCGCACACGCTATGGCAGTAACCGAAGGTGGTTGGGATGAAGCAATCTTCATCAGGCATTGTGCCGAAGGCAAAAACTACAAAACAGGCAAAACCGGTACTCGTATCTGCTACCTTTCAGGCAGCTTTTACGACCACAGCGCAGAGGAATTCACCGAGGGCTACACCTTACCCGAAACAATAAATCACCTGAGAACAACTGCAGAGGAGGTTGGGCTTAAGGACCTTATTTTCGGCATTGACGAGGGTAGACTTCTTGTTGGCACAACACCCGGCGGTGACAACGACGAATTATTGACCCGTACTGTTGGCTATACATATCAGGCAGCCTACGATGCACGTCTTTACACACAGATGTTCAACAACGGCATTGATTATTTCTCTGCATGGTCTTATCTTTCAAACGGATTTTTTGAGGGCAACCCCACAGTAAGCTACCACGTGGCAAAGCTTACATCACAGTTCAAGGGTTCAAAGCTACTTGATACCACAAAAGAAAAAAGCGGTATTATATTTGGTAGTGACGTTGATGCAGTTTCAGCTTATGACGAAAGCACCGGTACACTCCGCGTGATGGCATATAACTACAAAAATTCACTTGAATATGACAAGGGTGTTGAGCTTACCTTCAATATCTCCGCACCACAGTTTGAGGGTAAAAAGGTTAAGGTTACACAATATGTAATTGACGATAACTGCAACTACTTTGATGAATGGGTTGAGGACAGAAAAACCTACAACATCACAGATGATAAATTTGCCTGGTCACCCGATGACCCTTCAATTGAGAACCCCACCACACTTAAGGATGACGCTTCACGAGAGCTTTACACGAAAGAGCTTTACCCCAAATACACAGAATGTTCAAAGCTTGTACCCACCGAGAGTGAAGCTACCGTAAAAAACGGCACACTCACCCTTAATACAAGCCTTGCACCACACGGTGTTGTGGTTTATGAGATTGCAGAAGTATAATTTAAAATGCAAAATTAAAGGGCGCAAGCGCGGATTATAATGAGAAATTAGGAGCTAGGAATTAGGAATTTCGGAACTGTGTTGCAATTATAATGCTGTCTCTTAACTGAAGTGATGCGAAGCCTTACCTCCCTTTCTTCAGTTGGATAGAATAAAAAATCAGATGAATGGTCTGCCTGCCTTCGAAGGCGGGGGGACCATTCTTTTATTATGCTATTGGTAGGATTTAGCTCCTTCGGGTGAATGATTATATAATACAAAACAGTTTGGACGGAATGGTGGGTGGTTCTCAATGCGATAGCATTGTGGAATCGTCAGATTCCAACACAGACAACTAATTGTAAAAATCGACTTCATTTATACGTCGCACCTTCGGTACGATTTTAATTGAGTTTCACCCTTGGTGAAATCATCACTTCGTGATGAAGAACCTTCCGTCACTTGACATACAAGTATGTCAAGCGCCACCTTCCTTCGAAGGAAGGCTGAACAAACAGAAAACTTATAATCACACAGTAAGTTGATACTTGCGATAGCTTATAATATTCGGAAGCGAAGCTTCCCCGATAATTTTGCATTCTGCATTCTGCATTTTGCATTAAACTCAACGCTTTAGCGTTCCTTAATTTGCCATTATAATAGCGTCGCAGACCCTTAATTCCTCATTCCTAATTAAATATATTCATAAACATCCTCGTCACCACAAACCCCAATAATCCGCATCCCGGGAAGGTGAATATCCACGCAAGTGCCATATCCTTTATAACAAGTGGGTTTACTCCCCTTGAACCATTCACACATGCACAGCCCATCATAGCAGTTGTTTTTGCGTGGGTGGTTGAAACAGGCAAACCAAGGCAGGTGCTTACAAAAAGCGATAGTGCGCCTGAAAGGTCTGCACCAAAGCCCTGATAGCGTTGGAGCTTAACCATATCCATTCCCACAGATTTAATGATTTTTTTACCACCTGACATAGTACCAAGTGCCATAACAACAGAGCACAGGAGTATTACTGCAGGTGGTATTTTTTGCTCTGTTGAGTGATTATCACCTGCACACAATATAAGCACCGCCATAAATTTTTGCCCATCCTGTGCACCGTGCATAAAGCTCATTAAAACAGATGCAAAAATCTGCCCATATTTAAAAATAATATCAGTACTTCGTCTTTTAACGTTACGGAAAATAGCAAGAATTATTCTACAGACAACATATCCGCAAATGAACCCACCAAAACAGGAAATAAAAAGACCGTAAATTGTCTTCATCCATTCCCCTGTATTCACCCCACCAAGACTTCCGTTAACACAAATGGCACTACCTGTAAGTCCTGCAATAAGGGCGTGACTTTCACTTGTGGGTATGCCAAAATACCAGGCAAGCACAGCCCACAAGACTATTGAAAACATAGCGGCAGAAAGGGCAATTACACTCACATTTTTATCTGTACCAAAATCCACCATACTCATTACTGTTTCAGTAACAGATGCACCTGACCTGCCCGATACTATTACACCCATAAAATTAAAAACAGCCGACATAAATATTGCTTTACCCACACTCATACATCGGGTTGTAACGCAGGTTGCAATAGCATTTGGCGCATCGGTCAAGCCGTTTACAAATATCACTCCGAGAGTAAGAAGTAAGGATGTTATTGTCAATGGAGAAGCTCCAGTTAAAAAATCCGTAATGCTCACATCCTATCTCTCATTTTTTAAATTATATTCGAATAAATAAAAATAAATTCCGTAAGAAATCCATCTTACGGAATTTATTAATGTAATTATTCAATAATATCAAAATATCTGCCCAACCAATACAGGAACAAATATGTAAGACCGCTTTCGTAGCCCTTTCTGCCCCCGTCAACGTTAAATGCACGAAGACCAAGCTTTGAATAGGGTCTTTCATCCCAGGCAAGTGGTGTTTTGATACGAGGCTTCTCACCCCAATAAACAGATTCATCATCATACTCAATACCACGACGCATACTGTTATACATGGGGAAATTTTCTAACTCAAAGGGATGCTCCTTAAGATTTTTAACCATTGTATCAACATCACAAGGGGCACCTGTAAAGCCCTTGTAAATAAAGGCAAAGTATGGGTTGCCCTCAATTTTTTCATAATCGTAATGCGACGCAAGGCCCAACAATATGTACTGTCTTATTGCAGGGTCATTTTCAAGCCTTAAGTATGCAAGTGTGTTACACATTGCAAGGTTATCATCAATATGGCAGGTGTGTCCGTCTGCCCTTTTGTGATAAGCCGCATTTATGAGGAAGTGGTGATTATTGATAAGCTCATTGTATTTGTTAATATACTTATCATCACCTGACATATGGTGGCTTATTTTAAGGAATGTAAGGTATTCAAGTGAATTTACACCCTTTTCCCACGTCCACATACTGTCATTGTTAAGGGCATCCTCATTCCAGCAAGCCCAGGTTGTGGGTTTACCGTCAATATCAAACAAATAACCGTTGTGCTCCATAATATGGTCTGTAATATTACATACAGCCTCACGGATTTCTGCCTTTTCAGTATCATCAGCACACATATCATAATAAAGTGAAAAGCCTAAATAATGACCAGTCATTTCGTCGCTTGAGGTCTCACCAAGCCACTCATAGGTACCATCACTTGATCGGTGCCACTCGTTGCCGATTTCCTGTGTTTCAAGGCCCTGACCCCAGGTTGCTTCGTCGGGATACCTTACCGCACGTGCGGTAAAGCCCTTGATTTCGGGGGCACGTGTAAGTACAAGCATTGCATTTTTATATCTGCGTGCGGCTTTAAGGATTTTTTCATCCTTTGTTTTATCATACCAAAGGCAAAGGGCTGCAAGATACATCTGAGTCCACAAGCCGTCATTATCGCTGATATTTGAAAAGCTACCTTCTTTTAATTCGCCTGAAACGCCTGTAACAAAACCATCTTTTCGGGGGAAATATTTTTCGGTATTTTCAAAGAAATGAACAGCCTTATCGTAAAGCGTCATTTCTCTTTCACTTATTTTTACAATACCGCCCTCTGAAATTGTATAAATATCATTATTGCCAAAAGCAACCTTTGTAACATGAGGGTTAAATGCATACCTTGTAGCAGGTAAATACTTTGGTAAACCATTTTTTATAAGCACTGCACCTGCATCTGTACCCACAAGTATACTGCCATCATCTGCAACGTCAATTGAGTAAACACTCTCTTGTGGCAGGGCTGAAATTTCTTTATGTGAATACCATCCGTTTTTATAATCGTAGATATACAAGCCCTCTTTTGCGCCAACAAGCAGATTACCTATTTTATCAAAAACAATTGTGTTGATTTCAATTACAGGCATTGTTGAATGGTCGGGGAAAATGCAACGCCACGTTCTGCGTTTACCCTCCATACGCTGTATGCAACGGTTGTTTGATACACAAACCCTTTCGCCAAAAAGTGCAAGGCACTCTGCATTCTGCTCACAGCTTGACAGACGGTAAAAGCCATCGTCACGCTCTACATAGAGTGCGCTTTGAGTAAGCACATAAAGCTGATTATTATACTTAATATCGGTTACGTTAACATCAAATTCACCAAGTAGCTCTGCACCCTTATCACCAATAACGTAAACCTTGTTGTCACAACCTGCAACAACTCTGCCATCCTTACAAATGTAAACAGTTGTAAAAATCAAATCACTTGAAAGTGTATTAATTTTATCTTTTGACAGCTTTACAAGACCTTCGCTTGTGCAAAGATAAATTTCAGTTTCACCTACAGCAACGGAGTAAACTGTACCATCAATCGGGTAGCGCTCTGTCACACGCTGGGCAAATTTACCTGTTTTAAGAGTATCCATAACATCACCTTAATATTTAAGCTTTGCGTTGGCATTCTTCATAACCTCGGGTGTAATTTTAACAACCTCGCGGTCATAGGTAAGAAGTCCGTTGCACTCATCCTCAACGTCACTTACCTCAGTATAAATAATTGCTGATAAGCCTTTGTTCTTCATACAGTTGTAAATTCTGTTTTCATAAAGGTTTGCAATAGCATCATCGAATTTTTCTTGACTGTAATATTTACGATAGCCAAAGAATTTTTCGGTATTGAATGAGTGACCCTTAACCTGCATTGAATAGCCACCAAACTCTGTCAAAGCAATAGGACGCTTATCATCCTTACTGTATTTGGGGAACAGGAATGGTGTAAAGTAAATGTGGAAGCTGTTTACGTCACCTGAACCATGGTCAACCCAACCGCTTGCATGGTCAATAAGTCTTGTGGGATCTTTTTCTTTATAAAATTCATAAGCCTTAACGCTGTCAAACTGACCCCAACCCTCGTTCATAGGAGTCCACAAAGCAAGTGAGGGTACGTTATAGAGAAGGTTGATCATTTCTTCAGATTCTCTGTAAAATTCCTCTCTGCCCTCTGCATCCTTACGTGCAAAATAGCCGTAATGCTTTTCATCATCACTCACCTTACCAACATGCTTGTTATTGAAAACCATAGCAAGAGCAGGAGCAGAGCCTATAGCAACAAAGTTGTATTTACCGCCACCGTTAATCATATCCTGCCAAACAATCATACCAAGTCTGTCACAGTGGTAATACCAACGAAGAGGCTCAATTTTAATATGCTTTCTGAGTGTATTGAAGCCTAAATCCTTCATTGTCTGAATATCATAAATAAGGGCATCATCATGCGGTGCGGTGTACATACCATCACTCCAATAGCCCTGATCAAGAAGACCGTTAAAGAAATATGGCTTGTTATTGAGCATAAGGCGAGGTGTGCCCTCACTATCTTCGCCCACGCTGAATTTACGCATACCAAAGTAGCTTTCAATCTGGTCATTACCTGCAACAATTTTAAGGTCATAGAGCTTTGGATTCTCGGGGCTCCAGCACTCATAATCAGTAAGCTTGATAACGCCTTTGCCGTCAACAAGCTTTATGCCTGCCATAACCTCACCGTTATCAAGTGCAATTGCAGCCATTTCATCAGTTGATTTACCATTGTAATTCACTTCAATGCGAAGCTCATCTGCATCAATATCGGGGGTAAGCTTAATTGACTCAATGTAGCTTTCGCAAACCTCTTCAAGCCATACTGTCTGCCAGATACCTGACTGAGGTGTATACCAGATGCCGCCGCGCTTGAAGGTCTGTTTACCACGAGCGTGATAGCTTGTGTCTGTGGGGTCCTTTACTGCAAGGCGAAGATCGTTTTCACCATCAAGAATATACGGTGTAACATCAAATGTAAAGGGAAGATAGCCACCCTTGTGCTCACCAACAACGCTGTTATTGAGTGTAACTGTGCACTCATAGTCAACTGCACCAAAGTGAAGAAGCACACGACGATTTGTACGCTTGAAATCAAAAATCTTTTGATAATAAAGTACGTCTGTGGGCTCAACCATTTTTTCAACACCGCTGAGTATACACTCAGGGCTGAAGGGAACGGTAATTTTGCCCTGATAGCCTGCAAATTTTTTATATTCATCATAAATGGCGTAATTCCACTCACCATTAAGGTTAATAAAGCTGTTACGTCTGAGCTGTGGTCTGGGGTAGTCATTAAGGGGTAAATCCTTGTTAAGTTCTTTGCCCCAACGGGTATATAATCTTTCCATTTGGCAATAGCCTCCGATATAATTTATTTAAAATATGATAACATATATATTATTTGTTTTCAACAAAAAAATAGTTCTTTAAAATTATCATTGACGAATTTTACCTTTGGTGATATAATTAGGAAAAATATTATGGAAAAGGATGTATTTTTCATGGCACATTTCAGTGACGCTATATTTCAGTTAATTTCAATGATTATGTCATTGCTTATGTCCTTCGGTGCTATCACAATACCCGGCACAGAGGATGTAATCAAGCAGATCGAAAACGACACAGTTATCAACTTCGTTGTTACAGGTGACACACAGGTATGTAACTACAATCCCTCACGTGAAACAAACCTCATCTCAACAGCAGAAGATCTCAAAAATGCGGAAACAACTATCGACGCATTCATCGTTGCAGGTGACGTTGTAGAAAACGGCTTCCAGGATGAATTCGACAGAGTATATGAGGACATCAAGGATATCAACGTTGACAACTTCATTATGTGTTCAGGTAACCATGATATCCGTCTTCGTGAGTATGAGCAGGCAACAAGCCGTTTCATCAACTTTATGAATTCTCTTAATATCGAAGAAACTGCTATTGACAGCCTTCGCTACACATACGAGCTTAACGGCTATAAGTTCATCGTTATGGCATCTGACAAGCACGAGTTTGAAGAGGCTTTCATCAGCGATGAGCAACTTCAGTGGCTCAACCTTGAGCTTAAGGAAGCAACAGCAGAGGGCAAGCCTGCATTCGTTATTGCTCACTATCCTCTTGCAGAGGGTCACGGTCTTCCCAACACATGGGGCAGCGCAAATATGCCCGGTCAGCCCGGCAGACTTCCCGAGTACACTCGCCAGGATGATTACGATTACACAGGCTCAATCGGTGAACATTCAAATGATGTTTACGATATTCTTACAAAGTACAAAAACGTATTCTTTATCACAGGCCACCTTCACACAGGCCTTGGCATAAACACATATCAGCCGATCAATGCGGCAAACAACGTTCAGGGCATTAACGTTCCTTCAATCGGCATTAATAACAAAGACGGCACATACAACAACCCCGGCACAGGTCTTTACGTTGAGGTTACACCCGATGAGGTTATCTTCTACGCAAGAGACTTTGCAAACGGCAAGTACCTTTCAGTTGACGAGTTCTCAGAAACTGTTGCAGTATTTCCCCTTGTTTAATTAAAAATTCTGACGGCTATCATTTGATAGCCGTTATTTTTTCAAATAACCCTATATCGACCTTCTGCATATTATATTGCAGGAGGTTTTTTTATGATAACTGAAATAATAACTTTCATCTTTGCGCTTTTGGGACTTATTTTCACCCTATGGTTTTTATGCTTCAGAATTACCTCGTGGCGTACAGACAGCATCACAATCTCACTCCCCATGTATAACGATGACCGTGAGATTTTTGACCGAATTTACTGTGTGTACTCTTTAACTGATTTTTGTGGTATAAAAAAGAAATGCACCATAGCTCTTATAAACTACGGTGCATCTGATGAATTTTGTAATACCATAAAGGAATTTTATAAAAACTATGATTTTATAAAAATTATTTCCTGTGATAATTCAATTACAGAGTTGCATACATAACAGCCTTGATTGTATGCATTCTGTTTTCCGCCTCCTGGAACACAACAGACTGTTCACTTTCAAACACTCCGTCTGTAACCTCCATAGCATCGCGGTTGAATTTTTCACACATACGTTTGCCGATTTCAGTCTTTTTATCGTGATATGAGGGTAAGCAATGCATAAAAATTGCCTTATCCCCTGCATTTGCCATAAGCTTTTCATTAACCTGATAATCAGACAAATCGTCAATACGCTCTGCCCATACTAATTCAGGCTCACCCATAGAAACCCAGATGTCGGTGTAAATTACATCGGCATTTTTTGTTGCCTCAATGGGGTCCTCAATAAATGAAAGTGTAGCGCCTGTTTCGGCAGCAATCTTTTTACACTCGTCAACAAGTGCAGAATCAGGGAAATACTTTTTAGGTGCACAAGCGGTGAAGTTAAGACCCATTTTTGCACAACCTACCATAAGTGAGTTACCCATATTATACCTTGCATCACCCATATAAACAAAGTTGATACCCTTAAGGTAACCGAACTTTTCTTTAATAGTCAGAAAGTCCGCAAGAATCTGTGTGGGGTGAAACTCGTTTGTAAGACCATTCCACACGGGTACGCTTGAGTATTTTGCAAGCTCTTCAACAATTTCCTGACCATGACCGCGGTATTCAATACCATCGTACATTGAGCTGAGCACACGTGCGGTATCTGCAATACTTTCTTTTCTGCCAATCTGTGAAGCTGCAGGGTCAAGGTAGGTTACACCCATACCCAAATCCCTTGCGGCAACCTCAAAGCTACAGCGTGTACGTGTACTTGTTTTTTCAAAAATAAGGGCAATATTTTTTCCCTTGAGTGTATCGTGAGGAATACCGCTTTTCTTTTTCTTTTTTAAATCTGCGGCAAGGTTGATAAGATAATCAATCTCCTCACTTGTAAAGTCAAGTAATTTTAAATAATCTCTACCTTTAAGATTCATATTTCCACCTCAAACACAAGCATTTTTAATAACCTCTATAGCCTTCTCTAAATCCTCAAAGGGAATGTTAAGGGGCGGAAGAAGTCTGAGTTTGTTTTTAGCCTTAATGGGTAAAACACCATTTTCCTGACAGGCTTTGAGCACCTCGTTTACATCCTTGACGGTTTCAATGCCAAGCATAAGACCAAGACCTGTAATACCTTTAACACCTTCACAGGCAGAAAGTGTTTCTACAATATAATCGTGCTTCTTGTTAACCTCTGCAAGGAAATCTTCATCAAGACGCTCAATTATATTAAGTGCGCCTGCTGCTGCAACAGGATTACCGCCAAATGTAGAGCCGTGATTACCGGGTACGTATACATTGGCTGTTTTTTCAAAAAACATTGTGGCGCCAATGGGTAAGCCACCGCCAAGACCCTTTGCAGTTGACACAATATCAGGTGTTATGCCGAAATTCATATATCCGTAAAGGGCACCCGTTCTGCCGTTACCTGTCTGCACCTCGTCAACGATAAGCAATATATCATTATCATTACACAGTTTTTCAAGATTTTTTACAAAATCAGCGCTGAGGGGAACAACGCCACCCTCACCCTGCACAGTTTCAATCATAATTGCAGCAACCTTGTTTTCAGAAACAAGATTTTTAATACCGTCAAGATCACCTGCATCGGCATAAAGAAAACCATCTGTAAGGGGAAGAAAATCTTTATGGAAGCTCTCCTGACCTGTTGCGGCAAGTGTTGTAATTGTTCTGCCATGAAAACTGTTGTTAAGTGTGATTATATTAAAATATTCAGCACCCTTTTTCTCGGCGGCATATTTACGGGCGGGTTTAATTGCACACTCGTTTGCCTCGGCACCTGAATTTGAAAAGAAAACCTTTTGAGCACCTGTTTTTTCACAAAGAAGTGCTGCAAGCTTTGCACAAGGTGATGTGTAATAAAGGTTTGAAGTATGCTGTAACGTAGTTAATTGCTCTGTTACGGCTTTTACCCACTCATTATCGCCTACGCCAAAAATATTTACACCAATACCGGTGCCCATATCAATATATTCTTTACCTGCATCGTCATAAAGCTTACTACCCTTACCACTTACAAGTTCAATATCAAAACGTGCATACGTATTTGCTACGTATTTATTATCAAGCTCTTTAATGCTCATAAATTATTCTCCCTTAACCATTGTACCCGCACCCTCATCAGTAAGCAGTTCAAGAAGAACCGCGTGGGGCACACGACCGTCAAGAATTGTAACACGCCTTACACCGCGCTCAACAGCCTCAATACAACATTCAACCTTTGGTATCATACCACCTGTTACAATGCCATCAGCAAAAAGCTGACGAGCCTCCTTGATATTAACACGCTTGATTAAAGAATCGGGGTCATTAACATCACGAAGAATACCGGGGATATCTGTCATTGTAATAAGACGCTCTGCCTTCATAGCACCGGCTATATAAGACGCAGCTGTATCTGCATTTATATTATAAACGTTACCCTCGTTATCACAACCAACTGTTGAAACAACAGGGATATAGCCCTTTTCAATAAGGTCGAGGATGGGCTGAACGTTTACGTTTGTAATTTCACCAACAAAGCCAAGGCGTTCATCCTTAACCTCTGCCTCAATAAGGTGACCATCAATACCCGAAATACCGATTGCGTTACCGCCATGCTCACCCAGAAGATTTACAAGCTGCTTGTTGATTTTACCTGCAAGTACCATCTGCACGATTTCGGCAGTTTCCTTATCGGTAACGCGTAAGCCCTCAACAAACTCACTTTTTTTGCCAACCTTTTTGAGCATTTCTGAAATTTCAGGTCCGCCACCATGAACAAGCACAGGCTTAACACCAATAAGCCAAAGAAGAACAATATCCTCCATAACCTGCATTTTAAGGTCTTCGCTTATCATAGCGTTACCGCCATATTTTACAACGATAATTTTATCGTGATATTTCTGAATATAAGGGAGTGCCTGAGTTATAACCTCTGCACGCTGATGATTATCTATATACATACTATTAAGTCCTGTAATCGCCGTTGATTTTTACATATTCGTAAGTAAGGTCACAACCCCACGCAGTAGCTGATGCGCTACCTGAATTAAGACCAACGGAAATTACAATCTCCTTTTCCAAAAGTATTTCTTTTGCCTTTTCTTCAGAGAATTCTATACCTGCACCATCCTTGCAAACAGGTATTTCACCCTTTGAAGAAATAAACGAAACATCTACCTTGTTAACGTCTACGTTTGCACCGCTATAGCCGATTGCACAAAGCACTCTGCCCCAGTTTGCATCAGCACCAAACATAGCCGCCTTTGTAAGTGATGAACATATAATGCTCTTTGCAACTGTTTTAGCTGTGCTTTCATCAGCAGCACCTGTTACCTGACACTCAAGTAGCTTTGTTGCACCCTCACCGTCACCTGCAATCATTCTGCAAAGGTGTACAGTAACTGTATTGAGTGCTTTCATAAATGTTTTGAAAGCCTCACCCTCTGTGGTGATTTCAGTATTGGCTGCCTTACCGTTTGCAAGCACGCAAACCATATCGTTTGTTGATGTATCACCATCAACACTTACCATATTGAAGGTATTCTGAATATCATTTGAAAGCGCCTTTGAAAGAAGCTCCGGTGAAATAGCACAGTCTGTTGTAATAAACACAAGCATAGTTGCCATATTGGGGTGAATCATACCTGAGCCCTTTGCAATACCACCGATTTTACAAGTAACACCGTCAATTTCAAATGAAACGGCAATCTCTTTCATAACAGTATCGGTAGTCATAATACCCTCGGCAGCATCAGCGCTATTATCACCAAGTGCACCAACCAATTCGGGCATACCGTTTGCAATAGGTGTAATATCAAGTGGCTGACCTATAACACCTGTTGATGCAACAACAACATCTTCGTTATTGATATTTAAAGCATCTGCAGTAAGTGCCGCCATTTGCTGTGCAACCTCAATACCGTTTGCGTTACATGTATTAGCGTTACCGCTGTTGCAGATAACTGCCTGTGCTTTGCCGTCTGCAAGGTGCATTTTTGTTACAACAAGTGGTGCACCCTTAACAAGGTTTGTTGTGTAAACGGCTGCGGCACTTGCTACGTTTTCACTTACAATAAGTGCCAAATCTCTTTTTGATTTATTCTTTCTTATACCACAGTGAATACCACTTGCAGTAAAGCCCTGTGCGGCACACACACCGCCTTTAATTAATTCCATAATATTAAACCTCTAACCCTTCAGTATCATCGTTGCCAAGAATAATATTAAGGCACTCAACCGCCGCACCGCTTGCGCCCTTACCAAGGTTATCATAACGGGCAACAAGGATTATTCTGTCATCGTTACCGTATGCAGAAACAATCATTGAATCCTTACCCGAAAGAATACCTGCTGAAATAAAACCATCTTCGCTGTCATCACAATATTTAACCAAAGGTCCGTTATATTTATTTTTATAAAGCTCCTTGATTTTGGAGAGTGTAAATCCGTTTTTCAACTGACTCTTGAATATTGGTACGGTAACCTCCATACCTGAATAAAAGTCACCAACAACGGGACAAAAAACAGGAGCATTTTTAATGCCTGTTATTTTAACCATCTCTTTAAGATGCTTGTGATTCTGTGTAAGACCATACTGCCTTGGTGCACCAAGAAGCGCATCGGGCTCTTCTTCATAATCAGCAATCATCTTTTTACCGCCACCTGAGTAGCCTGTAAGTGAAAAACAGGATAAATCTTCACTTCCGTCAAGGGCACCTGCCTCAACAAGTGGGTAAACAAGGCTTATAAAACCACTTGCGTGACAACCGGGCACCGCAACACGCTTTGATTTTAAAAGCTTTTCGCGGTGTGAGGATGAAAGCTCAGGGAAGCCGTAAGCCCAATCATCAAGTGTACGATGAGCAGTAGACGTATCAATAACAACTGTATTGTCATTATCTATAAGTGAAACAGACTCCCTTGCCGCATCATCAGGTAAACATAAGAAAGCAATATCGGCTTCATTAAGCGCTGCTTTACGGCAAACCGGGTCTTTTCTTTTTTCATCATCAAGGGTAATAAGCTCAATACCCTTAAAGGTTTCTAACCTTTCGTATATACGCAGGCCTGTTGTACCTGCCTTACCATCAATAAATACTTTTTTTGCCATTTATAAACTCCGTAACATCTGCAAGCTGCTTTTTAACCGACTTGTAACCTGTTGAGCCTGCAGAAATTCTTGTAGAAATGCATGTTTCCAGTGAAATTTCGTGGAATAAATCTTCCTCAAAAAGCTCACTATGTGCTTTATATTCTTCAAGAGTAAGGGTTTCAAGAACCTTATCCTTTTCAATACATTCAGCAACGGTCTGACCAACAATTTTGTACGCTGTACGGAAGGGCATACCCTTTTTAACAAGGTAGTCTGCAAGGTCAGTTGCATTAATAAAGCCCTTTTGTGCGGCTGAATACATATTGCCCTTGAGCACTGTCATTGTAGCAATCATAGGTGCAAAAATGCTTAAGCACTTCTGTACAGTTTCAATGCTGTCAAAGATAGCCTCTTTATCCTCTTGCATATCTTTATTATAAGCAAGGGGTAAACCCTTGAGTGATGTAAGAAGTGCAAAAAGGTCACCATAAACTCTGCCTGTTTTACCCCTTACAAGCTCTGCCATATCAGGGTTTTTCTTTTGGGGCATAATGCTTGAGCCTGTTGTATATGAATCGTCAAGCTCAATAAACTTAAATTCCCATGAGCTCCACAAAATAATTTCTTCTGAAAATCTTGAAAGGTGCATCATAATAATTGAAAATGCTGACATAAGCTCAACACAGAAATCCCTGTCAGAAACACCATCAATACTGTTACCCATAATACCGTAGAAGCCTAATTTTTCAGCCTCAAAGTAACGGTCTGTGTTGTATGTTGTACCTGAAAGTGCGCAAGAGCCAAGTGGTGAGTAATTCATACGCTTAACTGCATCACTAAGCCTTGTAGCATCACGCATAAACATCTGTGCATAGGCAAGTAAATGATGAGCAAATGTTATGGGCTGTGCACGCTGAAGATGTGTGTAGCCGGGCAAGATTGCATCCTGATTTTCTTCTGCCTTGTCACGGATAGCCTCGATAAGAGAATAAATAAGGTCATTTACCTTTTCAGCCTCATCACGCAGATACAGTCTGATATCAACTGCAACCTGGTCATTACGGCTACGTGCAGTATGAAGTCTTTTACCAACATCACCCTTACGCGCAGTAAGCTCACTTTCAATAAACATATGAATATCTTCTGCATCGCTGTCAAAGGTAAGCTTTCCACATTCAATATCCTCAAGTATACCTGAAAGTCCGTCAATTATTTCTTCACAGTCACCTGCTGTGATAATACCTTGTTTTGCAAGCATCTGTGCGTGTGCTATTGAACCGCCGATATCCTGACGGAACATTTTGCAATCAAAGTGAAGTGATGAATTAAAATCATCTGCTTCCTTATCAAGAGCCTTTGTAAATCTGCCTGCCCACATTTTATCCATAACAATAATACCCTTTCAAAAACTACTTTTGCACATTCGGAGAAAGCACCGAATGTGCAAAATGTCAATTATTATTCACCAAGATCAGGAAGACCTGCTTTTTCTCTCATATTTGCCATAACCTTAATGGGAAGACCATAAAGATTGATGAAGCCTGCAGAATCCTTCTGGTCGTAAACCTCATCCTCATCAAATGTTGCCATATCAGCATCATAAAGTGAATAAGGTGAACATACACCTGCGTTAATCATATTACCCTTGTAAAGCTTAAGCTTAACATCACCTGTAACAGTTTCCTGTGTTGAATCAACAAATGCAAGGATTGCCTTTGTAAGAGGTGTATACCACTGTGCATTGTAAGTAAGCTCAGCAAGCTTCTGTGCAACAAGTGCTTTGTAGTGAGCTGTTTCTTTATCAAGGCAGATTGTTTCAAGAACTGCGTGTGCTTTATAAAGAATTGCTCCACCGGGAGTTTCATATACGCCACGGCATTTCATACCAACAAGTCTGTTTTCAACGATATCAAGAAGACCTATACCATTTGCACCACCAAGCTCGTTAAGCTTTGTAACAAGCTCAACTGCACCCATTTCAACGCCATCAACTGCGGTGGGAATACCCTTTTCGAAGTGGATTGTAACATAAGTGGGCTTGTCGGGAGCCATTTCGGGAGAAACGCCCATTTCAAGGAAGCCTTCCTTGTTGTAAAGAGGCTCGTTCATGGGGTCTTCAAGGTCAAGACCCTCGTGAGAAAGGTGCCAGATATTTTTGTCTTTTGAGTAGTTTGTTTCACTGTTTATATTAAGAGGAAGGTTATGTGCTTCAGCGTAAGCAATTTCTTCGTCTCTGGATTTGATATCCCATTCTCTCCAGGGAGCAATAATGGGCATATTGGG
>JAZQRX010000017.1:0-79645 GCA_045629785.1 Acutalibacteraceae bacterium | reverse complement strand
GTATAATCAAGGCTATAAAGTCCGCGCTTCAGATCAAGACGGCGCTCATAGCCTTCATGCTCGCCGTATCCGTGAACGTCAACGGGCAGATCCCCCGCAAACTCATAGGAATCCACAAAATAGCGGTGCTTTTTCTCGATGTTTTCAACTGCCCAAGCCTCCGCCTCAACGTTCTTTCCTTCAAACAGCATTTTGCGGATGGTGTTAAGCTTGTCAAGATACTCGGGGATGTTGGTGTCGATCTTCCCTCCGTTCCAGATGGTCTCTTCGTTAAGGCAAAGTCTTTCGGTCTCGATTCCGCCGAATAACATGGCACCGATGGAGCCTGCTCCTACGGGAGATGCGTTTTCCCAGTTATAAGCAGGACTTTTTAGTTTGAGAAAATAATCTTTCATGGTAATCTCCATTCAGCCTATAGCTGCACAAATTTAAATTAAACTAACACGTGTCTGCATAGAGTGATGCGTGATTTTGTGACTTCAGTATATCACATATCGTCACGTTTTTCAAGCACAGAGAGGGGATAAATTGAGTGAGCTTTTTTGATGGACAAGGACACGGTGTTGTTTCCCTTTGAATTCGACTAAAACCGAATCAAAACTCTCTTCTTAAGACTTACAACGCCCGGGACACTGCTCTTACCGTGGGACTGCATTTGACCTTATGGCTATGAGCCCGACGAGCTACCAAGCTGCTCTACTCCGCGATGTTTACTTGCCTCATCTCGTGAGTGCTTAAGCATTATAACACTATAAGTTTATGTTGTCAACCCTTTTTTATGCATTGTTTTAAAAAAAATTTTTAAAAAGGTTTGCAGGTGTATTATTGCCTGCAAACCTTAAGTTTTTAACTGAATACGTGCAGTGTTGTTCCGTCTTTATATGCATCGGGAACTACGGCATTTTCACCATCATAGGTTAATATCCATCTATCGTCAAAACCACTTACAGTTATTTGTGTATCATTATAGTGTATTTTTGCACCTGCTTCCATTATATCGAATGAATTGCCTGTGCCGTACGACGTAACTGTGCCTAAAGTAACTGTGTTACCTGAGATTGAATATGTAGCCCTACCGACAACGTCTTCGTCAAAATATTTGAAATATAACGTAATGTAATAGGCATCAAAAGCGATATGGTCACCTTCAAAACTGCCTCTTTTGGTATAATAGTGCCTTTCTCCGCCTTCATCACCTATGATAACAACATCACTTATTTTTGTTGCTTCGGTCTGTTTAGGATTTTCGTAACCAATTCTGAATTCCTCAAAAATCGGTGAGAAACAGGCAGTTAGTTTATTATTGTTTTTGTATGGATCAGGGTATCTGTATGCATCACTTCTGGCGATCCAGTGCTCTTCAAAATCAATAATGGTTATTGTATTGTTTGTGTATTTAAGCTTCGTACCTGCACTTAAAATGTGATAACTTCTGAAATCATCGTTTATTCCTAATGTTGAAGGTATTTCACCTGAAATAGCTTTGTATGTATCCATCGGGCCCAGGGTTATAATATTATCTGAAACGGTATATTTTGCGCGTGCGAATTCTATACTGTCAGCAGTGCTGACATCAATATATACATAATTTGAATCAATTATTATACAGCCGTGATCGAAGTCTGTATCAGAAAAGTATAATTCTTCACCAGGTTTCAGGTTGAGTGTGGCAGCTGAAGGGGTATTTTGGTTAATGCTTGGCTGTGGATTTTTGTATGTGTTATTTCCTTGGTTAATAATCTGGTTCCCACCCTGATTGATGTTGTTGTTTTGCGTGATTTCATTATTATCATAATCATATTCAATGTTGTTGTTCATTTCAACCGAATTGCCGTTTTGAACCTTGCCGGGAGTGTTATAGTTGTAGCCGTAGCTTGACTTTGGTCTACTTCCTACAACGAAACATATAATCACAACAATCATTATAACCACAAGTAATGACAATACACCTATTATAATTCCGTGTTTTGCGGTGTTATTTGGTTTGGCAGGTACAGAGCGTAGCCTTGTGTTTACAAGGTTTATTTCGTCAATTGTGTTTGTGTAATCAGGTTGTGCAGGTTCAGGTAGCTTTGTGCCGCAAACGGGACAGTACACCTTATCGTCTGCAGTTGTTTTTCCACAAGCTGTACATATTCTCACATTAATCACTCCTCTGATTTATTATATAATCGCGGTCATATTTTGTCAAATTTATATGGTTGTCTGCTTATTATATAACAAACCTATTAAATAGTGGCGTATATTTGTATCTTTTTCTGGTTGACAACGTATTTTTAGTGTGATATATTTATAGCAACCGATAGAGGAGCATTTTGCTATCAGTAGCCACAATGCAGTAGCTTTACCAAAGCTTTTGTGGTGAAAGGGGCAGGTGCCGAAGTCGACCTGTGGTAAAAGGTCGGTCTGGCAGTACGGAATAATATCTTTACTGTTGTCACCCATTCGGGTGGAGAGCTATCTTACATGATTTAATACCTTTTGGAGTATTTTTATGTGGATAGTTGCTTTTCGGCAGCTATTATTTTTTTGATAAACTGAAGGAGATTTTTAAGATGAAAAAGACAGTTTTCACAGGCGTAGGTACAGCTATTGTAACACCTATGAATGCAAATGGCGTTGATTACGATGCTTTTGGCAGACTTATTGATTGGCAGATTGAAGAGGGCGTTAATGCTCTTGTTATTGCAGGTACAACAGGTGAGGGCTCAACCCTTACAGATGCTGAGCATAAAGAAGTGCTCCGTTTTGCTATGGAGAAATCAAACCGCAGAGTTCCCCTTGTAGCAGGTACAGGTTCAAACGATACCGCATATGCTATTGAGCTTACAAAGTATGCTTGCGAGCTTGATTACGATGCTATGCTCCTTGTTACACCTTATTACAACAAGGCTACACAGCGCGGCCTTATTGAGTCATTTACTGCAATTGCCGATGCTTCAACAAAGCCCTGTATCCTTTATAATGTTCCCTCAAGAACAGGCTGTAACCTTACACCTGCATCTTGTGCAGTTCTTGCAAAGCACGAAAATATTGTTGGTATTAAGGAAGCAAGCGGTAATATTTCACAGGTTGCAGAAATTGCAGCTCTCACAAATGGCGAGTTCGATATCTATTCAGGTAACGATGATCAGATTGTTCCGCTTCTTTCATTAGGTGGTAAGGGTGTTATATCTGTTCTTTCAAACATCCTTCCCAAAAAGACTGTTGAAATCTGTGACAAGTTCTTTGCAGGTGATGTTGCAGGCAGCTGCAAGCTTCAGCTTGAGCTTCTTCCCCTTATCAATTCACTCTTCTGCGAGGTTAACCCCATTCCTGCAAAGGCAGCAGTTGCCGCAATCGGTTACGGCGACAATTACGTTCGTCTTCCCCTTACTACAATGGAGCCTGAAAACGAAGCTAAAATGCGCGCTCTTATGAGGGAACAGGGTCTCAACGTTTAATTCTGAAAAGGTATTTATAGTTATTATATGATTTGTTCTAATCTTAAAATAAAAAACAACGTTCTGTATTTTGGTGGCAGAAGTACAGTTGAAATTGCAGAGAAATATGGTTCACCCGTTTATGTGATGGATGAACCTACAATCCGCAAAAACTGTCGTACATACGTTGATGCTATGCACAAATATTTTGGTGAGAATGCAAAGCCTTATTATGCAAGCAAGGCTTGTTCTTTCAAAAGAATGTATAGCATTGTTGAGTCTGAGGGTATGTGTGTTGATGTAGTTTCAGTTGGTGAAATCTACACCGCCAAAAGTGCAGGCTTTAATATGGAAAATGTCTGCTTCCATTCAAATAGTAAAAACGATTTTGACATAGAGTTTGCCATTGAGTGTGGCGTAGGTTCATTTGTTGTTGATAATCGTGAGGAGCTTGATGCAGTTAATGAAATTGCAGGTAAGCACGGTATAAAGCAACGCATTCTTTTCCGCGTAACACCGGGTATTGATACTCATACGTATGAGGCAGTTAACACCGGTAAGGTTGATTCAAAATTCGGTTTCCCCATTGAAACAGGGGATGCTATGAAAATCACCGAATATGCCCTTACAAAAGAGAATGTTATCCTTGAAGGCTTCCATTGTCATGTTGGCTCACAGCTTTTTGAGTCAAGCGTATTCATACGCTCTGCAGAGATTATGATTAAATTTATTGCCGATGTTAAGTCTAAAACCGGCTTCGAGGCAAAGGTTCTTGACCTTGGCGGCGGTTATGGTGTCCGCTATGTTGAAGGTGACCCCACAATTGATATTGAGGATAACATACTTCAGGTTGCCGAGTATGTAAAGGCAGAGTGTGAAAATCTTGGTATTACATACCCTGAAATTCATATGGAGCCGGGCAGAAGTATTGTAGCCGATGCAGGTATTACACTTTACAGAGTATCAAATGTAAAGGTTATTGAGGGCTACAAGAATTATGTGGCTATTGATGGTGGTATGACCGATAACCCCCGATATGCACTTTATGAGTCCGCGTACACAGTTGTTACCGCTAATAAAGCAGAGGAAAAAGCAGATTTTCTTTGCGACCTTGTTGGCAGATGCTGTGAAAGTGGTGATATTATTCAGCCAAAGGTGCTTTTTCCACAGTCAATTTGTAGGGGTGACCTTGTAGCTGTACTCACAACAGGTGCATATAACTTCTCAATGGCATCAAACTACAACAGAATCCCTAAGCTTCCTGTAATAATGATAAATGGTGACGATGATTACATCGCAGTAAAAGGCGAATCACTTGAGGATATTATCAGAAATGATATGTAACAAAAAGCACTTGCAGAGCAAGTGCTTTTTTAATTTTAAATGATAAATTTTAAATTATAAATTTCTTAACGCTACGCTTTTATTACAAATAACCCCACCATTGTTAACGTGTTTATGTATTCAAATGACCATACAAAAAACATCTGAAATCTTTGTTACAAATGCGAATTGAAATAATTGTAATTTGGTTCATAATTATAATGTAGATTTGTGTTTAAAAAATACGATAAAAAAATTTAATCTTAGAAGGTATTTTATGGCAGTTTTTAAGTGTAAAATGTGTGGCGCTAACTTAGAGATTAGCGAAAATCAGTCTGTTGTTACTTGTACATACTGTATGACACAACAGACACTTCCAAAGGTGGATAACGAAAAGAAGCTTGCGCTTTTTAACAGGGCAAATAATCTGCGTTTTAAAAGTGAATTTGATAAGGCTGCGGGTATTTATGAAAGCATAATTGCGGAATTTTCTGATGAAGCAGAGGCTTATTGGGGTCTTGTTCTTTGCAAATACGGTATTGAGTATGTAGACGATAAAGATGGTAGGAAAATACCCACTTGTCACAGAACCTTGCCTACATCCATTATTAAAGATGCTGATTTTCAGCAGGCTTGCGAATACGCTGATATAACTGCCAAAAATATTTATCGTGCTGAAGCAAAGGCTATTGATGCGATTCAAAAGAAAATCCTCGAAATTGCATCTACCGAAGCGCCTTATGATATTTTCATTTGTTATAAGGAAACCGATGACGTTACAGGTGCTCGCACAGAAGATAGTTCTATTGCTCAGGATATTTATACAGCATTAACTGAAATGGGTTATAAGGTTTTTTACGCAAGAAACTCTCTTCGTAGAGTAGCGGGCGCAGAGTATGAGCCATACATATATGCTGCACTTTCAAGCGCAAAGGTTATGCTTGCCATCGGTACAAAGTATGAGTACTATGATGCCGTTTGGGTTAAAAATGAGTGGTCTCGTTTTATATCAATGATGGCTGATAATAGATCAAAAGTGCTCATTCCTTGCTACAAAAATATGGACGCGTATGATATTCCAGAGGAATTCAGTAATATGCAGGCTCTCGATATGTCAGATATGATGTTCTTCAATAGCCTTGAGGCGAGTGTGAAAAGGATTTCACCTAAAAAAAATAAACCTAAAACAGCAAACGAAACAGTAGTTAACAGTAGTACAGGTGCACCTATAACATCTCTTCTTAAAAGAGCTTTTATGTTCCTTGAGGATGGAGACTTTGACCGCGCAGATGATTTCTGTGAACAAGTTTTAAATATTGACCCTGAAAATGCAGAAGCTTATTTAGGCAAGCTTCTAATAGAGTTGCGAGTTAAAACAGGAAAAGATTTGAAGAATTGCTCTTCACCTTTTGATAACAGACAAAATTACAAAAAAATAATGCGTTATGGCGACGAAGACCTAAAGGTAAACTTGAAAAAGTGTATTGAAATAATAAATACACGTGTTGAAAATGAGCGGATTGAAAATATTTATAATAGTGCTAAAAGTATTATGGATTCAGCCAAGACTGAAGATGGGTACAAAGACGCTGCTATTGAGTTTAGGTCGATAAAAAATTATAAAGATTCTAGTGCTTTATATGAAAAGTGTATCGAAAAAATAGAGCAGAAAAAAAGAGAAGCTGAAAATGCTAAAAAACAGGCAGAAATTGAGCGTAAAGAGAACAAAAAAATTGCAATCAAAGTTTTATTTGTATCAATAATTCTTGTTGTAGTGGTATTTGTTTTGGTTATGTTTGTGATTCCGTACAGTAAATATCAAAAAGAACTCAAATTATTGAATGAAGGCAAGTATGTAGAATCTTTTGAAGAGTTTGATAAAACTTTTTATCTATATGATAACAACAAATTGTATTATTTATTTGATAAGGATGGTTATGTCGATAAATTATTAGATGTGGCTATAGATAAAAAGGACTACAAAGTTGTTTGTAATGTGTACTTAGATTATAAATCCTTTTGTTCGTCGCAACATTTTATACCTGAATCAGATAGCCAGGAGTTTTATGAATATGTGTCTTCGACATATTCTTTTGTTGATGCTGATGTATATTGTACCGCTGATTTGGTTGGAGATCAAGTAGCTCTTTTTGAGTTATTACCAAGTAACAGTATTGAAGACATTCTTATTCTTGAAGAGTTTCATAAAATAGTGAAAGAACATGGTCAATTTGATTCTCTAGTCGAATTTATGCAAAACAATTTAGATAGATTAATCAACTGTTGGAATTGTAAGCAGGTTCAAGATTGGTTGTTATCTGATAATATAATAACTGAATTCATGTTAGGTGAATGGTATAATGAAGATTATAAACAAGCAAAATATTTAAAATTTTCAAAAAAGATATCGATAGAATTTATTATGAGTATCGTGGATTCAGTGTGCCTGATGTAGCTCATCAATATTACGATATTGTGAAGAAAAATCTTATATATATAAACGATAATGATATAAAAGTTTGTGATGTGTTTAAATTTAATTTCCAGGATGCAAATACATTAGAATGTTATTGCTATGAGGACGGCGAAACTGTAACGTTGTACAGACAATAATATAACTTTGGTGACGGTTACGATTTCGTAGCCGTCTTTTATTTGTCAAAAATCTTGCTATATTTTTGTTACAAATGCGAATTGAAAAAACTGCAAATAAGTTCATAATTATAATGTATATTTATATTTTAAAGTGGGTAATTATATGGCGATTTTTAAATGTAAAATGTGCGGTGGTACATTAGAAATCAGTGTAGGGGATAGTGTTGCAGTTTGCGAATACTGTAACACTAAACAGACTCTGCCCAAATTAGATGATGACAAACGCGCTCAGCTCTATGACCGTGCAAACTATTTTCGTCGTGAGAACGAGTTTGATAAGGCTATGGGTATTTATGAAATGATACTCAGCGAGGATAAGGAAGAGTGCGAAAGCTATTGGGGTATTGTGCTTTGTCGTTATGGTATTGAGTATGTTGAAGACCCGAGAAGTCACAAGCGAATTCCTACAGTTAACCGTGCACAGTTCACATCAATTTTTGAGGATGCTGACTATAAAAATGCCATAAAATATGCTGATGCTTTGCAAAAAGAGGTATACGAGGCAGAAGCAACTGTTATCGATAAAATCCAAAAGGGTATCCTTGCCATTTCACAAAAGGAAGAGCCTTTTGATGTGTTTATTTGCTATAAGGAAACTGACGCTAATGGAAACAGAACACAAGACAGTGTGTACGCACAGGATATATACAATGCCCTTACAAAAGAGGGATATAAAGTCTTTTTCTCAAGAATAACTCTTGAAGATAAATTAGGCTCTGCTTACGAGCCATACATATTTGCTGCCCTTAACTCTGCAAAGGTTATGCTTGTTGTTGGTACAACAAAAGAAAATTTTGAAGCTGTATGGGTAAAAAATGAGTGGAGCAGATTCATTTCACTTATTCAGTCTGGAAAAGAGAAAACACTTATACCGGTTTACAAGGATATTTCACCATATCAGATGCCTGAGGAATTTCAGTACCTTCAATCACAGGATATGGCCAAAATCGGTTTTATTCAGGATTTAGTGCGTGGTGTACAAAAAATTATTGGTAATGAGCAAAAAACTGCCTCTGTGCAAACTTCTGCACCCACTACCCAAACAACAAATATTGCACCACTTCTTAAACGAGCATTTATGTTCCTTGAAGATGGAGATTTTGAGCGTGCAGATGAGTTTTGTGAACAGGTTTTAAATATTGATCCCGAAAATGTACAAGCATATTTGGGTAAGTTGATGGCGGAACTTGAGGTTAATAATAGAGAGGCATTAAAAGATTGTGCTGCCCCATTTGATAAAAATAATAACTATCAGAAATGTATTCGATATGGTGATGATGACTTTAAAAATGAAATAGAAGGATATATAAAGTATATAAATGTTCGCAATGAAAAAGCTCGTAATGAAAATATTTATTGTAAGGCGAAGCGTCTTATGGGGAGCGAAGGCGATGGTTCTATTGAAAAAGCAATTAGTTTATTTGAATCAATTAAAGAATATAAAGATTCTGAAAATTTATTGAATGAATGTAAAGAGATGATTGAGAACGCCCATTTTGAAGTTGTTTACAGACAAGCAACAGATTTTATGGGAATTTGTTCATTGGATTCTCTTGATAAGGCAATTGATTTACTTGAATCTGTTAAAGATTATAAAGATTCTGCATCTTTGATAGAAAAATGTGTTACTTTGATAGAAAAAGAAAAAAAGAAGGTACTAAAACAAGAAAAACAAATTAAAATAGTTTGTGCTATTTTTGCTATTCTAATTTGCGGTATAATTGCGGTATCGCTCATTTCTGATGCAAGAAAAAAGGAAGAGCAATATAATACCGCTGTTTCGTTAATGAATGAAGGTAACTATGACAAAGCTATTGGGATTTTCAAGGGGATAATTAATTATCGCGACGGTTCAGCCAAGATAGATGAGTGTTATGATAAAGCTGTTGCTTTATTGAATGATGGTGAATATAAAGCGGCAATGAAGATCTTTTTTGAATTAGATGGTTATATGGATGTCGATACTGAACTACGTCAAATTCATGAAAAACTGAGGGTTCGCGAATCTGTATCTGCAGGTTGTGGTCATACTGTAGGTTTAAAATCAGATGGTACGGTTGTAGCTGTGGGTTTGAATTATGAAGGTCAGTGTGATGTGGAAAATTGGTCAAATATTGTAGGGGTTTCTGCAGGTGGTTATCATACTATTGGATTAGAAGCTGACCATACAGTTGTTGCAACAGGTAATAATGATAGTGGCCAGTGTAATGTTTCTGATTGGACGGATATAGTTTCAATTTCAGCAGGTAATAATCATACTGTAGGATTAAAATCTGATGGTACGGTTGTTGCCGTGGGCGATAATTATAACGGCCAATGTAATGTTTTTGATTGGTCCGACATAGTTGCTGTTTATGCTGGTGATTTTTGTACAGTTGGATTAAGGGCTGATGGTACGGTTGTAGCTGTGGGTTTGAATTATGAAGTTCACTTTGATGTTATCAATACATCTAATGTTGTATCTGTTGCATTAGGCAATACGCATACGGCTGCTTTGTATCTGAATGGTTCGGTTGCTGCTTTTGGTAACAATGATGATGGTAAATGTGTTGTTACAAAATGGAGAGATATAACTGCTATTTCTGCAGGAACACGCCATACGGTAGGATTAAAAACTGATGGCACAGTTGTAGTTGCAACTGGAAATTCAAACATTCAAAAAGAAGTTTCTGGCTGGAAGGATATTGTTTTTGTTTCTGCTAAAGATGATCATATATTTGGTTTGAAGGCTGATGGCACACTTGTTGTTGCTGGTTATGATTGCGGTAATGATTGTGGGCAGTGTGATGTAAGCGATTGGACCAATATCAAAATACCTAATACAATCAAATAAATTGGTTATATTTAAACACTACCTCAATTCGGGGTAGTGTTGTTTTGTTTTTTTGAAAAAATTATGTTTTAAATAATGCTACACGTACACTACTAAGGGGTTTTGCGATTGTTTTCAGCTTTGATTTTCATTCGACATTTTATTGTACACATTCGACAATCTGCGACTCATAAACGTTTTTACTTGCGTATACAACAAAAGTTTTGTCAAAATGAAAACACTACCTTGCATGGATTTCACAAGGTAGTGTTTTTCGTCATTTCTTCTCCGCAATAAATGCTCTGAATAATGGCAAACAAGCATCAAAGAATGCTTTGTAGCTTTCGCAATAATCTCTGTCCTCTCTGTTTCGTTTGCAGCCACCTGCGCGACAGAGGGCGTAATACTTGCATTTTTTACATTCTTCAGGGTGTATAATACTTTCCTTTAAAAATTCAATTGCTTTGTCACAATGGGCGAGGGTGTCAAAGCTTTCGTCTGCATCATTAATATTGCCAAGTAACCATTCATCTGTACAGTAGAAGTCGCAAGGGTAAATGTTGCCGTTGCCCTCTGCAACAAATTGGTGGCCACAATGTCCGCATATACCACATTGTTCTGTGGGGTTACCTAAGTACTGATGCACAATGTTATCAAAGTAACGTATGCTTGTGTATTCATCCCTGATATAATCCTTTACATAGGCATTAAAGCCGTGTATCAAAAAGTGCTTGTATTGTTCAGGTGTCATATACAATTCGCTTTCTGTCTTATCGCCAAAGGGACGCAGACAGGGGATGAATTGCAGATATTTAAAGCCCTGTTTTTTGAAGTGCTTTAATATATCATCAATGTTATCAGCACATCTGCCTGTAAGTACGGTAAGTATGTTAAAATCAACTTCGTGCTTTTTAAATATCTCTGCAGCCTTGGTGATTTTATAATATGAGTTGCCACCTTTTTCATCAATACGGAATGAGTTGTTGTTAAAGTCACCATCAAGGCTTAAGCCAATAAGAAAATTATGTTTTTTGAAAAAATTTGCCCAATTAGAATCTATAAGTGTGCCGTTAGTTTGCAATCCATAGTAAATGCTACTTTTTTTAGTGTTTAATTCTGCTACCTTTTTCACAAAGAATCTGAAAAAATCAAGACCTCTGATTGTAGGCTCGCCACCTTGAAATGCAAAGGCGATACTTTCGCCATCTGCAAATTCAAGTGCTTTTTTTATTAAATTTTCAGCAGTTTCTTCACTCATAAGACCAAAGCTTTTTACATCGCGGTGGTCAGTAACGTCGTGATAAAAACAGTATTTGCATCTCATATTGCAAAGTGCAGATGCAGGCTTTATCATTATAGAAAGTGGTGGCATAATTTATTTCATTCCTTTTAATATAGCCTCGGAATTATCCGAGGCTATATTTGTTGCTTTTATTTGTAATATTCTTCGTTTATACCGCGTCTGTTATCCTTGAAATCCTTCATTATATTATCCATTTTTGCGTTCATGGAATCTGCAACAGTGGGGTACATTTTGGCTCGGTTAAGATTTTCACCTGCATCATCTGTAAGGATATGTAACCAGTTTTTACGGAATTTATCAAAGAATGCTATATTATCATTTTGTATGTTTTTAAAATACTTGAATGTAATATATTTATTATCTTTAAGTACGGGATATGTATAGTTTTTGTACTCATCCATTTTAAGAATGTCTGCGGTGGGTACTGTGTACTGAATTGCTTTAAGCTTTTCACGCTTCATATGAAGTATGGGGTACTCCGCTGTGTGAATTACAGTGTCATTCTTAAGTAGGTTAACCATTGATACACCATCGATTTCACGGTCAAAGGGAAGGTAGTTTTTATCCTTGCCGCCATTACCTGTAATACCGCACATTTCAACAAGGGTAGGCATCATATCAACAATTGTTGCACTTTGCTTTCTTGTTTCACCGGCTTTCCAAAGCTTGCCGTTACCCCAACGAATCATAAAAGGTACCTTCTGACCTGCTTCGTATGCAGTATATTTACCGCCTCTTAATTCACCGGTAGATCCTTCAAGGGCAGGACCATTGTCGCTTGTGAAAACAATAATTGTATCATCCATTACACCAAGTGATTCAAGTGTATTGAATAACTGACCAAGGTAATAGTCGAACTCTGTGATACAGTCGGCATATGTACCCATACCTGTTTCACCATCAAATTCCTCACCAACAAACAGGGGAGCGTGGGGCCATGGTGTAGCATAGTAAGCAAAGAAAGGTTCATCGCTATTTTTAACCTGGTCTGTAATCCAGGTGTTGATTTCATCGTGAATCCACTTTGTCATTTCACCCTGGGCTTTTTTGCCGTTTTCGTCTTTAAGGTCGTTAATACCACGTACAATTTCATATTCTCCATTCTCTTCTGCAACGTGGTAGAAGGGTGTCATATCGTTAACGTGGTGGCTACCATAGAAGTAGTCAAAGCCTTGGTTAGTGGGTAAATATTCACCATAATCACCAAGGTGCCATTTACCAAAAGCACCTGTGTTATAGCCTGCTTCTTTAAAGATTTCTGCAATTGTGATTTCATCACCGAGCATACCATCACAGTTGTTGCCCATTTCAATTGAGTTGAAAATACGTGTCTGTGCAAGTGGTGCAAGGGTATCAACTGTGGGGTAAATAACATTATCGGCATATCCTCGGAATGGATATCTGCCTGTCATAAGACCGAATCTTGCTGGTGAGCATACAGAATAGCATGAGTAGAAGTTATCAAAATTAAGACCTTCTTCACCGATTCTGTCCATATTAGGTGTATCGTAAATTGCACCATTGAGTGATGTGTCGCCATAGCCCATATCATCCATAAGTATGAAAAGCACGTTGGGACTACCTTTTTTTACCGCATCAACACCATCAAGGTAATCGTCGTGACCCTCCCAAAGTCTTGTAACATTAGGCTCAGAACGAAGATTCATTGTGAGTACGTAAAATACAGTTGTACCTGCAAGCACAAGGCTTAAAAATGAAGTGAGTATTTTGTGAATTGTTGTTTTTTTGAATACCTTTTTAGAAACTATAACAATAAGTATTACAGCAACAATACAGGGTAATAACAGTAATATACCGCCGCCAAGTCTTGTAAGGAAGTTTCCTTCACCTGCAAATAACGGGTTAGCAGCCGATGACCAACCGGCTTTGCCTGATGTAAAAGCACCAAAGCCTGCATCTGCACCCCAGATAAGGTAGTAAAGGAATATGCCTATTGCAGAAGCTGAATAACCAACTACAAACCATTTGTAAACCTTTTTGCAAAAAATAGTTCCAATTATTATGAGGGCAGATACTATGCACATAAATGCAACGTTTACTACTGCAATAAGGTTAAGTCTTGCAATATTTAATACAATTGCAAGAACAACCCCAATTAAACCAATAATTAACGGGAATGGTTTTTTTGCATTTTCAAAAATAATGTCTTTTTTCAAATGAATTACCTCGCTTTTGACAGAATTATACTCATATATAATACTATAAAAATAAATATAAAACAATATAAAAACTGCCCTAATTTAGGGCAGTTAAATAGGTAGTAATTACTAATAATTCAGATTGTGATTGAAAGCACGTATTCCTTATTTGCAAAAAGGTTTGTAATATCTTCGGGTGAGATGTGTGATTTTGCTCTAATAGTGAAAAGACAAACGTATTTTTCGTGCTTCTTTTCTACGCTGTTTGATAAAATTTCATAATTGTTTTCGATAAAAATTGATGAAACGGTTTCTACAACCTCGGGGTCATCAACAAGCTTCATTGTAACTGATGTTGTGCTTGTGTTTTCAACAGGCAGAATTCGGTGAATTACAATTTGAACGATAAGCAAAATAAGCGTTGAGTAAACGGCAATACCGTACATTCCTGCACCTGCTGCAAGGCCAATACCTGCAGTAGTCCAAACACCGGCAGCAGTTGTAAGACCCTTAACGGTACCTTTGTAAACAATGATACCTGCACCAAGGAATGATATACCTGTAACAACCTGCGCTGCAAGTCTTGCACCGTCAAGGTTTATGTTGCCCTCGACACCTGTCATATTAACAATATCAAAGAAGCCATATTTACTAACAATCATAATAAGTGCAGAACCAAGCGCAACAATGATATGTGTCCTGATACCTGCCTCTTTTTGCCTGTGGGTTCTTTCAATACCAATTGCTGCACCGCAAATGGTAGCAGTAATAAGTGCCAAAACGTAGGGGAAAACATTTGAAATACCAAATGAATCAAGAAACTCTTGTAATACTTGACTTATTGTATAAGTGGGCATCATTCTAACAACTCACTCCTAAATAAATTATTTTTTCATTATAATATATATTTCGTTTGTTGTCAAATTATTACGTACAACATGTATTGTTATTGGTTATAAAACTCGTCTATCCCTCATAATATGTGGTAAAGATATTTGGAGGTAGCTTTATGACAGAAACAAGCATTTATAAGGATATTGAATCACGAACCGGGGGCGATATTTATATTGGTGTTGTTGGACCAGTAAGAACAGGTAAATCTACTTTTATTAAACGGTTTATGGATACCTTGGTGATACCAAACATAGATAGCACATATAAAAAAGAACGTGCTCAGGATGAATTACCTCAATCAGCTGCAGGCAGAACAATAATGACAACCGAGCCTAAATTTATACCTGAGGAGGCAGTTTCTGTAAGCTTGCCTGATAATGCCTCGCTCAACGTAAGGCTGATTGACTGTGTTGGTTATATTGTGCCAAGCTCTTTAGGATATGTAGAGGAAGATAAACCCAGAATGGTAAAAACTCCATGGTTTGAAGAAGAAATACCTTTTAATATGGCGGCGGAATTGGGAACACAAAAGGTAATAACCGAACACTCTACAATAGGTCTTGTAATTACTACAGATGGCACCATAAGCGATATACCGCGTTATGAGTATGAGGAGGCAGAGGAAAGAGTAATTAGCGAATTAAAGGCGATTAATAAGCCTTTTGTGGTATTGCTTAACTCGATCTCACCACAGTCTGATTCAGCTATTTCATTATCCTCAGATTTAACTGTTAAGTACGGTGTACCTGTATTACCCGTTGATTGTGCTAATATGGATGAAGATCTGATAAGACAGGTGTTAGGCTCTGTATTGTTCCAATTCCCTGTAAGCGAAATTGGTATTAAATTACCTGGGTGGGTAATGTCTTTGGGCAGAGAGCATTGGTTGCGTAGCTCACTTTGTGATGCAGTTAAAAAATCTGCCGAGTCGATTAATTGTGTAGGTGATATAGGTAATATGCTTGAGCTTTTTTCGAAGAATGAGCATATTTTATCGGCTGAAATTAAAAATCTTGATTTAGGCAAAGGCTGTGCTTGTATAAATGCATGCTTGTCGCAGGATTTGATTTATAAAATTATCAATGAAGAAACAGGCCTTGATATTACGTGTGAAGAGGCTTTAATGTCAACACTGAGAGATTTGTCAACAGTAAAACAAAGGTACGACCGTATAAAAAACGCACTTGATGAGGTGGAGGCTACCGGCTACGGTATTGTAATGCCTGATATTGATGAATTAACCCTTAAAGAGCCCGAAATAGTAAAACAGGGCGGTCGATATGGAGTAAGGCTTTCCGCTTCAGCACCGTCAATTCATATGCTTAAAACCTGCATAGAAACAGAAGTGGCTCCCGTTGTAGGAACCGAGAGCCAATCAGAAGAGTTATTAAAATATTTACTCGATGGATTTGAAGAAGATCCATTGAAAATATGGGAGTCTGACATATTCGGCAAATCACTTAGCGAGCTTGTTAACGAGGGGTTACGTAGTAAGCTGTGTCATATGCCTGTAGATGCAAGGTCAAAAATTCAAGAAACACTTGAAAGAATAATAAATGACGGTTGTAGTGGTCTTATATGTATTATACTTTAATTTAATTCACCATAGCTTTTATCAACAACTATAACTGCGTAAAGGTTGCCGTTACCGGCTTCGTTTACGCGGTTTTTGATTATTTTGGTAAGTTCCTTGTCAGTGTGCTTATATTCAGGTGGCACAACTACGTCAAATAAAACGTTTTTATCTTTTTCACCTGTAACAACTCTGAAATCGTGGAAGGTTATGACAGGGTCTATGTCATATAGTATATCAGCAACAAGTGATTTTAATTCGTTTGTTTCTTCGCAATCGAGTACAGTAGGGTCAAGGTGTACAACAAGGTGGATTTTATGGTTGTTCATAAAATCGCGTTCTATTTTATCCATAATATCGTGGCATACAAGTACGTTTATTTTTGCATCCATTTCAATGTGTGCAGATGCAAAGTAGCTACCGGGACCATAGCTGTGTACCATAAGGTCATGCACACCTAAAACGTTTTCGTAGCCTAATATTTCATTTTCAATCATTTCATATACTTCTTTTGAAGGGGGTTGACCAAGCAGGGGACCAACAGTTTCTTTAACAAGGTTGATGCCTGAAATAATAATGAAAATAGCAACTGCAACACCCATAAAACCGTCAATATTTATATCAAAATAGTTTGAAACAAGTGTAGAAATAAGTACAGCGATAGTTGAAATGCAGTCGTTTCTGCTGTCGGCAGCAGTAGCTTCAAGTGTTTTTGATTTGATTGTTTTACCAAGCTTATGGTTAAAGTAACTGAGCCAAAGCTTAACGATTATTGAAGATGTAAGTATAATAACCGTAGCAATATTAAAAACACTTTTTTCAGGGTTAAAGATTTTTTCTATTGAAGATGTAAAGGTTTCAAAACCGATTAAAAGAATGATGAATGATATTACAAGACCTGTTATGTATTCAATCCTTGCATGACCATAGGGATGGTCGCGGTCAGCAGGTTTTTCAGACATTCTGAAGCCAACAAGTGTTACAACAGATGAACCGGCATCTGAAATGTTATTAGTAGCATCAGCAGTAATTGCAACGCTGTTTGAGAGTGTACCTGCTACAAGCTTTAAAACACCCAAAAGAGCATTACAAATTATACCGACAATACCTGCAACTCTGCCGTACATTTCTCTGCCGTCAGATGATTCGGGATCTTTATTTTTCAGAAATAACGCTGTAATTAACTTTGTCATAATAACCGCCTTAAAAAATAGTGTTAATCAATATTATATGTTAAATTATTCCTTTGTCAATGAGTGGATTGTAATAAAAAATATAATCTGTAGACAAAACAATTATTTTATGGTATTATAATCAAAGTCATTAAAACTATTTCTTTGAAAGGTCGTTTTAAAAATGAACAAAACTTTAGTTATTCTTGCAGCAGGTATGGGTAGCAGATATGGTGGTCTTAAACAGATTGACCCTGTTGGTCCCGATAATTCAATTATTATCGATTACTCTATATTTGATGCTGTTAAAAATGGTTTCAATAAAGTTGTTTTTATAATTAAAAAAGAGAATGAAGAGCTTTTTCGCCAGGTTATTGGTGACAAGGTTTCAAAATATGTTCAGGTTGAGTATGTTTTTCAGAGCACAGATAAGCTTCCCGAAGGCTTTACTTGCCCTGAAGAGCGTGTAAAACCCTGGGGTACAGCACACGCTGTTTATTGCTGTAAGGGTGTTGTTAACGAACCCTTTATGGTTATCAACTCTGACGATTTCTATGGCAGAGGTGCATTTGAAACAGTTGCAAATTGGATTGAAAATACTGATTTCAGCGGTGATAAATATAAATTTGCTATGGCTGGCTATTATCTTAAAAATACCCTTACCGAAAATGGTACTGTTTCACGTGGTGTTTGTGATGTTGATGATAACGGTCAGCTCGTTGACGTTATAGAGCGCACAAAAATTATGCGTGTTAACGGCAAAATCTCATATACTGAGGATGAGCAGAACTGGACAGAGCTCCCCGAGGATTCTCTTTGCTCAATGAACTGCTGGTGTTTCCCTGCAGACTTTATTGATGAAATTGAAAAGTATTTCATCGAATTCCTTAAAAATGAAGTTCCCGGTAATCCTCTTAAGTCAGAATTTTTCTTGCCCTTCCTTGTGCGTGATCTTCTTAGCGAGAAAAAATGCACAGTAGATGTCCTTGAAACAAAGGATAAATGGTTTGGTGTTACATATAAAGAGGATAAGCCCGATGTTGTAAAATCAGTTCAGGCGCTTGTAGATGCGGGTGTTTACCCTGAAAAATTGTGGTGATTATTATGAAAAAAATAGCACTTTTACTGGCACTTCTTGTACTCGTTGCTTCACTTTGTGCTTGTGGCGGTAAAACCGAAGAGGTTACCGAAACAACAACCGAGGTTGAAACAACAAATGATAACGTTTCAATCAACATCAAAAAAGAGCTTATTCAAGATGTTGAGAGCTACAAAGCAGAAAACTCAAAATATGAAGGCGTTACCATAACCGAAACAGAAGATTTTATTATTCTCAATATGAATGCAGCGTCTTACGACAAATTTGTTGAGATTAAGCATACAGAGGCAATAAATGCTTATGATGCTTTACTTAAGCAAGAGGGTAATTTTGTTGAAAAGTTCGATTATGATTTGAATTTTCGTAGTGTTAAGGTTTACGTGAATCGTGAAAAGTATGACGCTGAGAGCCATAATAGCACCGAGTATATTACATATGCAGCCAATGCACTTGCTTATCAGATGTATCTTCCAAATGGTCAGCAGTGTACAGTTCAGGTAATTTATTCGGATACACAAGAGGTTATCGGTACAACAACATTACCTAATCAGATAGAGTTGAAATAATGCGACAGTAGTTAGCTGTAAGGCTACTTACGAAAACAACTGAATATTTTTTTAAGGGTGGGTTTTGCAACTCACCCTATGCTTTTACAGATATATATTTGCTTTATATTTATACATTCTATTGACATATTTTTTTAATGGTGATATTATAGTAACAATGCAAAATTAGGGTGATTTTGTTCTGATGTGAATAAATTAACCCTTTGTTTTGTTACATATCATAATTGTATGAGGTGTCAGGTATGAAAAAGTTTTTAAAAGGAAGTTTATCTTTACTTTTAGCTGTGACTATCGTTCTTAGCGCTGCTTACATCGGCCTTAGTGAAGTTGACTTCGCTATTAGCGCAAGCGCTGCATCAGGTAATCTCAGCGCTAATGTACAGTGGCTTTTAGATAATGATGGTGTTCTCACTATCAGTGGTAACGGCCCAATGGTTGATTACTCTTATGGTAGCGGTGCATTACCTTATCAGGCAAATTTAGTTAAAAAGGTTGTTATTGCTGATGGCGTAACAAGTGTTGGTGAACGTGCATTTAAGGATTGTAAGGTTCTTAAATCTGTTGAAATTGCTGATAGTGTAACAAGCATCGGCTATGGTGCTTTCTATGGCTGTTCTTCTCTTGACGATGTTAAAATCGGTGACGGTGTAACAAGCATCGGCGGTGACGCTTTCTATGGTACAGAAATTTTCAATGAAGAAGAAAATTACTGGACAAACGGTGTGTTATATATTGGTAAGTACCTTATTGCTGTTAAAACAAACGTTTCAAACGTTGTAACAAAGCCCGATACTAAGGTAATTGCTGATAAAGCTTTTGCATACTCAGGTGCTTCATCAGTTGCTTTAAATGAGGGTATTGTTAACATTCCTTCTTATGCATTCTATGGTTGTTCAAATCTTGTTAGCGTTAAGATTCCTAAAACTGTTGTAACAATCGGTGCTTATGCATTTGAGAATTGCACAAGACTTCAGTCAGTATATTGGAATGCTAAACTTGTTCAGGATTTCACAGCAGATTCTAATATTTTCAGATGTGCAGGTACTGAGGGTAGCGGTATTAACTTCTACTTCGGTGAAAAGGTTTTAAAAGTTCCCGCATATTTGTGTTATTCTGAAAAGAAAACTCAGAGAGCTAACGTAGCTAATGTTGAGATTGTAGGAGATACAACTATTATTGGTGCATATGCATTCTATAAGTGTGAAAATCTTTCAACAGTTACACTTGGTAATAAAATTGAATTTATCGAAGATAATGCTTTTGCTGGTTGCACAGGCATTACAAGAATTAATTTCCTCGGCAAGATTTCTGAGTGGAAGCAGGTTCATAAGGGCGCAAACAACGATGTTCTTGATTACTACGATCGTTACGCAGAGGACGAAGACGGCAACGTTGTTAAGGTTGCTGATGTAGTTTATTTCCAGAAACCCGATACACCAGCGGTTTTAGCTCTTAATCCTTTAGTTGGCGGTATCCAGGTTGTATGGGCACCTGTTGAAGATGCAAGAATGTACAATGTTTATCGTAGAGCTGCAGGTTCAAATGCATGGATATATATCGGTACAACAAGAGACGGCAATACAACATTAGTTGATAACACAGTTGTTAGCGGTCAGTATTATTGCTACAGCGTAAGAGCTTATATCACACACTCACAGTACAGTAACTATGTGAAATCATCAACAAAGTACAGAAGGTTTGTTGATGCTCCTAAGGTTACAAGCCTTGATAATGAAGTTAATGGTATCAGAGTTACATGGGATGCTGTTAACACAAATGGCCCTGTTGAGTACAGAGTTTACCGCAGGGGTGTCGCTTCATCAAACTACACTTATCTTGGTACAACTACTAACTTAACATTCCTTGATACAGGTGTTAAAAACAGCTACGCAACATATTACAGATATGTAGTAAAAGCTGTTGCCGGTAAGGATGGCGTTGGTTATTACAGTGCTGCAGATACTAATTATGGCCTTTACACATACAGATTAGCTGCTCCTACAATCAAGAATGTAGATTCAACAAAAACAGGCATCTCACTTAAGTGGGGCGCAGTTGATGGTTCAACAGGCTACTACGTATACAGAAAGACTGCAGGTTCAACATGGAGTCGTGTTGCATACGTGTCAGGTGTAAATAACACTACTTATGTTGATAAAACAGCAAAGCAGAGCGTTACATACACTTACGCAGTTCGTTCAGTTTATGTAAGATACTATAGTGCAATGAGTTCAACAGTTTCTTGTACAGACAGATATTAAAATAATTTAAGGCACCGCTTTGCGGTGCCTTTGTTATATTGTTTTTCTGTTTTCTATCTCTTTAAGGTTTGCTTTGAATTCTTTTTTTATCCACACAAAGGATAATATCCAGGCGCCTATTATTGCGAGTACAATATCTATCCTGCCTAACGGGAAGAGTGAGACTATGGTGAAAAATATCTGTGTTGCGATATTGCTTATGCCTAATATCATTAAAAACCATTCGAGTACAATTATCATTCTGCAAAAGGGGAGTACACATACTACCGACCAACATAAACAAGCTGTTTGCGGTCCCCAATTCTTAGGTAATTTCCACATCATAGGTACGTAACCATCAGCATCACCATAATTAATGTAGGCTAAATAACGTTTCATATCTGTTTCATTTGTAACAGGGGATTTGTATTTTATAAAAGCGTACCACGCCATTAAAATATATCCCAGAAATGTAACTACGTTGATTAAAATTAATCCTGACCAACCAATACCCATTTCGCTGTATAGGGGATTACCTTCAAGCAAAAGGTTAGGTGTTGCGATATACGTGAAAACAAGGTCAAGTATTATTGTGAGTAAATATGCCAAACACGATAAGTAAAATTTCGGTTTGTTGTTTTTCATAGCAACCCCTCATATTTCATTTATTTTATGATTATAGTTTACAACTATTTGGCTTAAATGCAACAATATTAGTGAAATTATCGTATAAATTAAAAGAGTTTTTTTATTATTTAATTTTTTTGCAAAAAACACTTGCATTTTATCTTTGTTTATGGTAATATTCTTACGCTAATGTGTTATAAATTTAAAGAGGTGAACAAAATGAAAGAAGGACTTCATCCCAATTACGGCGCAACTCAGGTTAAATGTGCATGCGGTGCTGTGCTTGAAACAGCTTCAACAAAAGACGGTATGCGTGTTGATATCTGCTCAAAGTGTCATCCTTTCTTTACAGGCAAGCAGAAGCTTGTAGATACAGGTGGACGTGTAGACAGATTCAATAAGAAATATAACCTCTCTAAGTAAGTTATAAATGCTTAGTAAGCCGGTGAGTTATCACCGTCTTTTTGCGTTATATTTTCGGAGGTGCTTTATGGAGTCATATAAAACATTAGGCGGCTTTGCCGCTGAGGAGTATATTGTTAAACGCTCTCGTTTTATTGGCTATGCCAAACCAATTAAATCCGAAAAGGATGCACTTGATTTTATTGCAGAGATTCAAAAAAAGCATTGGGATGCTACCCATAACGTTTATGCATATTCTCTGCGTGAAGGTTCTATTAAAAGATATTCTGATGACGGTGAACCCCAGGGTACTGCAGGTATGCCCGTTCTCAATGTGATTACGCAGGAGGGTATAACCGACTGCGTTGTTGTCGTTACAAGATATTTTGGTGGTATTCTTCTTGGTGGGGGTGGTCTCGTACGTGCATACTCCCACTCTGCAAAATTAGGTGTTGATGGTGCGGGTATAATCACTCTTGTTCCGTGGTCCGTGTGTACACTTACTTGTGATTATAATTTCTATGGTAAAATAGAAACACTCATACGTGATAGTGAAGGTGTTGTCAGCGATACACAATTTACTGATAATGTTTCAATAACGTTCCGTATCGAGCAAGGCGGGGAAAACGCTTTTGACAAAAAACTTAAAGATTTGACCAACGGCAAGGTTGAATTTACTGTTATTGACGAAATAATTGCGGCAAAATAAAAATTTTTTGAAAAAAATAAAGGGTTTTTATATTTTTTTGGGTACTACATAGTAAGAAGGTGATCAGGTGAATAATAATATCAGACTTAACACACTTAAACGTGAGCGTGAAACATTGTCACAATACGCTATGCTTTGTGAAAATACTAAGGGCAGAAAAATTACAATAGATGAATGCCCTGTCAGGACTGCTTATCAGCGTGACCGTGACCGTATTTTACATTGTTCTGCGTTCCGTCGTTTAAAAGATAAAACACAAGTATTTTTAGCACCTGATAACGTTCACTATAGAACTCGTCTTACCCATACCCTTGAGGTTTCACAGATTGCCCGTACAATTGCACGTTCACTTTCTTTGAATGAGGATTTAACTGAGGCAATCGCCCTTGGTCACGATTTAGGGCACACGCCATTTGGTCACGCCGGTGAAAGGGCACTCAATTCTATTTATGATAAAGGCTTTACTCACTTTGAACAGAGCCTTCGTGTAGTTGACTCGTTAGAGAATGAGGGTGCAGGTCTTAACCTTACCTATGAGGTGCGTGATGGTATTCGTTGCCATACCCGTGGTAAAGAGGCTGATACCTTAGAGGGCAGAATTGTTAAATTAAGTGATAAAATTGCTTATATTAACCACGATATTGATGATGCTTGTCGTGGTGGTGTTTTAAGTGAAGATGATATTCCGCTTGATATTCGTATGACTCTTGGCTTTAATAAAGCAGAGCGCATAAACTCAATGGTAATGTCAACAATTGATAATTCACTTGATGATATTAAAATGGGTGCAGAGGTTAAAGGGGCTTTTGATGAGCTTCATGCTTTTATGTTTAAATATGTTTACACAAACCCTGTTTGTAAAAGCGAAGAGGGTAAGGCAGAAAGTATGGTTAAAGAGCTTTTCAGGTATTACTCACATAACCCAAGCGAAATGCCCAGATTTTATTATGAAATTGCTAAACGCGAAAGTGCCGAGCGAGCAGCTTGTGATTATATTTCAGGTATGTCTGACAGCTATTGCCTTAAGCGTTTCGGTGATTTGTTTATTCCTAAAACCTGGAATGACTGATTTTAGATAAATATATAACGGAGGTGGTTAATATGGCATTGCGTTTTAATGATGATTTTATTGATAGATTACGTGACAGCAACGATGTTGAGTCTGTTATAGGCAGCTATGTTGACCTCCGACGCAGAGGGCGTACGTTAACAGGGCTTTGCCCTTTTCATAATGAAAAAACACCCTCTTTTACAGTTTACCCTGAAACCGCATCATATTATTGCTTTGGTTGTGGGGCAGGTGGTGACGTAATAACTTTTGTCAGAAATATTGAAAACCTTGATTATGTTGAGGCAATAAAATTTCTTGCTGACAGGGCAGGTATAAAAATGCCTGATGATAATTTTGACGATACCGCATCAAATATGCGTAGGCGTATTTATGAGGCTAATCGCGAGGCTGCAAGGTTTTATCACGAAACACTTTTTACAGAGCAGGGCAAGGCTCAGCTTGATTATCTTAAACGTCGTAATGTTTCACCTAAAATGATTAAGCATTTTGGTTTAGGTGCGGCGCCTGAGGATTGGCATGCCCTTGAAACCCATCTGCGCGAAAAGGGCTTTAAGCGTGACGAATTGGTTGCAGCAAACCTTTTAAGATATAGTGATAAAAATGGTAAACGCTATTATTACGATGCCTTCAGGGCAAAGGTTATGTATCCCGTAATTGATTTAAGGGGTAACGTTGTTGCCTTTGGTGGTAGAGTGCTTGATAATAGTAAGCCTAAATATATTAATACATCTGATACGTTAGTGTACAAAAAAAGCAACGAGCTTTTTGCTATGAATTTTGCCAAAAACGGTAACGATCGAAAGCTTATTTTGTGCGAAGGGTATATGGATGTTATTGCTCTTCATGGCGCCGGGTTTGAAAATGCTGTTGCAGGTCTTGGTACAGCCCTCACACCCGAGCAAGTCAGCCTTATTTCACGCTATGCTGATGAGGTTTCACTTTGCTATGACTCTGACGAAGCAGGGCAGAAGGCTGTCAGAGCCGCCCTTAATCTGTTTTCAAAAACAGGTGTGCGTGTTAAGGTTATTAAGCTTGAAGGTGGCAAAGACCCTGACGAAATAATCAGAACACATGGTAAAGAGCGTTTTGCAAAGCTCCTGACAAGTGCTGATAATGATACAGAGTACAAGCTTTCTGTTATTCGTTCAAAGTACGAGGTTGCCACATCAGATGGTAAATTAAATTTCCTCAGAGAGGCGGCAAAGTTTCTTGCTACGACAGATTCATTAGAACGTGACGTATATGCTATGCGCCTTTCTGATGAATTAGGTGTAAGTAAAGATGCTATCCTTCAGCAAATAAAAGAGGCAGCTAAACGTGATTATTATCGTAAAGCCAAAACCCAATTTACTGATGCTCAAAAAAAGGTTAACGAGATGGAAAAATCTGTTGACCCTCAAAGAGTTAAAAATTTACGTGCTGCAAGGGCAGAGGATGTTGTTATTGTAACGTTGCTTAATAATGCTGCGTTTTATAAAACATATAAGGACAGGCTTAATAACGATATATTCTTTACACCTGTTAATAAGCGTATTTATGAAGTTGTTTCAGAACGCATTGAAAATCACGAAAGTACAGATATTCCTCATCTGTCGCAATTTTTAACAGCCGATGAAACGAGCGCTGTCGCTCGACTTCTTGCAAAGCAATCAATGGTATCAAACACAACAAAAGAGTGTGAGGATTGTATTGCTGTGCTTGAAGAAGAAAAAATAAAACGCGAAACTCCATCACCTGCACAAATGAGTGATGATAGCTTCCTTGCGTTTTTTAGCTCCCTCAATAAAGAGGAAGGTTAATTTTGTATAAAATTTATTTTTTATAAATGTGTGAAAAGAAAGGTGAGTTTAATGGAAGGTTGGGAAAAGAAACCGCAAATTAAAGCTCTTATTGATAAGGGTAAGGTTAGCGGTAAGCTTGTAACTCATGATATTGATAACGTTATTCTTGAAATTGAAGGCTTTGACGTTGACGATATCGAAAAACTCTATGAGCTTATTGAAACAAGCGGTATAGAGATTATTGACGAAATTGGCGATGAAATGCTTGATGCACTTTCGTTTGATATTGAGTCAACAAAGGCAGATGACGATGATTCTGCTGCAGATGCTAAAAATATTGCAATTGATGACCCTGTTAAGGTTTATCTTAAAGAAATCGGTCGTGTACCGCTTCTTACTTCAGAGGAAGAGATTGAGCTCGCAATCCGTATTTCTGCTGATGACCAGGAGGCTAAGCGTCGTCTTTCTGAGGCTAACCTTCGTCTTGTTGTTAGTATAGCAAAACGTTATGTTGGTAGAGGTATGCAGTTCCTTGACCTTATTCAGGAGGGTAACCTTGGCCTTATTAAGGCTGTTGATAAGTTTGATTACACAAAGGGCTTTAAATTCTCAACTTACGCTACTTGGTGGATTCGTCAGGCTATCACTCGTGCTATAGCAGATCAGCCTCGTACTATCCGTATACCTGTTCATATGGTTGAAACAATCAATAAGGTTAAAAAGACAAACAGTCAGCTTCTTCACGAGAATGGCAGAGATCCGACTGCAGAAGAGATTGCCGAAAGACTCGATATGCCTGTTGAAAAGGTACGTGAGATTCTTCGTGTAGCTCAGGAGCCTGTTTCACTTGAAACGCCCATCGGTGAAGAAGAGGATAGCCATCTTGGTGACTTTATTCCTGATGACGATGCTCAGGCACCCGTTGATGCTGCATCAATGGCGCTTATGAGAGAACAGCTCGCAGATGTTCTTAAAACACTTACCCCTCGTGAGGCACGTGTTCTCAGCCTTCGTTATGGTCTTGAAGATGGTAACCCCAAAACTCTTGAAGAGGTTGGTAAAGAGTTTAATGTTACACGTGAGCGAATCCGTCAGATCGAAGCTAAAGCACTACGTAAGCTTCGTCATCCCTCACGCTCAAAGAAGCTCCGCGATTTCCTTGATTAATAAAGCAAAAATTAAGCCGTCGGTTAGTAAACCGACGGCAATTTTTATACAAGATATTTGTTAACAACCGGTATTTTGTTAAGGATGTGTGAAATAACCTCGCAGATTATATATGTTAAAATGAGGAATAAGGGGATTGCAATAATCGGTGACATTTCAATACCCATGATGCTTGTTGATGTACAAGCAAGGAACTTTGTTAACCACATTATGATAAGTGGATGCATCTGGTAGATACCAAATGTATCCTTTGAAAGTATACCAATTGATTTTTCACTTCTTTTATTAAAGCTGATTACACTGCAAACATCCTTGATAAGAACAAAAATAAACACTGTCTGTACTAATACAGTAATTGAGTTGTAGTTTGTGTACAGTCTGAAGAAGGTGCCGCTTTCGGCGGATTTTGTAACCGTACCCACAACTGTGAGTGCCAATGCAGCGATTCCGCCACAGTACAGAAGGATTTTTGTAATCTTCTTTAAATCAAATTTGTGGATGTAGTAGCCAATAAGGAAGAATGCAAGGTAACCTGGCAGTTCAATAAACATCTGGTTGGTTGCTTTGGTTGTCCAATCAAGCTTTTTGTTTAATTGGAAGAAGGGAATAACAAAGTTAAATATTACAGCAACAGCTGTAAGGTATTTTGTTAAATCCTTATCTGCAGTAATTTTTCTGATTACGGGCACAAGGATATAAAAGCCTATAATCATATATAAGTACCACTGATGGTAGTTACCGCCAACAATCTTTTTGATGAATGCAGCTGTGGTAAAATCTGTTTTGTATAGCACGATAAGGTTTACTGCATACACTGTTGACCAGAAAGCCAAGCCGGTTAAAATTCTTGGTATGTTTCTTGTATAAAGCTTTTTGATAGTGACATTTCTGTCAGGGTCAAGAAATAGCGCACCGCTTATAAGGCAGAAAAGGGGCGCAGCCCATTTTGTCATTGATGCGTAACCGCAAAAAACTGCCCATTCTGATGTGTTGCAAGCGTATGATGACCAGTTTGGTTCCATTGAGGCTATGTGAACAAACACAACGGCAATCGTTGCAATTATTCGAGCAACATCAAGATACATTATTTTTTGTTTTGCCATTTTATCAACTCCATTTTTGTAATTATAACAAAATCTGCATATGCTTGTCAATCGGTGTGAGATATTCGCATTTTGTGTCATTTTTGAGTTGTAAACATAAATAGTGTGTGATAATATAATTATAAGATATAACATTTACAGGTTGTTTGAATTTTTACTGTATTAACCCATGTTGGGAGTTTTATATGTCTAATAAATTTCAAGTTAATTATGAAGACAATAGTTTTGATTATGTAATCAAAAAACGTAAAATACCACCATTTATGATAGTAATTATTGTTATGCTTTGTTTAATAATAATTGCTTTAGGTCTGCTTATAATAAAAAATATTTTTGGTGTTTTGGGCAATGGTATGGATGTTACTGGTGATGGTGATAGCATTTTTGCTGATTATAGCAGTGCAATACAGTACGAGCAGGATTATGATGGTAATTCATTAAAAGAATCTGTTTCCAATGATGTTACTTGGCAACTGTCTGCAATTGATTTGATTTGTAATTATAAAAATAAACCAGAAGACTTTAAATGTGAAGAAGGTTTTTTCTTCTATCTCATTGATATCACAAACGATGGTGTGCCAGAGGTTTTTCAAGGGCCTGTAAGTGATTCGGGTAAATATTTTGAGATATTTAGTTTTTATTATTGGAATGGTGAAGCGTATATTAAGGGTGCAATTGATACAGAAAGTAAATCTGTTCATTGTTTTTTACCCTTCAAAACAACATCTGATAATACCATAGTGTTCTGGGATCATGTAATTCCTGATGACTATAAATTTCATATGAATAACATCGGTTACTATGCAAACAGTGGCAGGATAGCCTTTGATAACGGCAGATTGTTTTATGAAGAAAATATTGACAGAAGTGCGTGTGTTGACGCAATTCTTGATGCCGAACAATCATCAGAAGATCAGGCAGATCATGGTCAGTTTGACGAAGAACAGGCGACCTATGTTGACCCGGGTTTTGTAGCTTATAAAACAGAGTTTGATAGTAAATATTATAAGGTTCAGGATGTTCACCGAGCCTATTACGGGTATTGGGGTGACGTTAATTCAGATGAAGAGTTATACGCCGAAATCATCACGCGTGAAGAGGCTAAAAGGGTTATAGAAAGTTATCTGAATAACGATATTTCAGGTCATTTCGATTAATTTGTGTTTTGTTTTAAATTTTAAATAGGGGATACGGATATGGATAATTACAATAATAACAACAATCAGAATAATAGTTCGCAATATTACGAAACCCCTTCGCATAATATGCAGGGTAATAATTCGCAATATTATGAGAACGCTTCAATGAATAATCAAAGTAATGTTAATGACCCTTGGGCTAATCAGGTTATTCAGCATACAGACTATACTCAGCCACCGAATACAAATCAACCTAAAATGGATAATAATAAAATTGTTATGTATGTGGCCATAGCTCTTGGCGGACTTGCTGTTTTAATGGCAATTATTTTACTTGTTATTTCTGTTATTGATAATAAAATGCCACCTGACGTGACCGGAATTTCGGAGGAAGAAACGACAGAGGAAATCGGTCAAGCACAAGGTAAGGCTTCAAGAAATGTTTCTGATTATGTGAAAAACGGTGTTGTACATATTTCATCAAATGGTGTTACATACTATGCACCTGAGTTCCGTATAGCAGGTAGCTATGTAAGTGGTGTAATCGATGAAATTAACAGTGATTTGAACAGGTTAAGGGTAGAGTCTAATAAGTTCCATGATAACGCTGTTTTTCAGTATAAGGCATACCTTAATGGTGATGTTCTTTCGATTAAGTTTGAAAGTGGTTATCCGGGTGATATGAAATCACGCTACTATAATATTAATGTTAATTCAGGGTCAAGAGCCTCTTTGAGAGAGCTTCAGATTCAAGCAGGTATGTCCGAAGATGAGTTTGGTGCGAGTTTATTAGCTTGTCAACGAAAAGAATTGAATAAAATTTATGCTGCTAATGGTTGGGGTGATATAAACAGCACCACCCAGTATTGTCGCGATTGCTGGAATTCCTATAATAGTGAGGCGCATTTAAAAGAAGTGCGTTATTACCTCGATGATAATTGTAAAATACATATTGTTAATTATTATCCGGGCGATACAGCAGATGTAATGGTTATAAAGGATGTCATTTGTGAGTTTTAATATAAACATAAATGTAAAAATACTCGGCGAAAACATTTCGCCGAGTATTTTTTAATATTCTCCGTTCAAAACTGCTTCAGCACATCTTATTCCATCAACTGCTGCCGAAACTATACCACCGGCATAGCCGGCACCTTCACCTGAGGGGTAAAGACCGCGTAATCTTGTTGCCTGATAAAATTCATCACGGCAAATTCTTATAGGTGATGAGCTACGTGATTCAGGTGCAGTCAAAACTGCATCATATAAATTGAAGCCGTTCAGCTTACGATCAAAATCATATATTGCCCCTGCAATAGTTTCTGTAACCTTGTGGGGTAAAACCTGTCTGATATCGGTCATATTTACACCCGTTGGGCAAGATGGATTAACACCACCCAACTTTGTAGAAGCAACACCTTTAAGAAAATCACCTAACAACTGTGCAGGTGCGGTGTAATCGCCACCGCCCATTTTAAAGCCCTTTTGCTCGATTTCGCGTTGCAGATACATACCTGCGAGGGGATGGTCATTATCAAAGGGTGGATCTATACCTACAAGTAAAGCACAGTTTGCGTTTTCTTTATCACGGGCATATTCACTCATGCCATTAACTACCATTCCGCCTTCTTCTGAAGATGCAGCTACAACTGTGCCTCCGGGGCACATACAAAATGTGTATAATCCTCGTCCGTGGGGCGGGTGAGCAGACAGTTTGTAATCTGCGGCAGGTAATAAGGGGGAATTCCATAATTCACCATATTGAGCCTTGTTGATGTATTCTTGCGGGTGTTCAATTCGAGTGCCTACAGAAAATGGCTTTTGTGTAATCTCAAGACCCTTTTTGTGAATCAGTTCGAATGTATCACGTGCTGAATGACCAATAGCAAGAATAAGTGCATCTGTTTCTATATCTGTAATGCTTCCGTCAGGGTTTTCGTAGCTTACACCTTGAACAAAGCCGTTAGCAATAATTATATCAACAAGCTTAGTGTTGAATTTAACTTCACCACCAAGACGTATTACTTCGTTTCGCAAGTTTTTAACAACTGTTTTAAGCTTGTCTGTACCTATATGTGGTGTGGCAGAATATAAAATCTCGGCAGGGGCACCAAATTCAGCAAATCTAAGAAAAACCTCTCTACAACGATGGTCTTTGATGCCCGTCGTCAGTTTGCCATCTGAAAACGTACCTGCACCACCTTCACCGAATTGTACGTTGGATTTTGTGTTTAACTGACGTTTTGTCCAGAATGTTTCAACATCCTTCGTACGCTCGTCAACATCACTACCGCGTTCGAGTACAATCGGATTTAAACCTGCTTTTGCAAGTGTAAGGGCAGCAAACATACCTGCAGGGCCAAACCCTGCAATAACAGGACGCAATTTAAAATTACGCTTTGCTTCAGGAACCTGGTAATCATATTTTTCTGTTAGCACTGCCTTGTTTGAGGGAAAGCTTGCAACAATATTTTCTTCGTTAAGATCAGTTTCAATTTCAACAGAGTAAATGAGCTTGATATCATTCTTTTTTCGTGAATCAATTGAACGTCTTGCAAGTGAAAATGATTTAATATCGCTTTCCTTGATTCTCAGCACCTTTGCAGCTGCTGTTTTTACCTCTTGCTCTGTTGTGCCAAGGGGCATTTTAATTTCATTTAATCTTATCATAACTTATAATCTTCCTAAATATTCAGCGACTGAATTACCTGCAATTCTGCCTGTTGGCCAGGCAAGGTGTAGGTTGTATCCGCCACAATCACCATGTAAATTTAAAATTTCACCACACATAAATAATCCGTCGTTTATTTTTGACATCATTGTGTATTCATTGATTTCGTCGGTGTTTATACCGCCACGTGTAACCTGAGCAGAATCAAAGCCTTTAGTACCTGTGCAAATAACCTCAAAGGCTTTTATTTCATCAACAAGTGCGTTTATTTTATTGTTGTTTAATTCACTTAACAATGTGTGAGGTTTGATATTGACCCTGTTCATAATAACAAAGCCAAGTTTATTATTAAGTAAGCCGTTTAAGATGAGTTCTGTTTCTGTATCGGGAGAGGATGCTTTCATACCGTTCAGGTGAATAAGCAGCTCATCTTTTGAAATATCGTTGCATAAATCAATGACAACCTTTATGTTAGTAGAGTTGCCGCAATAGTGTGAAAGGTTCATAACAGGGATACCTGAAATGCCTTTGTCGGTGAATTGAATTTCACCTGATTCGTAATTAACGAATTTGTTGTTGCAGTATAGGTTTACAGTACCTTTGCATCGTACACCCTTAAGGGTTAATAATGCTTTATCTTTGGTTGTGAGGCCGCATAAGGCAGGGTATAGCTCGGTTATGCTGTGACCCAAGGCTTCTGCTAACTTGTAACAGGAGCCGTCTGAGCCTTGTGTAGGCGATGCTTTACCGCCACCGCATAAAATTACTGCATCAAAAACCTCGTTGTTGACGATATATTTATTATCTGATTTGCGTATTTCTGTTATTGTTGTATCAGTAATAATATTTATACCCAGTTGAAGTGATTTATGAATTAATGTGTCGCGTATTGTTGATGCTTGTTGTGATTTGGGGTATAATCTACCATCTTCGCAGTAGGTAAGCACACCCATTTCTCTGAAAAATGATTCATCATCTGCAAAAGGGGAGGTTAAAACATACTTTAAAAAATCTCTGTTTCCGTGAAAGTGTGATGGTGATAAATCTGTGTTTGAAAAGTTACATCTGCCGTTACCAGTTGCGAGTATTTTTTTGCAGGCTTTAGGCAATTTATCATATATTGTAACGTTTATTTTACTGTTGTAACAGGCTTCTATTGCTGCTGCAAAGCCCGAAGCACCGCCACCAATAATAGCAAGTTTTCTTTGCATCAATGTTAACTCATCTCCAATCACAGGAATTTAACGGCTTATATTATATAACAATTGTTGTGATAATACAATAATAATTGAAATTTAACGTAAATTTATTTGTTGCAAAATTGTATTTACAAAAGCACTATGATTTGGTATAATCCATAGGAAAATATTTGTTTTTGGAGAGTTTTTATGAAAAAATCTTATCTTGAAATGTCTGCTGCTGAGTTACAGGCAGAGCTTTCTTTAGTTAAAAAAGAGTATGATGATATTAAGGCTCAGGGTCTTAATATTGATATGTCACGTGGTAAGCCCGGTGCTGACCAGCTTGATATTTCTGATGGTATGCTCGATGTACTTAATGATGGTAACTTTAAATGTGAAAATGGTCTTGATGTACGTAACTACGGCATTCTTGACGGTATCCCTGAATGCAAAAAGCTTTTTGCAGATTTACTTCAGGTTAAGCCTGAGAATGTTATCATCGGTGGTAACTCAAGCCTTTCATTAATGTACGATTACGTAGCACAATGTATGTTTAATGGTGCAGGCTTTACACCATGGTCACAGCAGGGTACTGTTAAATTCCTTTGCCCTTGTCCTGGTTATGACAGACATTTTGCTATCTGTCAATACCTTGGTATTGAAATGGTGAATATTCCTATGACTGCAACAGGCCCTGATATGGATGCAGTTGAAGAGGCTGTTAAGGACTCTGCTGTTAAGGGTATGTTTGTTGTACCTAAATATTCAAACCCTCAGGGTATTACATTCTCAAAAGAGACTGTTGAGCGTATTGCAAATCTTGATGTTGCGCCTGATTTCAGAATTATTTGGGATAACGCTTATATTGTTCATGACCTTACTGATGTAAGTGATGAACTTGTAAATATCTTTGACGTATTGCCCGAGAAGAACAAAAATATGGTTGTTGAGGTTGCATCAACATCAAAAATTTCTTACCCCGGCGCAGGTGTTGCTTGTCTTGCATCATCTGTTGAAAATATCAAAGAAATTCTTAAACGCCTTACTATTCAGGCTATCAGCTATGATAAAGTCAATATGCTCCGTCACGTGCGTTTCTTTAAAAATGTTGATGGTATCAAAGCACATATGAAGTTACACGCAAAAATCCTTAAGCCTAAGTTTGATGCGGTTATTGATACACTTAACAGCGATCTTCTTGGTCTTGGTATTGCCGAATGGAACGAGCCTAATGGCGGTTACTTTATCAGCCTTGATGTTACTGGTGGTAGTGCATCAAGGGTAGGTGTCCTTTGTAAAGAAGCTGGCGTTACACTTACAAGCGTTGGCGCAACCTTCCCTTATGGTAAAGATCCATCTGACAGCAATATTCGTATTGCACCTACTTTCCCTACACCCGAGGTACTTTCAAAGGCTGTTAAGGTGCTTACAACATCTGTTAAGCTTGCTTGCCTTGAAAATCTTTGTAAATAAGGTGAATTTATGATTAGAATCGGTCACGGCTATGATGTACACGCATTTGCTGATAATCGTAAATGTATAATCGGTGGTGTTGCTATTCCCTATGAAAGGGGTCTTTTAGGGCACTCTGATGCAGATGTGCTTCTTCACGCAATCGCGGATAGCTTACTTGGTGCAGCAGCGATGGGTGATATTGGTAAGCATTTTCCTGATACTGACCCTGAGTTTGAAGGGGCAGATAGCCTTATTCTTTTGAAATACGTTGTTAAGCTTATTTCTGAAAAAGGCTATAAAGTGAATAATATTGATGCTACAGTTATAGCCCAGGCACCTAAAATGGCGCCTCACATTGAGACTATGCGTATTAATATAGCGGATGCTCTTTGTGTTGATGTTGATTGTGTTAATGTTAAGGCCACAACTGAGGAGAAGCTCGGTTTCACAGGGCGCAAAGAGGGTATTTCAGCCCATTGTGTCTGTCTTATCGAAAAGTAAACAAACTATAAACCCTTGCATATTATGTACAAGGTACACTATTGTGTACATCATAATACGGAAGGGTTTTTTATGAGCAAAAAAGGTATAAAGGTCGGTTCTGTAACACTTGCCATTAAAGGACGCGACCTACTTCAAAAAAATGGCTATAAAGCATATCTTACCCGCAATCCGTTCCCCGATGATGAGGATGGTTGCGGGTATGTTATTTATGTTAATGATATTGAAAAAAGATGCTTTGATATTTTGAAACGCAATGGGATTTCTGTTAAAGGGACAGTAGATTTGGGTGGTGTGTTATGATTTATTTTGACAATGCAGCAACAAGCTATCCCAAACCTGTTAGTGTAATAAATGCTGTCAATAAATCGTTTTTATATTATGCTGCAAACCCTGGTAGAGGTGGGCACAAAATGTCTGTAGAAACAGCCGAAAAGGTCTTTGAAACACGGCAGATTATTAACGATTTCTTTAATGGTAATGGGGCAGAGTTTGTGTGTTTTACCTCCAATTGTACTCAAGGGCTTAACACTGCGATTAATGGTTTGGTCAATGTGGGTGATCATATTGTAATATCGTGTTTTGAGCATAATTCTGTACTGCGACCAGTTCATCTTTTAAAGCATAAGGGTGTAGCTGATTATTCTGTTTTTAACGTAGGAAAAACAGTTGATGAAACTTTGTTTAATTTTAAAAATGCGATTAAATTTAATACTCGTTTGTGTGTTATAACGGCTGTTTCAAACGTTTTTGGCGATGTGTTACCGATTAAGCAAATTGCAAAAATCACTAAAGAAAAAGGCATAACCCTTATTGTTGATGGTGCGCAAGGTGCGGGCATAATTCCAATTGATGTGAAGGGATGGGGCATCGATTGTCTTTGTGTACCGGGGCATAAAGGCCTTTTAGGTCCTATGGGTACAGGTGCGATAATCCTTAATGGAATTAACCCGGATGCATTGATGGTGGGGGGTACAGGCACTTCATCAAAATCTGTTTTACAACCTGATGCTTATCCCGAAAAGCTTGAAAGCGGTACATTAAATGTGCCGGGTATATGTGGTTTGTGTGAGGGCGTTAAAAAAGTTAATGGGATTGGCGTAAATAATATTTTCAAACAAGAAAAAAGAAAGTGCCAGATTATAGCTGATGAGCTACAAAATATTGAGGGGGTAAAAGTTTATTTACCTCAAGATAAAGCTGTTTCGTGCATCATCAGTTTTAATGTGAAAAATATGCATAGTGAATCAGTTGCAATGTTGCTTTCTCAGCATAATATTGCGGTTCGTGGAGGGTTTCATTGTTCGCCGTTGGCACATCAATTTATGGGTACAGACACTCGTGGTGCGGTAAGAGTTTCGCCCTCGTATTTTACGACAAAAAAAGATATAAATATTCTATTAAATTTAATTAGAAAAATTGCATTTTAAAATAATATATGATATAATTAATTCATATATTGGGTAAAATTGTTTTGTTTCGCCAATAAACAGAGAGGAGCATTTGTTTATGGATGTTATAATGAGCTATATCGACAAAGGTTTAGGTGCGTTATCAAGCTTTAATTTCATGTCAGATTTACTTGATGTTTTGCTTGTTGCCTTTGTTATATATGAGGGAATTAAAATCATTAGGGGGTCAAGAACTTTTCAGGTTGTAAAAGGAATTGCACTTCTTTTCATTGTTTTTACGATTGTTAAAATCGCTAATATGGAGGCAAGTGAGTTCCTTTTAGGCACACTTTTTGAAAATGGTCTTATAATTCTTGTTGTTTTGTTTGCTCCTGACCTTCGTTCTGTGCTTGAACGATTTGGCAGACAATCAATAAAAGATTTTTTCAATTTCAATTTCCGTAACGAAAGTGAACACAAGCGTGTGCTTAGTGACACGGTAAACGATTTCTGTAAAGCTGCCGATGATATGAGCAGTACTTGTACGGGGGCACTTGTTGTTTTTGAAAAAAATTCACTTCTCAAAGATATTGCACAAACAGGCACAATGGTTGATGCAAAATCTTCGCCTGAGTTATTTAATAGCTTGTTTTTTAAGAACTCTGCTTTACATGATGGCGCTGTTGTTGTGCGTGATGGCAAAATCTATTCAGCGGGTTGCATTCTTCCTCTTACACAAAATTCTGCACTTGCTACTGATCTTGGTACAAGGCACAGAGCGGCTATCGGTATAACAGAAAATACTGATGCTGTTGCAGTTGTTGTTTCTGAAGAGACCGGTTCAATATCAATTGCAAAAAACGGTGAGCTTACACGTGATATTTCTACAGGTAGTCTGCGTGAAATGCTTCTTAGTGAGCTTGTAGTTACCGTTACAGATGAAACATCAAGCCCCAAAAAGGCTAAAAAATCCAGGAAGGAGAAACGTAATGAAGAAGAAAAGCTTGATAAATAAACTGTTTCAGAATGATAAATTCGTTTTTGTTTTCTCTTTGTTTGCGGCAATGGTTATCTGGGTTTTGGTTGTTGTTGGTGTAAGTCCTCAGGCAAGCAGGGTAATTAAAGGTGTAAAGGTTACAATTGATACAACAGTACCATCACAGTTTGATCTTGAGGTATTCGGTGATTCTGAATTTTATGTTGATGTTACTGTTACGGGTAAAAAATATCAGATTTCAAATCTTACCGAAAAAGATATTGTTGTTAATGCGATTACCAACAATGTAAACTCTGTTGGTGTTCAGAACCTTATTTTGAAAAGTGAACCCGCTAATGGTTCCAATGATTTTACAGTATCTTCACTTTCACAAAAAAGTATTGATGTTTACTTTGATACACTCAAAACAGTTCAACTTGTTATTGAACCAAAGATTGATAAAAATAATATGCCTATTGTAAGCGAGGGCTTTGCTGAGGGTGAGATTAAGCTCTCAGAAACTTATGTGACTGTAACAGGTCCTTCTACAGAGATAAATAAAATTGATCGTGTTGAAACACATTATGTGCTTAAGTCACCACTTGTATCAAATATGTCAACCGAAACCGACATTGTGCTTTATGATGAAAATAATCAGAGTGAATTCAAATATCTTGAATTAAGCTCAGATAAAGTTGTTATGACAATTCCTGTGTTTAAAGTTAAAAAAGCTAATGCAGTTGTTACTTTTAAAAATGCACCTGATAATCTTGTTACCACTCCACTTAAATATAAAATTAACCCCGCGTCGGCGGATTTTAAGGTTATTGTGGATGAATATGATAAAACAACAGAGGTTTCAGTTGGTATAATCGATTTTAAAAATCTTTATCCGGGTAATGACACCTTTGTGTTTAGCTCAAGTGAAACCACCGCTTTAGATGATACTGTATCTGAGTTTGAGGTATCGGTTGACCTTGAAGGTTATGCTCAGGAGTATTTTACAATTTCATCTGATAAATTCACCGTGAATAATCCTAACAAGGTTAATTATAAAATACCCGGTCTTAATAAATCGGTTGCCATTGTTGGTAAGGAAAATATTATTAAAGAAATAACCGAGGATATGATTACGGTTGAAGTTGACCTTTCATCTGTTACTGCAACTAAGGGTCAGACAGTAAGTGTACCCGCAGTTGTAACTGTAGCTAACCCTGATTGTTGGGTTTGCGGAACCTATAGTGTAGAGGTTACTATAAATTAAAGCTTTAAGGAGGGCAGTATGAAATTTTATCGTTATTTAAGTTTATTGGTTGTTGTTTTAATAATAGCTACTTGTTTTTCAGGCTGCTCTCTTAATTTCTTTTCAGTTGAGAGTTTGCTTTCACCACCATCGCAATCAGGTGAAAATGGTGAAATTCAAAAGGTTTTTAAAGAGTTGATGAAGGATAAAACAGTTCAACTTAAGTCACCAACATCAGGTGATTATCAAAGTCCTTTTGTTTTTTATGATATTGACAGTGATGGTATTGATGAGGTTTTTGTTTTTTATTCTGAGTCAAATGCCGAAGGATCTGTCAGAGTTCTTCTTTTGAAGGATGTTAATAATAAATGGCAATTTTGCGCTGATGTTAAGGGTGCGGGTAATGGTATTTACGATGTTAACTTTGTTGATGTTAACAATGATAAAAAGCCCGAGATTTTTATAAGCTGGACTTTGATGGATAATAAAACAACACGTATACTTACAGCGTTTGAAGGTTGTGTTGGTGCTGAAACCCCTCTCGATTTGCGTTCGTTGTGTAGTGAATATGGTGTTGCCAAAAGCTTTGTCGATTTTAATAGTGATGGTAAAACGGATTTATGTCTTATTTATATCGATGATACAGGTAGTGTGCAAAAATCGTATCTGAGAGTTTTTACAATATCTGATAAAAATGCACTTGTTAAATATGGCGAGGTACCTTTAGATGGCAGTATTCAATCTGTTGTAGGTATTAAAAATGATATTGTAAAGCAGGGTAAATCAAGTACCTCAAGACTTTTCATTGATTGTGTAAAAAACGAAAAAATGATTTTTACCGAAATGGTTTATTGGGATTCTTCATTGAATTTACCTGTGAGAGCTTTTTCGGATGCTGCAATTTCAAACTCCCGTAACTATCTTGTTCAATGTGATGATATTGATTCCGATGGTTTAATTGAAATACCTGTACTCACTACCATTTATGGTGATTCTGATGAGCTGTCGGTAGTTAATAGTGATGGTACCTTTGTGTTTACTATGCTTGAATGGACAAACATCAAGGGTGATATCAGTAAAAATACTCTTCTTACGTTACTTAATCCTATTGATGGTTATTTATTCAAATATAGCTGGAAGGGTACTGTTACCGTAAAATATGATACCTTGCGCGAAGGTCTTGTCTTCTATGAATGGGACCAGGAGGATTCCGCTATGGGTAACGAGTTATTCTCTATTATGTACAGAGGTAACGAAATAACAAATGAAATTCCGGGTGAATTACTCAGGTCTGAAAATTCGGGTGATTTTTACTATCAGATAACCGAAAAAGGGAAAAAATTCGGGATCACTAAAGATATGATAGATTCGTCAGTTATTACGCTGAATTAAAAGATACATTTATTTGAAAGAGGATTATTTATGAAAAAAGTACTTATTGCAGAAGATGAGTCAGCTATCCGCGAGATTATTTCAATTACACTTAAACGTGCTGGTTATGAAGTAACCGAGGCGTGTGATGGTCAACAGGCGCTTGACATTTATAACAGCAAAAATGGTGAGTTTGACGTAGTACTTCTTGATATTATGATGCCTAACGTTGATGGACTCGAGGTTTGTAAGCATCTTCGTGGTGAAAGCAGTACAGTTGGTATCATTATGCTTACCGCAAAAACTCAGGAAATGGATAAGGTTTCAGGACTTTTGATGGGTGCAGATGATTATATTACAAAACCATTTTCACCATCAGAGCTTATGGCAAGGGTAGATAGCGTTTATCGTCGTGTTGCTATGAATACACAAGCACCCGCACAACAGCCTGTAAGGGCAGATAAAATAATTCTTGAACCATTCGAGCTTAGTCTTCGCAATCGCACTCTTTCAAAGCGTGGTGTGTTTATTGAACTCACTCAGGTTGAGTTTCAGATTATTGAATACTTTTTCTCAAATCCCGGTATGGCACTCAGCCGTACAGATATCCTCAAAGAGGTATGGGGTGAGTCATACTATGGTGATGAAAAGGTTGTTGACGTAAATATCAGACGTCTCAGAATGAAGGTTGAGGATGAGCCTTCAATTCCCAAGCATCTTGTTACAGTTTGGGGTATGGGCTATAAGTGGAATTAAATTAAATACATTGATTTTAAATAATATTAAGGAGGTGATAGGTAATGAAAAAAGTTAAGGATTCATTTAAGAATCATGTTGAACTTGTTGATGATATCGAAAACCAAGCCGATATTTCTTCTGATGATAAAAAAGATATTATATTTTCATTGAAAAAAGGCTTTGTATCGAGATTTAACGCTATTAAATCAAACTTTTTATTAAAGGGTATTACTAAACGTTGGGCTACCAACACATTACTTATCACAGCTTTGATATTGCTTGTTCTTGTTGCAGCTTGCGTTATGTTTTTTACAAGCTACTATCGTAACTATGTTGTTAATTATCTGTCAGGATATGCTAATGAAACGGTTATAACATACTTTACACCATACGTTGATGGTGATGATGTTGTTTTTTCTCAGAAGGCTAAAGAGTTTACAGATAGCTTTGCTGATAAAAGTCGCATAGAGGTACAGGTAATTGACAAGACCGGTAATGTTCTTGTGTCTTCTTCAGGCTTTGCGTCTGATGAACAGATAAAAACAATGGGTGACGTTAAAGATGCTCAAAAGACCAACACAGGTGTTTGTAAGTGGTTTGGTTATAATCGTAATGGTGAGCATATTGCAAGTGTTGCTATGGTTTTACCGCAGACAAAAAATGGTGAGTTTTCCGGCGCCGTAAGGTTTATGACATCTATGCGTGGTATTGACAGGCAGATTCTCAGCTTTTCGTTCATTTTACTTGCAGTATATGTTGTTGCTTTATTTTTTGTTGCCCTGTCAGGTGTTTTCTTTGTTCAGACTATTGTTGCACCTTTGCAGAAAATTAACGAAACTGCAAAGCTTATCGCAAAAGGTAATTATGATGTTCGAATTGAGAGCGAAGATAAAAACGAAGACGAAATTACAGATCTTGCCAAATCAATCAATACGATGATTAACGAGGTTGCCGTTGCCGATAAAATGAAAAATGATTTCATATCAACAGTATCTCACGAATTAAGAACACCTCTTACAGCAATTAAGGGCTGGGGTGAAATGCTTAAAGAGCTTGATGGTGAGGATAGAGAGATTTCTCGCAGGGGAACAGAGGTTATCATCAACGAGTCTGAGCGTCTTTCTCACCTTGTTGAAGAACTGCTTGACTTCTCGCGTATGCAAAGCGGTAACCTTACCTTAAGGCTTGAAAAGATAGATGTTCTTGCAGAGCTTGATGAGGCGGTTTTCGTATTCAAAGAACGCTCAAAACGTGATAGTATTGAAATTAACTATAATGCACCTGAAATTCCTGCACCTATGATGGGTGACCCTAACAGAATCAAACAGGTGTTTGTGAATATACTAGATAACGCTTTTAAGTATAATAAGCAGGGTGGATACGTTAAGGTTGATGCTAAGGTAGATGATGGTGTTCTTACTATTAACTTCTCCGATACGGGTTGTGGTATAGCACCTGAGGATTTACCCAATGTTAAAAAGAAATTTTATAAAGCTAATATTCAGGTGCGAGGTTCGGGTATCGGTCTTGCTGTTGTTGATGAAATTATCAAGCTTCATAGTGGTGATATTGAAATCAATAGTGAGGTTGATGTAGGTACAACGGTTACAATTGTTTTACCTATCGAAAAGGTTTCTGTTGAGCCTGTAACATCTTTAATCGAAGAAATGAGAGTGACAGAAAATGAAAAACAATAAAAACAAAGAGTGTGAATGTAATACACCTGTTTCGGTAGGTGGACAGGCACTCATTGAAGGTATTATGATGATGGGCCCAAAGGGTGCGGCTATGTCAGTAAGATTGCCTGACGGTTCTATTGATACAGAGGAGTTAGAGGTAAAACACCTTCGTGATAAATTCAAACCTGCAGGATGGCCATTAATCCGCGGTATTGTAAATATGGTTGAATCCTTGCTTTTCGGCTTTAAGTGCATGGAAAAATCTGCAGAAAAAGCTGGTATTGATGATGAAGATATGGATCCCGAAAAAATGTCAAAGCTTGATAAGTGGCTTTCAGATCATTTTGGCCCTAAAATGATGGCGGTTATTACTGGCTTTTCTTTGGTTCTTGGTATGTTGCTTGCCTTCGGGTTGTTTACTTACTTACCCGCGCTTGTTGTTGATCTTGCTGATAAACATATCTTTAAAGATGCACTCATTAATCTGCATCCTCTTTTTGAAGGCATTATGAGAATGGTTATTTTTGTTGCTTATATCTGGATCGTTTCAAAAATTCCCGATATCAAACGTGTTTTTATGTATCACGGTGCCGAGCATAAATCAATTTTCTGTTACGAAGCAGGGCTTGAACTTACTGTTGAAAACGTAAAAAAACAGAGTCGTTTCCATCCACGATGCGGTACAAGCTTTATTTTTGTTATTCTTATAATCAGTATTCTTATTTCTTCACTTCTTGTAGTACTTTTCCCTGAGCTTAAAGAGGTTAATAGAATAATTTGGATGGCTGTCAAGCTTCTTATTTTACCGCTTACTGTTGGTATAGGTTATGAGTTTATCAGGTTTGCAGGTAAGCACGATAACGCTTTTGTAAGATTTTTATCTGCACCAGGTCTTTTTATGCAGCGACTTACAACACAAGAGCCTACAGATGATATTATTGAGGTTGGTATTGAATCAATTAAGGCGGTTCTTTACGGTTTACCAGAAAAGGCTGATGCTGAAAAAGATTCGTTGACTGACACAGCGGAGGATGAATAATTGAAAACACTTTATGCCGTTTATCGTGAGGCGGTAAAAGCCCTTTCTGATGCACAATGTGACAGCCCTGAATTTGATGCTCAGCAGCTTGTTTCGTATTGCTTCGGATATAATAAAACAGGCCTTCTTATGCATTCGGGTGATGCCATAGACGAGGTTAAGCTTATTCACTTTGAGGATTGTGTAAAAAGACGTTGTGCTCATGAGCCGCTACAGTACATAATTGGTATGTGGGGCTTTTACAAATATTCGTTTAAAGTAGGTAAGGGTGTTCTTATTCCTCGACCTGAAACAGAGATTCTTGTTGAATATGCTGTTGAAAAAATAAATAAAAAGGGTCTTAAGGTTGTTTTTGACCTTTGTTGTGGCAGCGGTTGTGTCGGTTTATCTATTGCTAAAAGGTGTCACCAGGTTATGGTGTATTGCATAGATATATCTGATGATGCACTTGAATACACAAGGCAGAACAAAGAGCTTCTTGATGTTGATAATGTTAAGGTAATTAAAGCAGATATGCTCGATAACAGTAGTTTTATTGGTTTGCCAAGGCCTGACCTGATAGTTTCAAACCCACCATATATCAGAAGTAATGAGATTGATACATTACAAAGCGAGGTTTTATTTGAGCCACGTCTTGCACTTGATGGCGGTGATGATGGTCTTGTGTTTTACCGTAGCCTTTGTGATATGTGGTATCCGCTTATCAATCGTGGCGGTTTTCTTGCTATGGAGTGTGGCGAGGACCAGGCTAATGATATTTTATCACTCTTTTTAGGTAAAGCAGATAAAGGGAATATAATCAAGGATGCATCAAATCTTGACAGAGTTGTGGTTGTTGCCCGTTGATTTTAAGGTTAATTATTGACCTTTTTGTTCCTTTATAGTAAAATTTTAGAAATAGGTGTTTATATGCTTAGTTATATCAGAGAATTTATAAGCGGTGATGTGAGCTTTGTTGAATTGGGTATTATCCTCTTTTCAATGCTTTTTGTTATTTTTTGTGCAGCGCCTCTTCATGAATTTGCTCATGCCTTTGCTGCTGTTAAGTTAGGTGACAATACACCTCGTTTACAGGGCAGACTTACAATTAATCCTGCAGTCCACATTGACCCTATTGGCGCACTTATGATATTGGTATGTGGTTTCGGTTATGCAAAGCCTGTTTCGGTATATATGCATAACTTCAAAAAGCCAAAGGTTGGTATGGCGATCGTTGCTCTTGCGGGGCCCGTCAGCAATCTGATTCAGGCTTTTATTGCTTTGGTTATATGTAACCTTTGTAGTATGCTTAGTGTGTTTACACTTATTAATTCAACAATTATCGGTTACATTATGCTGTTCTTTTCTTTTGCTGCTCAGATTAATATCGGTCTTGCAGTTTTTAATCTGTTACCAATACCGCCACTTGATGGTTCACGTATTGCAACAGCAGTAATTCCTGATAAATATTACTACAAGGTTATGCAGTATGAAAGGTATATTCAGATTGCATTGTTTGCGTTACTTTTTACAAATGTACTTTCGGTACCGCTTAACTACCTTTCAGACATTGTTTTCTTTGGGTTGAATTTTATAGCATCACTTCCTTTCAGATTAATAGGATGAGTTAATTATGGAGCAGATTTCTTATAAACTTGAGGTGTTTGAAGGTCCTATGGACTTGCTCTTGCATCTTATAACAAAACATAAAATTGATATATATGACATTCCTATTCTCGAGCTTGTTGAGCAATACGTTTCGTATGTCCGCGAAATGCAGGAGGAGAATATGGATGTTGCCAGTGAATTTCTTGAAATGGCAGCACGTCTTGTTTATATAAAAACGGTTTCGCTTTTGCCCGTTTATGATGAGGCAGAGGAATTAAAAAATGAATTACGTGATGAACTTCTTGAATACCGTGATTGTAAAATACTTGCAGGTAAGTTGTCAGAAATGACAGATGGCTTTAATTATTCTGTACGTGAATATCCTGAAAACGTATCACCGGATATGTCGTATAAAAGGCTTCATGAGCCCTCAGAGTTGCTTTCTGCATATTCTGTTGCTGCAGGTAAAAAATTAAGACGCTTACCACCATCAATCGATACATTTAAGGCGATTGTTACTCGTAAAATTGTTTCGGTTGGTTCAAAAATAGAGTCAATTGTTACTTCACTTAAGAAAAAACGCAAAACCAAATTATTTGATTTATATCGTCAGGCTCAGTCAAGGTCAGATTTAATTGCAGCCTTTCTTGCTGTGCTTGAGCTTGCCAAAAATAAAACAATTTATGTTTCCGGTGAAGGCGAGGACATTCAGATAGAACTTTTGGAAGGAAATGAAGATTCTTGATTAATAATAAACAAATTGCAATGGTTGAGGCTGTGCTTTTTGCTGCAGCCGAGCCTATTGAATATAATAAGCTTTCAACTGTACTCGGTATGGATGATGAGCAGATTTTACTCTGTCTTGATGCTTTACAAAATAAGTACGAAGCAGATGATAGCGGAATATGTCTTTTAAAGCTTGATACAAAGTATCAGCTTTGCAGTAAAAAAGAATACGTTGATGCTGTACGTGACGTGCTTGATTTAAAACGTAATGCACCACTTTCACAAGCGGCATTTGAGGTGCTTGCAATTGTTGCGTATAATCAGCCTATCACTAAGCCTTACATAGAGCAGATACGTGGTGTTGATTGCTCGGGTGTTGTTAATACACTTTGTCAGCGTGGTCTTGTTGAAGAAAAGGGTAGGCTGGATGTACCGGGCAGACCTGTGCTTTATGGTACAACGGCTGATTTTTTGAGGTGTTTTTCACTTAATAGCTTAGATGATTTACCTGAATTACCTCAAAATGATAAAGATATTTTAATGTCAGATGTTGATAATGGTCAGTTGTCACTTTTTGATGGTGACGGTGTCACCGCTGATGACAGCCAGAGCGAATAAAGATTATTACACCAAGGGGTGATAAAATGCCTGTTTTGTACACGCTTTTAGGCATAATATTATTTTTCGTCATCCTGTTTTCTATCCGTGTTCATATAATTATTGATTATGGTGAGCATACAAAGGTGTGGATTAAGTACCTTTTTTTGAAAATTCCTGTGGTAGACTCTACAAAGCCTAAAAAAGAGAAACCTAAAAAGGAAAAGGAAGAAAAAGAAGAAACTAAAGAGGATAAACCACCCGAAGAAAACAAGAAGGACAAGCCTGTTACCAAACAGCAGGGCAATGGCTTACTTAAACAACTTTATATTGACCAGGGTTATGATTGCATTGTGAAAATGCTTCGTGCAGTCGGTAATTCACTTAGCGGGTTCTTTGGTAAGCTTTATAAAACCTTTGTTTTTGACGAGCTTTACTTAACAATAGTTACTGCAGGTAATGATGCTGCCACTACAGCTATAAAGCACGGCAGACTTTGTGCTTGGCTTTATCCTGTTTTAGGTAAGCTTGTTTCAACAAGTAAGGTTAAAAAGTATGATTTTGACATTAGTCCTGACTTTTTGGCTTCCAAAAATCAGGCAGAGTTATACGTTAATATGTACCTTACACCAATCCACGTAACAAACGCTGCTGTCGTACTTGCTTTACAGCTTGTATTTAAAGTATTGTTTAAAATCCTTTTTGCAAAAAGCAAAAGCGATAAAACCAAGGTAGTTGTTAATGACTCTGATCAAACTGATTCAGAGGTTAAAAATACAAATAATAAAACTAATATAAATAAGGACGGTGCTTCACAATGAAGGAAAAATCAGCTAACGGAATCCTTTCCACAACAATCGAGAAAGTAAGAGACCTTGTAAATGTAGACACAATTATAGGTGAGCCTATTGTTCTCCCTGATGGTCTTACAATTATCCCTGTATCAAAGGTTACATATGGCTTTGCATCAGGTGGTTCAGACTTCCCCTCAAAGAACAATGTAGAGCTTTTCGGCGGTGCAGGTGGCGCAGGTATTACAATTAACCCTGTAGCTTTCCTTGTAATTAAAGATGGCGATGTAACAATCAAGCACATCGTTTCTGACGATAACGCTGTTGAAAGAGCGGTTAGCCTTGTACCTGAGATGTTTGATAAAATCACATCACTCAAAAAGAACAAGGGTGCTGACGAATCAGCTGAATAATTACACTAATTTTTAAATAACCACCTGCATATTATTGGTTGAAAGCAGGTGGTTACTTTTGCAGATTAGATTTGTTTGCGTTTTAGTAGTATTATCGCTATTGGTATCGTGTTTTGTTATCAATGTATATTCTGCCGATTTAAATATCTCTGCAGAATGTGCTGTTGTTATGATTGCTGATACAAACGAGGTTGTTTTTGAAAAGAATCCTCATAAAAAGCAGGGGATTGCAAGTACCACCAAGATTATGTCTGCAATTGTTGCCCTTGAGAGTAATAAGTTATATTCTACTACTACTGTAAAGTCAGAGGATATATCTGTTGAAGGTACGTCTATGGGGATTAAAGCAGGTGACAATGTTTCACTTTTATGCCTTGTTAAAGGTATGCTTATTTCAAGTGGTAATGATGCTGCTAACGTAACAGCAACATTTATTGCAGGTGGTAAAACGCAGTTTGCAAAGCTTATGAATAATAAGTGTCATACGATCGGTATGACGTCAACCAATTTTGTTAATCCGTCAGGGTTAACCGAAGATGGTCATTATTCAACGGCTTATGATATGGCTCTTTTGGGTTCATATGCTGTTAAAAACCCTGTTTTTTGTAGTATATGTTCACTGAAAAGTGCAAAGGTTTCTTATGGTGAGCGAGGCTCTGTAACACTTTATAATCATAATAAATTTATTAAAATGTACGATGGTGCTTTTGGCATTAAAACAGGCTTTACCAAAGCATCTGGCAGGTGTCTTGTTACTGCAGTTAAACGTAATAATGTTATTCTTGTTTGCGTGACTCTTAATGCACCTGATGATTGGCAGGACCATAAAAAATTATATGATTATGCTTTTTCACGTGTCAAAACCTTTACATTTAATGCAGATACACCCGATATAATGGTTGTTGGTAGTAGTAAAAAACAGGTATCAACGGCATTTTCCCGGGAAATCATCATTCCTTACGTAGATAAGAAACCATCTGTCAGTACACTTTTTTATATCCCTCCTTTTGTTTATGGGGGAGTAAAGTCATTTGACGTTGTAGGGAATTGCAGCTTTATCATCAATAATAAAAAAGCTTTTGATATACCTGTTATTTCAACTGAAAATGCAGACAATTTAATCATTCTCAAATCTGATAAACCAATAGATAAAATAAAAGAATTTTTAAGAAAAGGACTGTCGCAGAGACAGACGTGAATTATGGCACAGGAAAGATTACAAAAATATTTATCAGAATGCTCTGTTGCATCTCGTCGTAAGGCAGAGGAGCTTATAAAACAGGGTAAAGTAAAGGTTAACGGCAAAATCGCACAGATTGGTGATAAGGTTGACCCTAAAAAGGATACAGTTACCGTAAGCGGTAAAAAGGTTGTTGCAGTAAAGCAAAAATACTACATTATGCTTAATAAACCGCGCGGATACGTTACTACAATGAGTGATGAACTGGGCAGAAAATGTGTTGCCGAGCTTGTACAGGATGTTGGCGCAACCGTTTACCCCGTAGGCAGACTTGACAGAGATTCAGAGGGACTTTTGTTGCTTACAAATGATGGTGCGTTTGCTAATGCTGTTATGCATCCTCGTAAGCACGTTGCAAAAACATATCGTGTTACTGTTCGTTCAAATATAAATGATGCACAGATTCAAAAGCTGGAAACAGGCATTGATATTGAGGGTGATGGCAGAGATACCTTACCTGCAAATGTTCGTGTTATTGAAAAAAGCGCCGCAAGAAGTGTTTTTGAAATCACTATTTACGAGGGCAGAAACCGTCAGATTCGTAAAATGTGTGAGCAGGTCAGTCTTGATGTCATAAGACTCAAAAGAAACGCTATAGGCTCCGTTAAACTTGGTATGCTTAAGGTTGGTAGTTGGCGCGACCTTACAGATGATGAAGTGCATCGTCTTCAATCACAATAAAAATTGACATTTTTTTATATATTTAGTATAATTCTATGACAATAAATCATAAAAGGACGTAGATTATGGTTAGAAGTATGACAGGCTTCGGCAGAGGGCAGGCTTCTGTTGAGGGTTATAATATTACGGTTGAAATTCGTAGCGTGAATCACCGCTATTTTGAGCTTTATACTAAAATCCCACGTACTTATTCATTTCTCGAAGAAAAAATCAAAGCTCTTCTTCAAACTGAAATTTCACGTGGTAAGGTTGAGTGCTCAGTGCAGATTGAAGCAACTGCTGATGAAAGTGTAGTTGTTTCTGTAAACGAGCCCCTTGCAAAGGGTTACGTTGATGCAGTTAATTCTATTTCAGAATCTTTTGGTATAACAAATGATATAACTGCTATGTCGGTTGCTCGTTTTTCAGATGTTCTTTCTATTTCAAAGGCACCTGTTGATGAAGATTTACTCTGGTCAAAGGTTAGTCCCGTTGTAAGTGAGGCTCTTAAAAGCTTTGTTGATATGCGTCTTGCTGAGGGTGCTAAGCTTTCTCAGGATGTTCTTTCAAGGGCAGATATTATTCTTGATAATGTTTCATATGTTGAAAAGCGTTCACCTGAAACTGTTAAAGCATATTCAGAAAAATTACTTGAACGTATGAAAACTGTTCTTGGTGATACTCAGATCGATGAGTCACGTATTCTTACAGAGGCAGCGATTTACGCTGATAAGGTTGCTGTTGCTGAAGAAACTGTAAGGCTCAGAAGTCACATTGAACAGCTTCATACAATGCTTGATTCAAGCGAGGCTGTCGGCAGAAAGCTAGACTTCCTTGTGCAGGAAATTAATCGTGAAGCTAACACAATCGGTTCAAAGGCACAAGATGTTGATATTGCACGTAGAGTTATCGACATTAAGGCAGAGGTTGAAAAAATCAGAGAACAAATTCAGAATATAGAGTAAACTATGAAGCTTATAAATATAGGTTTCGGCAACCTTATAAATGCCGATAGAGTTATTGCTGTTATTAGCCCTGATTCTGCACCTGCAAAGCGTATGATTCAGGAGTGCAAAGAAAGGGCGCAGCTTATAGATGCAACCCACGGCAGAAAAACAAAGGGTGTTATTATTACTGATAGTGATAATGTGGTTCTTTCGTTTTTAACTGCTGAACAATTATTAACAAGGTTTAACGATGTGAAAGGTGGTCGTGATTTTGGGTTTGAAGACTAAAGGCTTATTGCTTGTTTTTTCAGGACCATCAGGTTCGGGTAAGGATACTGTTCTTGCCGAGCTAAAAAAACGCCCTATAAATATGAAGCAATCAATTTCAATGACAACACGTCCTATGAGGGATGGTGAGGTAGACGGCGTTGATTACTACTTTACAGATGTTGCTACGTTTGAAAAGCTCATTGATGAGGATTATTTTCTTGAGTACGTAAAATATGGTGAAAATTATTATGGTACTCCCAAAAAGAAAATTATGGAGCTTATTGATGAGGGTGTTAACGTTGTCCTTAAAATTGAGGTTGAGGGGGGCGGTAACGTACGCAAGGTTTTCCCCGAATCAATTTCAATATTTATTGTTCCGCCTTCAATTGAGGCTCTTAAGGCTCGTTTAAAGGGCAGAGGAACAGAATCCGAAGAAACATATAACAGACGTATTGAAATCGCTCAGACAGAGCTTAAAAGGGCATCTGAGTACGATTACGTTGTTATTAATGACAGTATTGCTGAATGTGCAGATGATGTATGTAGTATTCTTAAAGCAGAATCTTTACGTTATAAGAATATGAGCAATATTTTAAACACAATGATATAATAAAGTATAAAAACCGAAAGGAAGAATATATTATGCTTAATCAGGATCTTACTAAAGTACTTGAAGGTAATGTGAGCCGTTACTCACTTGTTACTGCAACAGCAAAGCTTGCTCGTACAATTTCAGACAAAAATCTTGAGGATAACGTGATTTCAACAGAAAAACCCGTTAGTCTTGCTCTTAATGAGCTTCTTGATGATAAATATAAAATTGTTGAGCCTGACGAAATCACAGGCATCTGATTATGTCTGAATCTGCTTATTTTGCAACAATAGCCGTCGAGGGACTGGTGTATCATTTTGATGCACCATACTCATACAAGGTACCCTTTGAGCTTGAGCCAACAGCTCTGCCGGGGTGCCGTGTTATGGTGCCCTTTGGTAACGGTAATCGTAAAAAACAAGGACTTATACTGTCCGTGAAGCCTCTTTTTGAGGCAGATAACAGTGTTAAACTCAAGTCTATACATTCTGTTATAGATAAAGAGCCTCTTTTTACCGAGGAAATGCTTTCACTTGTTACCTGGCTCAAAGAGAATACTTTTTGCACTCTTTTTGAGGCTGCAAAAGCAATGCTTCCTGCCGGTATAGGTCTTAATTATGTTGTAACATATATGGCAGAAAAAATTGATGATGAAACATACAACAGTCTTACTTGTGATGAAAAAAGAGTTTTTAATTATCTTAAGGAGGGCTGTAAGTTTGTAAAGCAAGACAAAATTCTTGGTGATTTAGGTCTTTATGATGATTCAAAGATATTAGAAAAGCTTGTCAAGAAAAACGTGCTTTTGACCAATGTTGATACAAAGCGTAAGACAGGTGATTTAACTGTCAAAAACGTTCGTCTTGCTATTAATGAAAGCGATGCTGAGGATTTACTTTCAACACTTACTGTTAAACAAAAATCTGTTGTAAGGCTTTTAATTGATATAGGCGGTGCCTCTGTTAAAGAGGTTTGCTATTTTACAGGTGTAACTCAAGCGGTTGTTTCAACACTCTGCAAAAAAGGTATTGTAGAGCTTTATGATAGTGAAATTTATCGTAAACCCCGTTATGATACATCTAAAAAAACTGCCGTATCACCTGAGCTTACAGATAGTCAGACAAAAGCGTATACCGAATTGCTTGATAAATATCGCAGCAACCAGGGTGCCGCATATCTTTTGTATGGCGTTACAGGTAGCGGTAAAACACAGGTTTTTCTTAAATTGATTGAAGATGTGGTTAATGATGGGAAAGGCGTTATTGTTATGGTGCCCGAAATTGCCCTTACACCACAGACACTTGGTATTTTTTACTCTCATTTCGGTGATAGTGTTGCAGTATTTCACAGCGCACTTTCAGCAGGTGAGCGTATCGATGAGTGGAAAAGGGTAAAACGCGGTGATGCGAAAATTGCTATTGGTACTCGGTCAGCGGTATTTGCTCCTTTTTCAAATTTAGGTCTTATTGTTATCGATGAAGAGCAGGAGCATACTTATAAGTCAGAAATGTCACCACGATATCACGCCCGTGATGTTGCTCGATTCAGATGTGCACATAACAATGCACTTCTTGTTCTTGCTTCTGCTACTCCCTCAGTTGAAACATATACCAATGCAGTTTCAGGTAGATATGGTTTTGTAAAGCTTGATAAACGCTATGGCAAGGCTGTTTTACCCGAGGTAGTAACTGTAGATGTATCAGATACAAAAGGGGCTATCAGTAACGAGCTATATAACGCTCTTGAAGAATGCCTTAATAACAATAAGCAAGCTATCCTTTTGATGAACAGACGTGGCTTTAACACCTTTGCTGTATGTGGTGCTTGTAAAAATGTATTAACCTGTCCGAATTGCAGTATATCACTTACTTACCATAGTGCTAACAGACGGTTAATGTGTCATTATTGCGGTCATTCACAAAGCCATACTGATGTTTGCCCTGAATGTGGCGAAAAGGCTGTCAGTTATGCTGGCTTTGGTACACAGCGTATCGAAGAAGAATTGGAAAATATTTTCCCTAATGCACGTGTTTTGCGTATGGATGCTGATACAACAATGGCTCGTTACTCTTATCAGGATAAGCTGACTGCATTTGCAGAAGGTGAGTATGATATCCTTCTTGGTACTCAGATGGTTGCAAAAGGGCTTGATTTTCCAAGGGTAACGCTTGTTGGTATTATTTCAATTGACCACCAATTATATAATGATGATTTCAGAAGCAGTGAAAAGGCGTTCGATTTACTTACTCAGGTTATTGGTAGATCAGGTCGTGGTGATTTTGAAGGTAAAGCATATATACAGACTGTTTTACCTGATAATGAAATTATTGAGCTTTCCGCAGCACAGGATTACGAAAGCTTTTATGAAACAGAATCAATTATACGCAAAAGTATGGTTTATCCGCCATTTTGTGATATATGTTCAATTACTTTTTCCTCTGAATATCAGAATAAATCATTCCAATGTGCTAAAGCTTTCTTTGATTTACTTAAAAACGCTGTTACAGAGGAATATAATGACGTTAAAATCAACGTTATGGGCCCTGTGCAGCCCCGTGTAAGTAAAATCAGCAATAAATATCGTAATATTATTACTATCAAGTGTAAAAATAACAAGCGCTTCCGTAAAATGATGTCAGAGCTGCTAATAAAATATATGAAAAATACTGATAATACGAGCGCCAATATAACAGTTGATATCAATCCACTCGTTTAATTCAACTCTTAAAGGAGATTAAAAATGGCTATTAGAAATATCAGGGTAGATGATGACCCTATTCTCAGAAAAACTTCCCGTCCTGTTACGGATTTTAATGACCGACTTTTTGACTTGCTCGATGATATGAAGGAAACAATGTATAAATCGGGTGGCGTGGGTCTTGCAGCGCCTCAGGTAGGCGTTTTAAGGCGTGTTGTTGTAATGGATGTAAGTGAAGACCGCAACGAGTTTATCGAGCTTATAAACCCCGAAATTACTGAGGTTGATGGTGAGCAGACCGGTACAGAGGGCTGCCTTTCATTACCGGGTCTTTGCGGTATTGTGACACGTCCTATGACAGTTAAGGTAAAGGCACAGAATCGTGAAGGTAAATGGTGCCTTTATAAAGGTGAAGGTCTTAAGGCACGTTGCTTCTGCCATGAAATTGATCACCTTGACGGAATTCTTTATAAAGACAAGCTTGATGAGGGTGAAGTTCTTTATAAAACAGAAGCGGAGACTGAATAATATGAAAGTTGTTTACATGGGTACACCTGATTTTGCCGTAAAGCCCCTTGAGGCTTTGATTGAGGCAAAATATGAGGTTGTTGGTGTATTTACTCAACCTGACAAACCTGTTGGCAGAAAAGCAATTTTAACACCACCACCTGTAAAGGTAGTGGCGTTAAATAACAATATTCCTGTATTTCAGCCAGATAGCCTGAAAAATGGTGTTGGTGTTGAAATACTTAATGAGCTTAAGCCTGATGTTGTTATTGTTGTGGCTTACGGCAAAATTTTACCTAAGGATTTTCTTGATTTTCCTGAGTATGGTTGTATCAATATTCACGGCTCAATTTTACCTGAGTATCGTGGTGCTGCACCTATTCAATGGAGTGTGCTTGATGGTAAAGAGTTTGCCGGTGTAACTTCAATGCAAATGGATGTCGGTCTTGATACAGGTGATATGTTGCTTACCTCAACAACAAAAATCGGTGAAAATGAAACTTCCGGTGAGTTGTATGACAGACTTACCGTTATGGGTGCTGATTTACTTATTGAAACACTCGAAAAGCTTCCGAAAGGGGAGTTAACACCTGTTAAGCAGGATGACAGTAAAAGCACATATGCTTCAATGCTTGATAAATCAATGTCTCCTGTTGATTTCAATGAGTCTGCACAAAAGGTTCATAATAAAATTCGTGGTCTTGATCCGTGGCCTGTAGCGCTTACTGTGCTTGATGGTAAAAATCTTAAACTGTTTTCATCACAAATTTCACAGGATTTACATGGTGGTAAACCTGGTGAGGCTGTTGTTCTGAAAAACGGACTTGCAATTTTTTGTGGTGATGGTAAGGCTGTTGTTGTTAAAGATGTTCAATATGAGGGTAAAAAAAGAATGTCTGCAGCCGACTTTTTCAGGGGACACCCCATCACAGAAGGTACAATATTAGGTTAATTGTTAACATTTTGTTCATATAGTATTATTCATTATTTAAATATTATAGTTTAAAATATATGTAAAGATAAAATTTCAGGAGGGATATAATGCCATATTTTTTAATTGACAGATATTATATTCTTTTGGTTTTGCCTGTTATTTTTGCATCTATGATAATTAACTGGCGACTTAAATCAACCTATAGCAAATACTCTAAGCTTGGCAATTCTCGTGGTATAACAGGTGCTCAGGCGGCTCAGATGGTGCTTAATTATTACGGCGTAACTGACGTTGCTATCGTGCCGACAGGTGGTAATCTTTCTGACTGTTATGACCCTACTCAAAAGCTTATAAAGCTTTCTGAGGGAGTGTATAATAAGTCCTCGATTGCTGCTGTAGGTATTGCTTGTCATGAGGCTGGTCATGCTGCGCAACACGCTGAAAGCTATGCGCCAATCAAGATACGTAATTCCATATTACCTGTTTGTAATATTGGCTCCACTCTTTCAATGCCTTTGCTTTTAATAGGTCTTGTTTTAAGTTTTGAGCCACTTATTTGGGTTGGTATCGGATTTTTCTCATTTACCGCAGTTTTTCAATTGATTACTTTGCCTGTTGAGTTTAATGCAAGTAATCGTGCAATCAATGTTATCGAATCAAATGGTTTGCTCACATTTGAAGAAAAGTTAGGTGCCGAAAAAGTGCTTAAAAACGCAGCAATGACTTATGTTGCTGCTCTTGCAGTAAGTGTTGCACAAATATTAAGGCTTGTTTTACGTTTCACCGGGAGAAGAGATTAATGACTAAAACCGCAAGGCAGATCGCCTTTGAAATTCTTTTAAAAATTGAAAAAGATAAGGCTTATTCAAACCTTGCTATTGACAGTGCTGTTAAAGCGTTTTGCCGCAACAGCACTGATTGTGCTTTTATTTCGCGAATTGTTTATGGTGTTATTGAACGAAAAATAACTCTTGATTACATAATCTCAAAGCATTTAAACCAACCATTAAACAGATTGAAATTAACTGTTCTTGTTGTATTGCGTATGGGCGTTTATCAGCTTGTTTTTTCTGATAAAATCCCGGAATCTGCCGCTGTAAATGAAAGTGTAAAGCTTGTTAAAAACAATAAATGCGGTTTTGCTGGTGGCCTTGTTAACGCTGTTTTACGTAAGGTTGCTAATGAGGGCTTTGTTTTATCAGATGATTTGAATGATGCAGAACGTTTTTCTGTTGTCTATTCTGCACCAAAGGATTTTGTTAATCTGCTTATTTATCACTATGGTACTGAAAATACTGAAAACTTTCTTATGGCTGCGCTTGAGCCTAAAAAAATCACAATAAGAGTTAATACAATAAAAACTACAACTGACGAGCTTATAAATATGCTCGTAAATGATGGTGTAGGTGTGGAAAAGACAGACGTCAACAACGCTTTGTACATCACGCTGAATGATGCTGTTTATGAGCTTGATGCATTTAAAAAAGGTCTGTTTCACGTTGAGGATATTTCATCACAATATTGTATTGAGGCACTTGCTCCATACCCGGGATGTACTATGATTGATGTTTGCTCTGCTCCCGGTGGTAAAAGCTTTACCGCTGCAGAGTATATGGAAAATAGGGGGCAGCTCTATTCTTGTGATGTTTATGAATCACGGACAAAGCTTATAGGTGATGGTGCAAAAAATCTTGGTATTGATTGCATCAGACCAACAGTAAATGATGGTACTGTGTTTAATGATTCCTTCCCTATGGCAGACAGAGTTCTCTGTGATGTGCCTTGCTCGGGGCTTGGTATAATTACAAAAAAGCCTGAAATTAAATATAAAGATTTAGATGAAATTAAATCGTTGATTCCTATACAGAAAAAAATTCTTGATGTTTCATCTGCTTATGTAAAAAGTGGTGGCAGACTTGTGTATTCAACGTGTTCTGTTAACCCTAATGAAAATCGTAAGGTATGTAATGATTTTTTAAATAATCATCCCGAATTTAAAAGTGTTAAGGCTTTGCCGCATATTGAAAGGGCAATTGATGAGGGTGATTACCTTACACTTTTACCGGGTAAAAATAACTGCGATGGATTTTTTATTGCAGTTTTTGAAAAGGAGTGATTTGTGTGGAAAAAATTGATATAGTATCTTTGAATTACGAAGAATTGCTTTCTGAATTAACTAAATTAGGCTTGCCTAAATTTCGCACAAATCAGATTTATGACTGGTTACATAAAAAATGTGTAAAATCTTTCGGCGAAATGACCAATATTTCGAAGGATTTAATAGCAAAATTGAATGACAATTTTGTGATTTTGGCTTGTACTATTGAAAAAAAGTTGATTTCGGAGTATGATAATACAGTTAAGTATTTATATTCATTACCTGATGGTGAATACCTTGAGTGTGTTGTAATGGATTATAAATACGGTCACACGATTTGTGTATCAACTCAAGTCGGCTGTAAAATGGGTTGTGCTTTTTGTGCATCGGGTATTGGTGGCTTTAAAAGGCAGTTAGCCCCGTCAGAAATCCTTAGTCAGATTTATACCGCTCAAAAGGATTTAGGTATTCGTATTTCACGAATAGTTCTTATGGGTATGGGTGGGCCGCTTGATAATTTTGATAATGTTATGCGCTTTTTAGAGCTTGTAAGTGATGAAAAGGGTCTTAATATCGGTATGAGGCATATTTCACTTTCTACAAGTGGTATTGTTCCTCGTATTTATGATTTGCTTGATAAAAGACTTCAGCTTACATTGTCTGTTTCGTTACATGCACCCAATGATAAAATTAGGTCATCTATTATGCCTGTTAACAAAAGTTGGGGTATTGATGAGCTGCTTGAGGCTTGTCGCGTTTATGGTAACGAAACGTCACGTCGCATTTCATTTGAGTATGCTATGATGAAGGGTGTTAATGATACCCCGCAGTGTGCTCGTGAATTGTGTGAAAGACTCAAAGGTATACTTTGTCACGTTAACCTTATTCCTGCTAACGAGGTTCCCGAAAAAGGTCATAGTAGAAGTGACGATAACAGTATTAATGAGTTTAAAAATATTCTTGAAAAATCGGGTCTTGCAGTTACTGTAAGAAGGACTCTTGGCTCTGATATAAATGCCTCCTGCGGTCAGTTGCGCAGAGAGCATATGAAATCTCAAAATTAATTTTTAAAAAATGTGAGGTGAACCGCCGTGATAATTTCAGCCAAAACAGATATTGGTGCATATCGTGAATCTAACCAGGATGCTTTTGCTACCGGTACATTTGTGTCAGGTGATGCCTGGGCTGTTGTGTGTGATGGTATGGGTGGTGTTTCCGGCGGTATGATCGCAAGTCAGATTTGTATTGATAAGGTTTCGTCGGTAATCAAGCGTGGTTACAGAGATGATTTATCAGTTAAATCTGCAAAAAATCTTTTGCAGAGTGCTATAAATACCGCTAATACCGCTGTTTTTGAAGAGTCTGTTAAAGATAGCTCACTTCACGGCATGGGTACAACTGTTGTTGCAGTTATTCTTATTAAAGGTGTTGCTGTTATTGGCTATGTTGGTGACAGCAGGGCGTACCTCATAAACGATACAATTAAAAGACTTACAAAAGACCATTCGCTTGTTCAGGTTATGGTTGATTCAGGTAAAATTACCGAAGAAGAAGCAAAAACACATCCTGATCGTAATATCATCACAAGGGCTGTAGGTATTATGAATTTTGTTGATGTTGATTACGAAATTACTGATTTTACTGAGAATGATAAAATTCTCATATGCACAGATGGTCTTAATGGTTCAGTTGATGATGAAGTTATTTTTGAAATCGCTAAATCAGGCAAAGGTGAAGCTGCAGATTTACTTATAAAAACCGCTATTGATAGCGGTAGTCGTGATAATATTACCGTTGTGTTGCTTGATTCCGCTATTCAAGGAGAGTAAGTATGGAAAACTATGTTGGTAAAAGATTAGACGGCAGATACGAAATCCGTGATGTTGTCGGTGTTGGCGGTATGGCTGTTGTTTACAAAGCCTATGACAACATTGATGACAGAATTGTTGCTGTTAAAATTCTTAAAGACGAATATCTTACTAATGAAGAATTCCGTCGTAGATTTAAAAATGAGTCAAAAGCAATTGCTGTACTTTCACACAAAAATATCGTAAAGGTTTTTGACGTTAGCTTTGGTGATAGACTTCAGTATATTGTTATGGAATATATCGAAGGTGTTACTCTTAAAGAATATATTGAAGAACGTGGTGTCATTGATTGGAATGAAGCACTATTCTTTAGTATTCAGATTTTAAGGGCACTCCAGCACGCTCATGATAAAGGCATTGTTCACAGGGATGTTAAGCCCCAGAATATTATGCTTCTTGAAAATGGTACCATTAAAGTTACTGACTTTGGTATTGCCCGTTTCAGTCATAGCGAAACACGTACTATGACCGAAAAGGCAATTGGCTCTGTTCACTATATCCGCCCTGAACACGCTAAGGGTGAGCTTACTGATGAAAAGGCTGATTTGTATTCAATCGGTGTCGTTCTTTATGAAATGCTTACAGGCAAGTTGCCTTTTGAGGCAGATAGCGCCGTATCGGTTGCACTTATGCAGGTTAATAAAGAGCCTGAATTACCTCGTTCAATTAACCCCAAAATCCCTGTTGGCTTTGAGCAGATTACTATGAAGGCCATGCAAAAGAATACCCGCGATAGGTATCAGACTGCATCTGAGGTTCTTTATGACCTTGAAGAGCTCCGTATGAATCCTTCTATCAAATTTGATTATCAGACATATTTTGTTGATAACGAGCCTACTCGTTACGTTGGTAAAATTCAGGAAACAAATCGTAACGTTGATAATCGTGCTTCAACACCACGTAAAAGACCTGAAGGCTTACGTACCGTTCCACCTTCACAAGATGTTCGTCGTAAGGTTGATAATGTTAGAGAGCGCGAAAAATCAATCAACACATCAGTTGAAGTAGATGAACCAAGAGGTATGACAAATAAAACAATTGCTATCCTCTTTGGTATAGGTTTACTTGTTCTTACACTTATTATTGTTGGTGTATATTCTGTTCTTAAAAGCGATGGCTTTGCACTTGGTGTTAAAAAGAAGGTTGAAGTAGTTAACTTTGTTGGTCTTAATTATGAAGAAGAAATTAAAGATAATCCGCTTTATAATGATAACTTCAATTTTGAAAAGATTTATGAAAGCTCAAGTGATCGTGAGGATGGTGTTGTTTTAAGGCAAGACCCCGAAGCCGGTGAAGAAGTACCTATGGGTACAACAATCCGTATTTATATTGCTCAGACGGGTGAAAGTGTGGCTTTACCTGACTTTACAGGTCAGGATTTCCGTACCGTTACAGATGAGCTTGAGTCAATGGGTATGGTTGTTAAACTCGTTGCAAAAGAGAGTGACAGTAATGATGTTAATACTGTTATAAAGACAGATCCCTTGGCAGATACAATGGTTCCACAGGGAACAACTGTTACTGTTTATTATGCTGTTTCTGCAAAGAGCAACACTTTATTCAAAATGCCATCCCTTAAAGGTAAAAACGTTGAAGATGCTAAAGAGCTTATAGAAGAAAAGGGTCTTACTGTAGGTGAAATAGAAGTTGTTGACAGCACCCAAAAGAAGGATGTTGTTATCGATCAATCGCCTGTAAGTGGTTCACCGGTTAGCAAGGGTGATACAGTTGACCTTACTATCAGCTCAGGCAGAGCAGTTGTTGAAAAAACAATTTCTTTACCATCAAAGGTTGGTAAGGTTAATGTTAAGGTTACTGTTGGTGGCGAAACAATCAAAAACGAATCTGTTGATACAAATACCACAACAAGCTATACATTTGTTGCCGGTGGTGACAAGGCAAATGTGCCTATCAGAGTATATATCGATGATCAGATTTACTATGAGGCTGTAGGTGATTTTTCTAAAAATCCCGGTAAGCTTTCTAAAGAGAAAAAGCACGAAATTTCGTTCTATGTTGATGTTGTAGGTTTACCCAAGGCAGATGCTGAAAAAGCACTTCGTGCGGCAGGTTACACAAACATCAATATACAGACTGTTCCAAGTAGTGAAAAGGCGGGTACTGTTATATCACAGACACCTAAATATTCAAGTGCTACAAATCTTGATACGTCTACTATAATAATACTTACCGTTGCTGAGGAGCAAAAGCCTACTAAGCCTGCTCAAACAACTACTACAACTACAGCAACTACATCTACAACAACAGCATCAAATACTGTATCAACTGAACCTTCTTCAGAATCGGTGGAATAATGGCAGAAAGTAATTTAAAAGGCATTATAATTAAAGGTATAGGCGGCTTCTATTACGTAGAAGCCGCCGGTGAAGTTTATGAGTGTAAGGCTCGTGGTGCATTCCGCAAAAAAAGAATAACTCCCTTAGCAGGTGATAATGTAACTATTACTGTAAGGGATAATGGTGAAAATACTATTGATGAAATTTTACCGCGTAAAAACTTTCTTGTGAGGCCACCTGTAGCCAACATTGATACGCTTATAATCGTTTCATCTGTTAAAGAACCTGTACCAAGCTTGCTTGTTATTGATAAGCTAACAGCAATTGCGGTTGATAAAGGCATTAAACCTTGTGTAGTTTTCTCTAAGTGTGATTTAGGTGATTCTTCACCCTATGAAGAGGTTTATAAAAAGGCAGGAATACCTGTTGCATCTGTGTGTTGTAAAACAGGTGAGGGCGTAGATAATGTAAGGTCAATGATAGGTGAGGGGATAACTGTATTTACAGGTAACACCGGTGTTGGTAAATCATCCTTACTCAATCAGATTGATGAGCGCTTTGAACTTGCGACAGGTGAAATAAGCGGTAAATTAGGCAGAGGCCGTCACACAACACGTGAGGTTACTTTGTACCACGTTGGTAGCGGACTTGTTGCGGATACACCGGGTTTTTCGTCAATTGATATTGAACAAACAGGTGATCTGATAGTAAAAGAAAATCTACCTTTTTGTTTCCCGGAGTTTGAACAATATCTTGGTAAATGTAAGTTTACATCCTGCTCACATACAGTTGAGAAGGGGTGTCTTATACTTGAGGCGTTGAATGAAGGGTTAATTCATCCTGAAAGACACGCTAATTATGTTTCAATGTACAATGATGTTAAGGATTTGAAGGATTGGCAACTGTAACAAAAATTTATATCGCTCATATTATGTACTACATAGTGTGAGGAGTGATTTTATGAAAGTTGTAGTTTGCAACAGCCCTAAATTTTTAAGTGGTATTTTAAAACTACTTTTTGGTATTAAAGAATGATACATAAAAAATCTCTGCAAGGTTAATGCCTTGCAGAGATTTTTTGCTTTAATTATAATTTGCTGAAAAACTCGTTGATTTCAATTGATTTACCGCATGTCATAGGACCTTCGGTGCATTTGCCTACGAAACAGCTTGGTCCATAGAATTTAAATACAGTTTTATCAGCCTCGCGAAGCTTTTTGAGCATATCAATTGCAAAATCACGAATTTCCCATTGTGCGCGATTACAAGAGCGGAGCTTCATAAATAATAATAACTCTCTACCATTGATTGTTGTAACAATATCAAGGGTGTTACCGCTTAATAACATATAGCCTAAAAGCTCTTCACAAACACCTGCGGATTTAAGCTCCTTGTAAAGCATAGCGGTTCTTCTGAATGCTTCACAATATCTTTCTTTAAGGTCTTCCTTCTGTGCAATTGTTTCGGGTAAAATGTGCCTTTCGCGATCGGTAAGTGTAAGTGCGGGAATACCTATAGACTGCATTCTATGTCTTGCAAAGTGAGTAAGACATGAGAGTGAAACGTTGTTGATACGGAATGTAAATGTAACTGCCTCTAATGCTCTCTGACGCTTTGATGAGATAACTTCTTTTATGATTTTTGCACATTCTTCGTCATCTGAAATGATTTCTTCAATCTGTGCTGTAGGTAAATTACAGTTTTCAATAAGCGCAAATCTTGATATCGCCTTAGCAGCATTAGGTGTATAGCTGAGAAGCTCAACAGGTTCTTGTGATTTAATAAGCTCTGTCTGTGGCTTGTAATTAAATTTAGGTGTATCTTGTGCGCCGGGGCGTCTTGTTTCGAAATCAGTAAAGATACCGGGTGTAAGGCGTCTGGCCTGTTCAAGAAGTGATTCACCAAGTGTTTTAATCTCAGCAAATTCAGATCCTCTGCCGTAAATCATAGCGTATAGCATATTAATAAGCTCACGTGCATTAAGTGTGCAGTAGAAGTTGCTGTAAAGTGAATATGGTAACAAGAAACGAGCATCTTCTTTTGGGATACCTGCATTAATGAGTGCTTCGTACTCGCCGTAAAGGTAATCCATATGTGCTATGTATTTATCTTGTATTGATTTTGATTCAAAATGGGGGATATAGTAACCAAGCTTTGCAAAATCGACATACCTTCTAGATTTAACTGTAAATGATGCAAGTCGGAATTCAATAACAAACTGCTCAACAAGTACAGAAACATTCTGGAAAGCAAGGTTGAAAACAGTGTGTTCAACAGTTGATGTGTGACCTGAACGCGTAACCTTTGATATGAGGTTGGCATTTTTAGCCGCATCCTTTGATAAATCAAGAATTTCAAGAGCTGTACCTGGTTGGGTTGAAATTCTGCCTGATGCAGCTGGGATTTTCTCACCGGTATCGGTAAGGCCGATTATAATTGCTTTTGAATTAGTGTTAAATTCCGCGTTCATAACATATCCTCCGAAGTTTTTGATATAAACCTTAGATTAGTTTAACACAATCTTTCTATAAATTCAAGCATATATGTTCTTTTATGTGTATAAAGCACTTTATATTGAGATAAATCTAAAATAAATATCTAAATATTGATAATTTATATATAAATAATACTATAATTGTCTTGAAATAAATACGGGATTATGTTATATTATTTGTAATTATGGGTGAGTGTTGCCTGTGGGTGGTTTCACCTTATTTCGGGAGGTTGTTTTATGGCAATTATAAAAAAAGAAGCCTACTTTAATTCTTCGACCGGTGTTAACAAAATTCGCACACTTATATGGTCTGATGATGAGGTTACTCCTGTTGCTGTTTTTCAGATTGCTCATGGTGTAAGTGAGCATATTGACAGATACGATGACTTCGCAAGATTTCTTGCATCAAAAGGCTTTGTGGTTTGTGGTAATGACCATATTGGCCATGGTAAGTCAGTAGATTCACCTGATGATTTAGGCTTTACTGCCGAAAAAGATGGTTATCGTCGTTTTGTTGACGATATGCATATTCTTTATTCAATAATGCATAATCGTTATCCCGAATTACCATACTTTTTGTTTGGTCACAGTATGGGCTCACTTTGTGCTCGTGTTTATGCTAGTACGTTTGGTTCCGAGCTTTCGGGTCTTATTATTTGCGGTACGGCACAAGTACCTTCAGGTCTTGATTTCTTTATTGACACACTTGATAAGGTTACCCAAAAATTTGGTCCACGTACTGTTAACAGCACCTTAGCTTCAATGCTTAATAAGGTTTCTTCACTTTCTGTTCAGGATAGAACATCTGACCTTGATTGGCTCTCTGTTAACAAAGAGAATGTTGAAAATTATCGCGATGACCCCCTCTGTGGCTGTGAGTTATCATTAGCAGGTATCCGAGACCTTGCTTCAATCGGTATTCTTGCAAGTGACAAAATGTGGCCTGCAACAATTCCTTCAGATTTACCTATAATGATTATTTCAGGTGCTCTTGACCCAGTTGGTATGAATGGTAAAGGTCCTATTGATTGTTGCGATTCACTTGTTGAGGTTGGTATAGAGCCTACAATTATTATTTATCCCTGTTGTCGTCACGAGATTCTTAATGAAGATTGTAAAGAAACAGTTTATTTTGATATTCTCGGTTGGCTTAACAGCATACTTTTCTAAAAGGTGATTTTAAGTTTTGCAAAAAGATTATTTTGTTAGTCAGAATGACTTGGATATTCAAAAAGAATATATTAAAAAGGTAAACGCTATTCTCTCAACAATCTACCTTGATAGATTACCTAAGGCCTTTGTTCATACATATGGCTGTCAGGGTAATGTTGCTGATAGTGAGCATATCAAGGGTATGCTTGTTGAAATGGGCTATGAGCTTACGGATGCTATTGAGTCTGCAGATTTTATTCTTTATAATACCTGCGCTATACGTGAACATGCCGAGGATAGAGTTTTTGGCAACGTTGGTGCTATAAAAAAATTAAAGAATGATAACCCTCTTCTTAAAATAGCGCTTTGCGGTTGTATGATGCAGCAATCACATATTGCAGAAAAAATCAAAAACAGTTATCCCTTTGTTAACCTTGTTTTTGGTACTCATGTTACACATAAATTACCTGAGCTTATGTACAAGCTCCTTTCAGGTAAGAAACGTGTTTTTTGTATTGAAGAGAGTGACGGTGTTATCGCCGAAGGCTTACCATCTTCAAGAGATAGCGGTGAAAATGCCTGGTTACCCATAATGTATGGCTGTAACAATTTCTGTTCATATTGCATAGTACCTCACGTAAGGGGCAGAGAGCGTAGCCGTAACCCTGAGGTTGTTATTAATGAGGCAAAAGACCTTATTGCAGAGGGTTATAAAAAAATCACTCTTTTAGGTCAAAATGTCAATTCCTACGGCAAGGGTTGTGATTTTGATGTTCAGTTCCCCGAGCTTGTACGCAGACTTGATGCTATAGAAGGTGACTTTGAGTTTGATTTTATGACATCTCATCCCAAGGATTGTAGCTTTGAGCTTATAGATGTTTTAGCGGAGTCTAAGCACTTCTGTGGTCATCTTCATTTACCTGTTCAGTCAGGTAATGACCGCATACTTAAAGAGATGAATCGACACTATGACCGTAAACGTTATTTGGAGCTTGTAAAATACGCCAAGGAACGTATTCCTGGTGTTGATTTAACAACTGATATTATCGTAGGCTTTCCCGGTGAAACTTACGAAGAGTTTCTTGATACTCTTTCACTTGTTAAAGAGGTTGAGTACGGCTCAATGTTCACTTTTATTTATTCACCCCGCAAGGGTACACCTGCTGCAGAGATGCCTGACCCATTTACTAAGGCAGAAAAAACTAAATGGTTTATGGAGCTTTTGAAGGTGCAGGAGGATATTGCCGCAAAGGCAAACACTACTATATAAACAATGTTTCATTGTTGAAATTAAAATACATTTTTAAGGAGTACACAAAAATGACAGTTATTGAACTTACAAGACAGCTTGGTGCTGCAATTCAGGAAGATGCTCGTTACAAAGAGTACGAAGCAGCAAGAAAAGCAAATGAAGCAGACGACGCTCTCAATGAGCTTATCGGCAAAATTAATCTTATTCAGCTTAACTATCAGAATGAAGCATCTAAGGGTGAAGAAGCAGATGCTGAAAAGATGGAAGCTTATGCAAAAGAATTTGAAGAAGCATACCGTGAGATTATGCTTCACGGCAATATGGTTAAATTTGAGGCTGCAAAAACAGCAGTTGACGATATGATGAATGAGATTATGGGCATTCTTGCTTGCTGTATCGATGGTCAGGACCCTGCAACATGCACTCCCCAGCAGGAGCATCATTGTGGCGGTAGCTGCGACAGCTGCGGCGGTTGCCACTAATCATTGACTATTAAATTTTAAATTTATCAGAGGCTGAGGTAAAAAATGGCTAAACTTTCTCCTATGATGGAACAATATTTCCAGATAAAACAGAATTACCCTGATACTCTTTTGTTTTTCCGTCTTGGTGACTTCTACGAGATGTTCTTCGATGACGCTAAGACTGCATCAAAAGAGTTGGAGCTTGTCCTCACAGGCAGAGATTGCGGTCAGGAGGAGCGCGCACCAATGTGTGGCGTTCCTTTCCACAGCGCTGATTCTTATATTGCAAAGCTTGTAAGCAGAGGCTACAAGGTTGCAATTTGTGAGCAGGTTGAAGACCCTGCTACCGCAAAGGGTATCGTTAAGCGTGACGTTGTACGTATTGTAACACCAGGTACCGTTATCGAAAGTAATATGCTTGATGAAAGCAAAAATAACTATCTTGCATCTGTATTTTTGACAGATAAAAACTGCGGTCTTGCATTCATAGATGTTTCTACGGGTGAGGTTCATCTCGACCGCGCAGATTCTGGTGATTCGGTTGCACATATTCTTAATCGTCTTGGTTGTTATAATCCAAGCGAAGTTATTATTAACAAATATGGTGCATCTGTTAAGTCAATAATTGCATTTATAAAAAACAGATTAGGTGTCGATTACCAGATTGTATCTGAAGGTGATTATGATATTGATTCTCTTAAAAATCTTGTTCATTCACATATTTCAGATGATAATAACAAAAATGAATTTGAAAATAACAGTTCACTTCTTTACGCCTTTGGTGTTGCTTTACAATACCTCAGGGGTGTTCAGAAGAATGAACTTGAAAATATAAGTGAAGTTGATTTTTATAATGAAAGTAGCTTTCTTACTCTTGACCTTACCGCAAGGCGTAATCTTGAGCTTACTGAAACTCAGCTTCGTCGTGAAAAGAAGGGTAGCCTTCTTTGGGTGCTTGACCATACTAAAACCGCTATGGGTAAACGACTTATCCGTAACTGGGTTGAGCAACCTCTTATAAATTATTCTTCAATTATCCTCAGGCAAAATGCTGTTGAGGAATTAAGTGCAGATACAATTCTTCTTGATTCGCTTATGGGTTGTATGGCTGATATGTTTGATATTGAGCGTATTATGACCCGTGTTGTGTACGGCTCTGCTAATGCCAAGGAGTTAAGAACACTCAGCCGTACTATTGAACAGCTAAGTACTATTAAAGCTAACTTATCATCTGTTAAATCAAAAATGCTTTCGGGTATATTTGATGATATTGATTTGTTGGAAGATGTTTATGACCTTATAAATTCTTCTATCTGTGATGATCCACCGCTTACAGTACGTGATGGTGGTATGATTCGTGACGGATATAATGAAGAACTTGATACACTACGCGATATTGTTAATAACGGCAAAGGTTATCTTAGTGCCGTTGAACAGCAGGAGCAGGAAAAAACAGGTATCAAAAAGCTTAAAATCGGCTACAACAGAGTTTTTGGTTACTATATCGAGGTTACAAATTCCTTTAAGGATTTAGTACCCGAGCATTACATACGTAAACAGACTCTTGCAAATGCCGAAAGATATATTACACAAGAGCTTAAGGAATTAGAATCTAAAGTTCTTGGTGCGCAGGAGCGTATTGTAAGACTTGAGTTTGAAATTTTCTCAGGCATACGTTCACAAATAGCAAGTCAGCTTGAGCGCGTGAGAGTTACCGCACGTGCTGTTGCAAATCTTGATGCCCTTTGTTCATTGGCATATACTGCAGTTAACAACAATTATACAAGACCGGTTGTTGATACTTCTGATGAAATTATTATTGAAAACGGCAGACACCCTGTAGTTGAGCTTATGCTTGACGGTGCACCATTTGTACCCAATGATACACATCTTGATTGTCGAGGTAATCGTACAGCTATTATTACAGGACCTAATATGGCTGGTAAATCAACCTATATGCGTCAGGTTGCAGTAATTACCCTTATGGCTCAGATTGGTAGCTTTGTACCTGCATCAAACGCAAAAATCGGTATTGTAGACCGCATTTTTACAAGAGTTGGTGCATCAGATGACTTATCAGCAGGTCAATCAACCTTTATGCTTGAAATGACCGAGGTTGCCGATATTCTTAAAAATGCTACATCAAAAAGCCTTATTGTCTTTGATGAAATCGGCAGAGGTACTTCTACTTATGATGGTATGAGTATTGCAAGGGCGGTCCTCGAATATACTGCAGATAAAAAGAAGATAGGCGCTAAAACGCTTTTTGCAACACATTACCACGAATTAACCGAGCTTGAGGATATTGTTGATGGTGTTAATAACTTCAACACTTCTGTTAAAAAACGCGGTGATGATATTACATTCCTTCGTAGAATTGTAAAAGGTCCTGCAGATGGTAGTTACGGTGTTGAGGTTGCAAAGCTTGCTGGTGTGCCGAAGGCAGTAGTCGAGAATGCCAAAAAAATTCTTGCTACATTAGAATCACAAGCACCTGTTAATATGACACAAAAGGTTGCTGTTGAAGAAGTACGTGAAGACGATGATTTACAGTTATCCTTTACATCAAGTGCATCTGATTCAATTATTGATAAACTTAAAACAATCGATGTAAACACACTTACACCTATTGAAGCGATGACTGTATTATTCGAGCTTCAGAAGGATGCTAAGAATATATAATTTTTAAACAAGGAGGTGGGCGCTCTGTGGCTCGTATAAACGTATTACCAAAAGAAATTGCAGATTTAATAGCAGCAGGTGAGGTTGTTGAACGCCCGTCTTCAGTTATAAAAGAGTTTGTTGAAAACTCAATTGATGCAGGCTCAAAAAAGATTTTTGTTGAAATAAAAAATGGTGGTAAAACCTTTTTGAGGGTTACTGATGATGGTTGTGGTATTCATCGTGATGATGTACGTAAGGCTTTTTTAAGTCACGCAACAAGCAAAATAAAATCTGTCAGTGATCTTGATAGTATTTCAACCCTTGGCTTCAGGGGTGAAGCACTTGCATCTATTTGTGCCGTTTCAAGGGTTGAGGTTATGACCTGTGTTGATGGTGATGAAACAGGTACTCGCTACGTTATTGAAGGCGGTAATGAGATATCCCTTGATGATGTTGGCTCACCTGTAGGTACCACTATAATTGTCAAGGATTTGTTTTATAACATTCCTGCCCGGCTGAAGTTTCTTAAAAAAGACGTTCAGGAGGGTAATCATATAGCTTCCTTACTTGAAAGGATTGCTGTATCAAATCCCCATATTTCTTTCAGATTTATCCGCGATGGTAAAATAGCTTTTCAGACTCCCGGTGACGGCAATCTTAAATCTGCGATTTATGCAGTTTTTGGTAAAGAGTTTACAGGTGGTTTATTACCTGTAAATGATGAACATTATGGTATTACTGTTGAGGGATTTATTACTAAACCTACTGCAGGCAGGGGTAATCGCACAATGCAGACCTTCTTTGTTAATGGCAGGTATGTTAAAAGTGTGTTACTGTTAAGTGCTCTTGAACAAGCCTATAAAAATTCAATTATGGTCGGTAAATATCCGGGCTGTGTTCTGTTTATAAGAATGCCGTATGAGGCTGTCGATGTTAACGTTCATCCTGCAAAAACAGAGGTCAGGTTTTTTGATGAAAGACGAGTGTTTGAAGCTGTTTATAATAGTTCATTGAAATCCATTAATGATGATTTCTCAAGGCCGCAAGCAACATTTAATTCAGCAATCGCTTTTGTTGAACCTGCGGTTAAGGGTGAACAGTTGAAAATTACAGAGAGTTTTCCATCAGTAAAACACGAAACAGTAAAGTCATATGTTGTTAAAGAGTTTGGTAAACCTCTTACAGGTAGTGAGGATATTGTTGCATCACCTAAAGAAGGTGAAAAACAACTTGATTTTTTAAAGGATTCTTATCTGACTCCTGAAATTAAGGTTGTAACTACCGATGCACCTAAAACAGAAATAAAGGTTGTTACTGAGTCCGTTGAGGTTAAAACTATAACATTTGACAGTGTTGAATCAACTTCAAATGCTGACATTAAAACTACTCCGGTAGTTGAACAGCTTGAAATAAAAAAAGATGCTGTGTCTGATGAGTTATCCTCTGTTGATGAGTCAAAGGCATGTATCGAGTACAAATATATAGGTGAGGCATTTAATACATACCTTATTGCCGAGCTTGAAGATAAAATGATTATTATAGATAAACATGCTGCTCACGAAAGAATTCTTTTTGAAGAATATAAAAATCGTGGGGTAGGCGAGTCACAAATGATGCTTGTACCTATTGTTGTTACATTATCTGCAGATGAACATGCTGCAGTTATGGATAATATCGATTTGCTTCGTAAATCAGGTTATGAGGTTGATGATTTTGGTGACAGAAGTATTAAGCTATCCGCTTGTCCGCCTCAGCTTGCAGATGAAAATCTTGAAGATATTTTAAGTGAACTTGCAGGTTACCTTGTAAACAATATAAAAACACTAATGCCCGAAAAACTTGATTGGATATATCATTCAATGGCTTGTCGTTCAGCTATAAAAGCAGGTAACTTTACTTCTGATTATGAGGCTGAACGTTTTGTTGGCAGAGTACTTAATGACGAAAGCTTACGCTACTGTCCTCACGGCAGACCGATTTTTGTTGAGATGACTAAACGTGAGCTTGAAAAACAGTTCAAAAGAATTGTTTAAAAATATATGATCAAAAAATTAGGAGGATTGGCTTGAAAAAGAAGGCTGTTGTGATTGTAGGACCAACTGCATCAGGCAAGACATCGCTTGGTGTTTATGTTGCCAATAAATTCAATGGTGAAGTTATTTCTGCCGATTCTATGCAAATATACAAGGGTATGGCTATTTCTACTGCAAAGCCTACCAAGGATGAAATGCAGGGCATTAAGCATCATATGATTGATTTTGTTGAAATCAATGATAAATATAGTGTATCAAATTATTGTGAGGATGCACGTAAATGCTTTGATGATATTACTGCAAGGGGTAAGCTTCCTGTTATTGTTGGTGGTACAGGGTTATATATTGATTCTTTTCTGACTAACACTCAATTCCTTCAAAACGCATCTTCGCAAAGTTTAAAAGAACAGCTTGAAGAAGAACTGAAAACAAAAGGTATTGATGAATTGTATCTTGAACTGAGGTCTGTTGACCCTGTTGCAGCTGAGCGTATACACCCTAATAATAAGGTCAGGGTATTAAGAGCACTTGAGGTATACAGAGCAACGGGTAAAACAATCACAGAGCAGGCAGAGCTTTCACACCTTGTTGAGTCAGATATTGAACCGCTTTATATCGGCGTTACGTATGATGACCGTGAAAAATTATATGACCGCATAAATAAGCGTGTTGATATAATGGTTCAAAATGGTCTTGTTGATGAAGCAAAGAATGTCTTTTCAAAGGATGTATCAAAAACTGCTTTCAATTCTATTGGTTGTAAAGAAATTAAACCATACCTTGATGGTGAAAGCACGTTAGATGATTGTATCGAAAAGCTTAAATTAAGTACACGTCATTATGCAAAAAGGCAATTGACCTGGTTCAGACGTAATAAAAAAATTAATTGGGTTTACCCCGACATTTTGAATGAAAAACTTTATAATGATATTGATACTTTAGTTAACTTATATTTGGCAGGTGATGACATTGGCGAAAAAACGCAAAAATAACTCTACTAAGCTTGTAGCTATAATACTTGTTCTTTCATTACTTGCATCATATATTATTTATCAGGCAGTAATCGCTTCAAAGTCTGAGATGGAAACTCAGTTTGCTTTGTATGAAACTGTTTATAAAACAATTGATACAACTGCTTTTGTTGTTCGTGATGAGATGTTTATAAAAAATAATACAAACGGAACTCGTGTTTCTTTTGCGGGTAATGGTGCTCGTGTTGCAAGAGGGGATACTGTTTCAATTGTTTTTGAATCACCAGATGATGCAGCATCATATCTTAAAATTTCTGAGCTTGAAGAAAGTATCGCTCATTATACAGAGCTTTCGGGTCAGGCCAATTTTCAGACAATGAATATTAATTCGCTTTCATCAAAAATCGATGACGAGCTTATAGATTTTCTTGAGGCACGTGACAGACGTGATTATAAAGATGCTATTGATTCTGCACGTGTTTTCAGAGATTCCGTTACAGGTAAACAAATTGCTATTGGTTCAAGCCTTGATTTTTCAAAACAGCTTGCAACCTTACAGAATGAATTAGATACCTTAAAGCAGGCTGAGTATAAATATACCGAAATCAAAAGCGAAAGTGCAGGTTATTATATTCATGGCTCTGATGGTTACGAAAATGTTTTAAAGCATAGTGATATTGATAATATTACTGTTAAAGATGTTGAGAATGCCTTAAATAGCAAACCTGGTGATGTTGCTTCTGATGTTGTAGGTAGGGTTGTCAGCTCCTTTAAATGGTACCTTGTTTGTGCTGTTGATACAGCTGAAACAGTAAATCTTTCTTATAATAAAGATATTTACATCAATATTCCGTATCAGGGCGTTGAGCGTTTACCTGTTACACTATACAAAATAGGTGAGCGTACAGGCGATAAAACAATGCTTATTTTATCGTGTGACCTTATGAATGATGCTATATCTGATATCCGTATTGAGAATATTGAAATCATCACAGAAGAATATCGCGGGTATAAAATTCAGAATTCTTCAATAAGAACTGTCGAAGGTGAAAAGGGCGTTTACGTTGTACGTGGTAATTTATTGGGCTTCCGTAAAATTCGTGTTCTTTATTCTACCGAAAGTTATAGTATTGTTGATAATCCGAATGGTGATTCGGATTACATAAAGCTTTATGATAAGGTTGTTACAAAGGGGGTTGAGCTATATGATAACAAGCTCTTGTGACAATGCTTTGTTTAATAATATTACCGAAAACATAAAAGTAATCATGGATTCTGTTAACGAAGCAGCTGTTAAATCAGGCAGAAACCCAGAAGATGTCAGGCTTATGGCGGTCACTAAAACTGTTTCTGTTGATAAAATTAATTTTGCACTTGATAACTGTGGTATTGATCTTATTGGTGAAAATAAGGTTCAGGAGTTTATGTCAAAAAAAGACGATCTTCACCTTACGGGTGTAGAAAAACACCTTATCGGACACTTGCAGACCAATAAGGTTAAAAAGATTCTACCTTATGTTGATATGATTCAGTCAGTTGACAGCGTTCATCTGGCAGAGTCTATTGATAAGGAGGCTCAAAAGCTTGGTATAACCGCTAATATTCTTTTAGAGGTTAATATCGGCGGTGAGGATAGTAAAACAGGATTTGATAAAGGTGCTTTTTTGAATTCGCTTAACGAGATTTCACTTCTTCCGTCACTTAAGGTAAAAGGTCTTATGACTATACCGCCAATTTGTGATGATAAGGAGCTTGAAAAGTACTTTGCAAATATGCACGATTATTATAATGAGATAAAATCAATGAATTTAAGTAATTTCGATTTCGAGATTTTATCGATGGGTATGTCAGGTGACTTTTATCAGGCAATTTTACATGGTTCAAATTTAGTCAGAGTTGGCTCCGCAATATTCGGGGCAAGGATATATAAATAATTATAAAAAGGGAGTTTTTAATTATGGCATTGACAGATTTATTCAAAAAATTCATTAACGCATCAGATGATGATTCATTTGATAGTTACGACGATGTTGCAGATGATAACATTGAAACTACAACATTCTCATCAAGCTACGATTCAGATTATGATGTTCCTGCAAGACCTGTAAGACAGCGTAGAACATCATCATATTCTTCAAGTGACCCCAGCAGAGTTGTTGATATCCGTACAACAGCGATGCTTCAGGTTGTACTTGTAAAACCCAACAACTTTGAAGATGCACGTGCAATTGCTGACCATCTTAACGAAAAAAGAACTGTTGTTCTTAACCTTGAATCAGCAAGCAAGGATGTTGCACGTAGACTTATTGACCTTCTTAATGGTGTTGCCTATGCTAATGGCGGTCAGCTTAAAAAGGTTTCTACAAACACATATATCATTACTCCTTATAATGTTAACGTTTCAGGCGATTTACTTGATGAGCTTGAAAGCACAGGTGTATTTTTCTGATAATAATTAATTTATCATCTGAATGGGGAGATATTAATGTTAAATCCAATTGAAATTAAAAATTATGAATTTAAATCTGCTGGCAGAAATGCTTATAAAGCAGATGATGTTGATACTTTTTTCGCTGAGGTTGTTATCAGCTATGAAAAAATGTACCGCGAAAACAATGAACTTATCAAAAGAATCAGTATGCTTGCTGACAGACTTGAGCAGTATAAGAATGATGAAGTTGATATTAAACAGGCTGTAATCAGTGCTCAAAAGGCTGCAGATATTATTATCCGTGATGCACAGGAGTCTATCGAAGACTCTAAAGCTGAAGCAGAGGCTATTCTTGCTGCTGCAAAAGGTGAGGCAGTTGTTATTAAGCAGGATGCTGAAAAGCAGGCTATTGTTGATTCGGATCTGCTTATGAATCTTGCAAAAGATAAGGCTGAGGATATCATTAATAAAGCAAAAGAAAAAGCACATGGCATTCTTATTGCTGCAAATAATTCTGCAAATGATAAGATGGGTGCAGCAAACAGAACTATTACAAGCGAATCACTTCATTATGATATGCTTAAAAAAGAGGTTTCTGAATTCCGTGCATCTATTCTTGCTCAGTACAAGGCTCACATTGAGCTCATTTCAAAGCTCCCTGAATTAGCGGTTGAAGAAGCAGCTAAACTTCAGGAAAACGAAGAATCTGCAGCTGAGGTTGATATTGATGAGGAAGCTCTTGAAAACCCTGTTTTCGTAGAAGAGGAGCCGGAAGATACTGTTCTTGAGTTTGTTGTTGAAGAAATTCAACAGGATAACGATGATTCCGTGGATATTTCAAATGATGAAGCTGCCGATGTTGAAGAGGGTATTGAAGCTGGTGAAGAGGTAGTAAAAACAACTTTACCATTCGATTTCTTTGGTAACGATGCTGATGTACAGTTTGTTGATGATGGTAATCACGTTGATGAAGCACCTGTTGCTACCATAGCAGACGATGGTTCCATTGGTTTTTCTCGTAAAAATCCGTTGCCTGTTGAGGACAACAATGTTGTAATTGCTAAAACAGAGTCATCTGTTCAGGATGTATCTGCTACAAAAAATGATGAACCATATGTTTACGGTGGGAATAATTTAGATTTTGGTATTGATGATATGAGCTTTGAAAGCTTCGAAGCTACAAGTGAAATCAATATTAATGATAATGTTGAAGAAGACAATGAAGTTGTTACTACCGAGGATGATTTAACTAACGAAGAGTCTGAGGGTAACGGGGAAAGTGAAATTCTTCGTGAGCATTCCTCCTATGCATCATTCTTTGATTCAATTGAAACAATTGATGTTGAAGATTATCAGGAGGAAAAACCAAAGCATAAAGGATTTTTCAGCAGAAATAAGTGATAGTAAGGGGGTAGAATATGGCAGCGATTTTGTCTGTGATACTGTGCCTGTTGTTAATAGGCGGTGACCAATTCATTAAGCATCTTGTTGTTGAATACCTTAAACCGATTGAGTATATTGATGTTATTGATGGCTTTTTAAGGTTCAGGTACGTTGAAAATACAGGTGCTGTGTTTGGTTCATTTGCCACACATACTGTTTTTCTTACAATTTTTTCAATTGTATTACTTGTTTTTACTATTTACTTCCTTGTTACAAACAAAAGTAAATCAAAGTTAGTTAATTTCTGCCTGTTGCTTATGATATCAGGTGGTGTTGGTAATCTAATTGATCGTATAAGGCTTCAGTATGTTGTCGATTATATCGAGCCTACGTTTGTTAATTTTGCTGTTTTTAACTTTGCTGACTGTCTTATTACAGTCGGTGCGTTTGCGCTCATTCTTTACCTTATTGTTGATCTTATTAAAGATGTCAAAAATGGTAATAAATCTGACGAGCAAACAGATGATGCAATTCTCGAAGAAGCAGATAAAAAGCAAAAACGTTTTAATAAAAAACGCAAGGTAAAAAAAGCTGAGGTAGAAGGCGATAAAGAGGCGGTTGTTTTTAACGCTGTTATTGCTGGTAAATCACCCGATGATGCTCTTAATGAAATGAAAATGGGTATCGATGAAAAAACTGATATACAAAAAGAGGACGAATCAATAAAAAATCGTGAGTCCGACGATGATATTGGTGTTGTATCTCTTGCAGATAAAAATACCGGAATTTCGTCAGAGGCATCTGAAGCTATTCGTAAAGCTGATGATGCTGTTAAAAACGCAGATCGTGTGCTTAATGCTACAAAAAATATCGAAAACAGTGTACAAACCCTTAAAAATAAGGCAGATGAGTTATCTACAACAGTTAAATCAACTGAATCTACTGTTACTCCCACAGAAAATAAAGTTGAAAAGACTGTTAAAGAGAGCAAGTCTAAAAAGATCACTATTGATTCTATTGATGATATAGATTTCTCGATTTTTAAATGATATTATGACACAATTAGAATTTATTGTAACTGCCGAATATTCAGGTGAAAGGGTAGATAAGGCGCTACCGCTTATGCACAGTGATTTTTCACGTAATGGTGTACAACAGCTTATAAATGAGGGACTTGTGCTGGTAAATGGCGCCCCTTGTAATAAAAAAACGGCTTTAAAAACAGGTGATGTTATTGCTGTGGATGTTCCTGACCCTGTTACACTTTCTGTAGAGGGCGAGGATATACCTTTAGATATTGTTTTTGAAGATGAGCATCTTCTTGTTGTTAACAAGCCTAAGGGTATGGTTGTTCATCCTGCTGCAGGTAATTATAACGGTACGCTTGTTAATGCATTAATACATCATTGTGGTGATTCACTTTCGGGTATTAATGGTGTAATCAGACCGGGTATTGTACATAGAATTGATAAGGATACAAGCGGACTACTTGTTGTTGCTAAAAATGATGTTGCTCATAAGGGTCTTGCAGAGCAAATCAAAGAGCATTCATTTACCCGTGTTTACAATACCGTTGTTGTAGGCAATGTTAAAGATGATTTCGGTACAATTGATGCGCCAATCGGTAGACATCCAAAAGACCGTAAAAAACAAGCTATTACAGATAAAAACTCACGTAACGCAGTTACCCATTTCGAGGTTTTAGAGCGTTTTAACGGATTTACATTTCTTAAAGTCACTCTTGAAACAGGCAGAACTCATCAAATAAGAGTTCATATGGCTTACAGAGGTACCCCTGTTGCAGGTGATGTTGTTTATGGTAACCCTAAAAAGACCTATGGACTTGAAGGTCAGTGCCTTAATGCATCTACTATCGGCTTTATTCACCCTGTAACAGGTGAATACTTAGAGTTTACAACAGAACTGCCGGAGTATTTTAAAGATTTTCTCAGGAGAATATCATAATGGTTACACATTATAATGAATGGCTGCTTGTTTCAGATATTGACGGCACTTTAAATGATAAGCAGTTTAATCTGCCGCCTAATAATAAAGAGGCAATTACTCGTTTTGTGAAAAATGGCGGTTATTTCACCTTGTGCTCGGGTAGAAATCTTGCATCATTAAAAAAACATTACGATAAGCTTGGTCTTGAAACCCCAGCTATTTTTTCAAATGGTGCAGGTATATATGATTTTAAGACAAAAGAATATATTTTTTTAGATACATTATCTGTTGAATGTGAAAAAATGATTCTTGATATATTTAAAAATCATAAATTTACCCAACTTACTGTGTTTGGTATAGACACAATCTACCTTACAAAACCAACCTGCTTTTATGGGTTAGCAATATCTGTGCTTGATAAACTTGATTATAAGTTTTGTAAAAGCTATAATGATTTGCCAACCGGTATGTGGACAAAAGCCTCGTTTTTCGGGTCTCCGTCAAAGGTTAAAAAAATACAAAAGCTTTTAAAAAGCGAAAAATATAACAAATATTTTGATTGCTTTTTAACATCGCGATTTACACTTGAGGTTGTAAAATCAGGCGTAAATAAAGGCTCAGCGGTAAAAAAACTTACAGAGCATCTTAATTTAATGCCACAAAACGTTGCTGCAATAGGTGATTACTATAACGATGTTAAAATGCTTGAATCAGTTGCCCACCCTGTGTGTTGTGGTCAGGCGCCTGATGATATTAAGTCAATATGCGAACATGTAACTTGTCATTGTAATGACGGTGCTGTTTGTGAATTTATAAATTATATTGAACAAAACTATATTGTTTAATGGAGGTAATACTATGGCAAAACTTTGCAAAAATGAGTTGGCTAAAATTGCCTGTAAGGTTCGCATGGGAATCATTGAAGGTACATTTAATGCTAAGTCAGGTCATCCCGGTGGTTCACTTTCAATAACAGAGATTCTTACTTATCTCTATTTTAACGAAATGAACATTGATCCGCAGAATCCATCAATGGATTCAAGAGACAGGTTTGTCCTTTCAAAGGGACATGCTGCTCCTGCACTTTATTCAGTAATGGCACAGCGTGGTTATTTTCCTGTTGAAGAGCTTAAAACTCTCAGAAAGGTTGATTCAAGACTCCAGGG
>JAZQRX010000016.1:0-24259 GCA_045629785.1 Acutalibacteraceae bacterium | reverse complement strand
AGTCTGCCGGAAACCTGAGCTTTAATACCCTTAGCGCCTGCCTTCATTGTTCTGCCGATTGACTGTTTAAGAGCACGGCGGAATGACACACGTTTTTCAAGCTGAGCTGCGATGCTTTCTGCAACGAGCTGAGCGTTGAGGTCGGGCTGCTTGATTTCAGTGATATTGATGAATACATCTTTATCGCCGCCAAGCATTTTCTTAACTGTTTCTTTAAGTTTTTCGATTTCTGCACCGCCACGGCCGATTACGATACCGGGTTTTGCGCAGAAAATGTTGATGCGGATTCTCTTGGGATCGCGCTCAATCTCAACCTTCGGAACGCCTGCCGGAGCAAGGAGTTCAAGAAGGAATTCACGGATTTTGTTATCCTCAACAAGGATATCACCGAATTCACCCTTCTTAGCAAACCAGCGAGATTCCCAGTCTTTGATAACGCCTATTCTTAATCCGGTAGGATTGATTTTCTGGCCCATTATATTTCCTCCTCTCGCTTATTCTGCATCCTTGAGTACAAGGGTGATATGTGATGTCTTTTTGTTAATTCTGTTAGCGCTGCCTCTTGCGCGGGGTCTGATTCTCTTGAGAGTGGGACCCTGGCAAACCCAGCACTGTGCAACGTAAAGTGAACTTACGTCCATGTTTTTGTTTTCCGCATTTGCAATAGCGGATTTAAGAAGCTTCTCAAGCGGCTCACAAGCAGCCTTGGGTGTGTGCTTGAGAATTGCCATTGCTTCGTCTGCAGGCTTATTGCGAATAAGGTCGAGAACTATCTGAACCTTACGGGGAGCTATTCTTAAATAAGTAGCTTTTGCTGTTGCCTCCATTTTTACACACTCCTTTCGACCAATTATTTACCGTTATTTGAAGTTTTTGATCCCGCATGACCTTTGAAGGTTCTTGTGGGAGCGAATTCACCGAGCTTATGGCCAACCATATCCTCTGTTACGTATACGGGAACATGCTTACGACCATCATGAACTGCAAAAGTGTGACCAACAAAATCAGGGAAGATTGTTGAGCTTCTGCTCCATGTTTTAAGAACGATTTTTTCGCCGTTTTCATTCATTTTCTGAACTCTTTCGAGCAGCTTGGGCTGTACAAAAGGTCCTTTTTTAATGCTTCTGCTCATTAAATACTGCTCCTTTCCGGCTTATTTGCCGTTACGACGCTTCACGATAAGCTTATCGGAGCGATTCTTCTTAGCTCTTGTCTTATAACCAAGAGCAGGTTTACCCCAGGGAGTAACAGGACCGGGACGACCGATGGGTGACTTACCTTCACCACCACCGTGAGGATGGTCGTTGGGGTTCATTACAGAACCACGAACTGTAGGTCTGATACCCATGTGACGTGTACGACCAGCTTTACCGATCTTAACGTTTTCATGGTCTGTGTTACCAACCTGGCCGATTGTTGCCATGCAATTTACGGGAACGTTACGAAGCTCACCTGAAGGAAGTCTGAGAAGAGCATAAGCGCCTTCTTTAGCCATAAGCTGAGCTGCATTACCTGCTGCTCTTGCAAGCTGACCACCCTTACCGGGGTAAAGCTCTACGTTGTGGATGAATGTACCAACAGGGATGTTCACAAGAGGAAGTGCATTACCGGGCTTAATATCAGCTGTGGGGCCTGCAACTACCTTGTCACCAACCTTGAGACCAACAGGTGCAAGGATGTATGACTTAACACCATCTGCATACTCAATGAGAGCGATGTGTGCTGAACGGTTGGGATCGTATTCAAGAGTTTTAACTACTGCTTCGATATCGAACTTAGTTCTCTTGAAGTCAATTACTCTGTACTTTCTACGGTTTCCGCCGCCGCGATGACGAACAGTGATTCTACCGTAGCTGTTACGACCTGAATTTTTAGCAAGAGGCTTTAAAAGACTCTTTTCAGGAGCAACCTTTGAAAGTTCTGAGTAATCTGTAACCGACATATTACGTCTTGCGTTTGTAGTCGGCTTAAAAACTTTAATAGACATTTTATTCACACTCCTATTATGGTTTTGCGGAGAATGTCAACTCCATACTATACCAAGTGGGGTATAATTTAAAAAAGTTTTAGATTACATCATGCCATCAAAGAACGCGATTGTCTTTGAATCTTCAGTAAGAGTTACAACAGCCTTTTTCCAAGAAGCCTTGTAGCCTTCGAATCTGCCGTATCTTCTCATCTTACCGCTTACGTTGATTGTGTTTACCTTAGCTACCTTAACGTCAAAAAGCTCTTCAACTGCTTTAGCAATTTCAACCTTGTTTGCGTCTGAAGCAACCTTGAAAGTATATTTCTTGAAGGCTACACCCATCATAGACTGCTCTGTGATAATGGGCTTAATGATAATGTCCTGTGCGAGTTTCATTATGCATATACCTCCTCGATTTTTGTAACTGCGTCCTTAAGAACAACGATTGAGTTGCAATTAAGAATGTCATATACATTGAGAGTATTTACTGTAGCAACCTTAGCGCCCTCAATGTTACGGATGCTCTTGTAGATAACCTCGTTATTTTCGGGGAGAACTACGAGAACCTTTTTGCCTGTTTCAATAGCTGAGAACATCTTAGCCATTGCCTGTGTTTTGATTTCATCAAGTTTGATAGAATCAAGAACGATCATCTCATTAGCTGCAACCTTTGAAGAAAGAGCTGACTTCATAGCAAGTCTTCTAACCTTCTTGTTGATTGAGATGCCGTATGTGCGGGGCTTGGGACCAAGTGCGATACCACCATGATACCACTGAGGAGAACGAGTTGAACCCTGTCTTGCACGGCCTGTGCCCTTCTGACGCCACGGTTTCTTACCGCCGCCGCTAACCTCGGAACGAGTTTTTGTGGACTGAGTGCCCTGACGCTGATTTGCTAAATAGCCAACAACAACGAGGTGCATAGCTGACATATTGGGCTCGATGCTGAAAATAGAATCGTTAAGCTCGATGTCAGAAACCTTCTTGCCTGCCATATCAAGTACTGATAATTTACTCATCTAAAACACTCCTTCCTTAAGCTTTCTTTACGCTGTCAGCGATAACAACAATGCCGCCCTTAGGTCCAGGAATTGAACCCTTGATAGCGATGAGGTTGTTTTCACTGTCAACCTTAACTACGCTGAGATTCTGAACAGTTACACGCTCTGTACCGAGGTGACCTGCCATCTTTTTGCCCTTGAAAACACGAGCGGGGTCAATAACACCCAAAGAACCACCGTGTCTTGCAACAGGACCTGTACCGTGAGACTCTCTGAGTCTGCCAAAGTTCCAGCGCTTGATAACGCCTGCGGTACCTTTACCTTTGCTCTTACCTACAACGTCAACATACTCACCAGCAGCAAAGATGTCTGCCTTAAGAATGTCACCAACGTTGAGTGAAGAAGTATCATCGAGTCTGAACTCTTTGAGTACCTTCTTGGGAGCGACATCAGCTTTCTTGAAGTGACCAGCCATAGGCTTGTTCACTCTCTGAACCTTCTGATCGCCGTAACCAATCTGAACAGCTTCATAGCCGTCATTTTCAGTTGTCTTCTTCTGAACAACTGCGCAAGGACCAGCTTCGATTACTGTAACAGGGATCATATTACCCTTTTCGTCGAAGATCTGAGTCATGCCGATCTTTTTTCCGATAAGACCTTTTTTCATTTTGAATTCCTCCTGTCAGATTATTGGTTGAGTTGCCTCAACATGACCTGCAACCTATATATAATAGGTATATTTAAAATTAAGCTTTATATCGGATTAAAGCTTAATCTCAAAATCAACACCGGCTGGGAGCTCAAGACCTGTAAGAGCTTCAACAGTTTTGTTTGAAGGTCTGAGAATGTCAATGAGTCTCTTGTGTGTGTGCTGTTCGAACTGCTCACGAGAATCTTTGTACTTGTGAACCGCACGAAGCACTGTGATAACCTCTTTCTCTGTGGGGAGCGGGATAGGACCTGAAACCTGAGCGCCTGTACGCTTTGCTGTTTCAACGATCTTTTCTGCTGCCTTGTCAACGAGGTTATGATCGTAACCTTTAAGTCTGATTCTGATTTTTCCCTTAACTGCCATTTGTAACGCCTCCTAATTTTTTTGGCGGGCTGCGCAAGAATTAACAACTCACCCGGGCTTATCGCACAATCCATTTAAAAACCGGAATGTGCTTCCGGGATAAACTCACGCTCCGAAACAATCCGAAATCCGCAGTTAAGGACGGAAAACGGTTTGCTATTCGGTATTTAATCGCCCGGTTTTAAATCGGACATACTCCGCGGAAATTCCCTGCCTCCGAGGGCAGCCACCTCCCGCATCATCGCATATCTGCTCGCGTCAGGGCATAAAAAGATAGGGTCACGCCCTTCGCGCGCCCTATCATAATATCACAATCGTTTCAAGATTGCAAGAGTTTTTTGGTATTTTTTTAAGAATTTTTTAAGATTTTTTTGTTGCTTTGTTACAAGGGATTTTCAACAAAGAAAAAGGCTTAAAACCGTCATTTTGACGAAAATGATTTTTTATTGCTTTAAACCCGTGAAATAATCGGGATATTGTTCCATAACAACTGTCTTAATCATACTTATGCAGAAAAGACCTTCGGCATAAGATACACCCACGTTGCCTGTCTGCTGGCCTGTTGCTATCTTTACACCGCCGTTTTTATCAATCTGATAAACCTTTGCAAGTGTATCGGGACTTTTTACAACGTTACCATCAGAATCCTTTTTACCATTAAACTCAAGAACAAAGTTATTGCCTGTATCAGGCTCACTATAAATAGCAACAAGCAAATCACTATCTACGCCATAGCTTGTTGATATCTGTTTAATATATTTATTATCAATATAGTCTGACAATAAATTCTGCCCATTGGGTGAAAGCTTTTCGTAATTTTCAATAGCTTGATTTTTGGTTGTTTTATCAGCAGCAGTATTTTTATTATCACCTTGAGTGTTGGCTACAGCACCACCCTGTGACACGTTGTTGCCACCACCATTTGCTACAGGGGTATCAATTGGATTCTCGTTACCAAGATCAATATTCCATGATTCCTCCTGTTCACCTGTTGTTACATTTGCAGTGAACTGTTGTGATGTCAACTCATAAGCAAGAGTCTGGGTAAGATTTGCCTCACTACTGACTGACTTATATATAACACCACCAAAAACAATTGTAAGCACTACCGCACAAATGATAACTGCGGCACCTAAAACGTAAACTATCTTTTTTGTGCCCTGGCCTTCGGCTTCAATAACATCATCTTTAAGGTTATTATCGTTATTCACACGTACACCTCATTTTCTCTATATATATTATAATAGGTATAGCATTTTGCTATAGCCCTAAACTCTTTTAGAAAGAAAGAGTGTGGTTACCCACACTCTTCTTTAGTGAAAACTATTGCAATAATTCACACTTATAAAAAGTGCGTGGTCGCTTATACTTAAGCGATAGTCTCTGTTGTCTCTGCAACTGCAGGTGCGAAATCTGCGAAGCCCTTAAGTACAGAACCGATGATGGGGAAATCTACGATAGCTGCAAGAGTGCCTTCGTAACCAACAACGTTACCTTCTGCATCAACAACGGGTTTTACAAGAGAGTGGATTGCATCAGCAATTTCCTTTGTATCAAGACCATAGTTTGCAAGAAGCTGCCAAATAGAATCTAACATTATTTTGTCCTCCTTTCCACCTATTTTCGTTACTATAATAACATAATAACATTATTTTTTATTTCTTTTTTAGAATATTAGCGCTATTTTTTTTACAAATTTGTAATATATTTTTTCCTTTCGGGAAAATAATCTGAATCATTTAATATAACAGATGGGTTTTTAAGCAAGGCTTTACGCACAAGCCCCATATCCACAACATCTGGATATCGTTCAAGAAAAAAGCCTATATCTGTGTTGCGTATATTTAATCTGTGTGCGTCAGAGCCGATAAAATCAACAAAACCACCATTAATCATAGCACAAGCAACCTGCATTTCGTAGTCACCAAACGCACCTGCAGGTGACCCGGCATTAACCTGAAAAAGAACGCCCATATCAGATAATCTGTTTATGCAAGTAACATCATTTTTTACGAAATTATATCTTTCAGGGTGAGCAATAATTGGCACAATACCAAATGATTTTATATAGTTGCACCAGGATATTACATCATCTTCGGTTGTTTTATGAAAGCTGAACTCAATAAGAAGATAACGCGAACCATTAAGCGTATACGGTTTAAAATGCTTTACGTTAAAAATTTCGTCATCGCAAAGTATTTCAAAGCCTTTTTTTATAATCAATGAAGAATTGTTTTCATCAAGTGCTTCTTCAAGTACAGCCACCTTTTCTTCGCGTATATCATAGAGTGACTCGGCTTTATCCCAATACATAAGGTGCGGTGTAACAAAAAGAATGCCTGTGCCGTTATCCTCTGCGCAGAAGCACATATCCATAGTTTCGTCGAACCTTCTTGCACCATCATCTATCCCCCACAGGCTATGGGAATGGATATCTATCATATTATCAAACATCTTTAACCTCTGTTTCCTTAGTTGCTACAGCAACGCCATCAGCCTCGCCTTTGCCGAGATGTGCCCCGATTATGCCTTCATCAAGCATCATTTTAACTACAATTACAGTAAGGGGTAACAAAACAATACCGAATGCACCGAACACTCTGCCACCAAGGAACATAGCCATAATTGTAACAATTGAAGGAAGCCCTACCTGATTTGCAACAAGCTTTGGTTCGATTGCCTGACGAAGCACGGTAATAACTGCATACAAAATAATAAGACCAACGCCCAGACCGGCATTACCTGTTATTATAGAATAAATTGCCCAGGGAATCATAACCGTACCTGTGCCCAAAACCGGAACAATATCTACAATACAAGTGATGAAAGCGATAATGGCAATATAACCACCATCATATACGCCTATAAGTCGCATAAGATTAAGACCAAGGAAAACCTCGGTGAATGTAATAAGCATAATGGTAATATATGCTTTAACAAGCTTACCGATACCGCGTGTTATTGTCCTTTTTGTTTCAACAAGCTTCTGTCCCCTTTCCTTGGAGCAAAGCTTGAGTATCATATCACGGATAATATCATATTCAGAAGTCATAAACACGCATGAAATAATTGTAACCACAACACTGATAATTGCAGAGGGAATACCCTTCACAACGTTCCACGCACCACTCAGCGGAGCAGAAAACGTGCTCATATCAAAGTTTGCTACAGATTCACCACTTGTAAATTTATCAAAGAAATTATTAACGTAATCTGTGGCTGTGGCGCCTATACCTTTAGGTAGTTTAAGTACAATATCATTAACAAAATCCCTTGCAACTGCAATAAAATCATCAACAGATTTAAATTCAGCAAGTACATGGGTAATAAGGTCTTTAACCTCTCTACCCAAAGCAGAACCCAAAGCTACTATAGCGCTCACAACAATAGTAACTATAAGCAACACAAGAATCATAGAAACAAGCCCATGTGCTTTTAATTTAAGCTTTTTACTGATAGCCCTTACGGGTGGCTGCAAAACAATTGACAGAGCACCTGCAAATAAAAACGGGAATAAATACCCTAAAGCATAATTAACAAGAAAATAGAACAATGCAATTATGATACCAAAATAGAAAAAATTTATTATAAACCTTCTTCTATAAGCTGTTACTTTTTCCATAATCATCCTCCTTAAGGATTTTTGCATATACATCTATCGTATTATTTTAAACCAAAACAATAAAGAATACAATAAAAATAATTAAAAATAAAAAAAATTTAAATAAAAATTCATTTTCCTCTTTATTATCGTGAATTTTTATGCTAGAATGATGGGGTATATACTGTAGACTCCGGAGGAATGGAAATGCAAATCGCAATTATGGGCTTCGGTACAATCGGTTCAGGTGTTGCCGAGCTCCTTTTAAAAAACCAAAAAAGTATTGTTACCAAGAGTGGACAAGCCTCTCTTGATATCAAATATATTCTTGATATCCGTGACTTTTCAAATCACGAATTAGGTCAGTATTTCACCAAGGATTTCAACGACATCCTCAACGATACATCTGTTGGCATTGTTGTTGAATGTATGGGTGGCACAGAGCCTGCATATGACTATGTTTCAAAGTGTCTTATGGCAGGTAAAAGTGTTGTTTCATCAAACAAGGAGCTTGTTGCCGCAAAGGGCTACGAGCTTTTAGAGCTTGCAAGAGAAAATAACGTTAACTTCTTATTTGAGGCAAGTGTTGGTGGCGGTATACCTATTATCAGACCAATCAGCCAATGTCTTGCTGCTAACGAAATTTGCGAGATTGCAGGTATACTTAACGGCACAACAAACTTTATACTCACAATGATGATTAACGAGGGTATGACCTTTGATGCAGCGCTTAAATTAGCTCAGGTTAACGGCTACGCAGAGCGCGACCCATCTGCAGATATTCTCGGTCACGATGCTGCACGTAAAATATGCATACTTGCCTCACTCTGCTTTGGCAAGCACGTATACCCTGATTTTGTTGAAACAGAGGGTATTACAGAGATTACCTCTGAAGATGTTGCTTATGCTAAAAATTGGGGCGGTGTTATAAAGCTTATCGGCAGAGCCGTACAGAATGACACAGGCAAAATCAGTGCTACAGTTGGTCCCTGCCTTATACAGAACCACAGTCAGCTTGCATCTGTAGACGATGTTTTCAATGCAATTCTTGTACGCGGTGACGCTATCGGTGACGTTGTTTTCTACGGCAAGGGCGCAGGTAAATTACCTACAGCGAGTGCTGTTGTTGCTGACGTTATTGACTGTGCAAGACATTCAACCAAACGTAAAGCCTTTGGTTGGGGTCCTGCAGAGGATAACTACGTTATTGACCCCTTACTTCAGAGTGGTGCTCTTTACGTACGTGCTGAAACTGATGATTACATAACTGCATTCAACGAAATAAACAAGGTGTTTGAAGCTCCGCATATCCTTCACAGAGATGACGAGCCAAAAACAGAAATCGCATTTGTTACACCCGTTATGCGTGAAAAAGAAGCTCGTGCAGCTATCGAAAAATTACCCATAGATATTAAAACTGTTCTCAGAGTATTAGATTATTAACCATCGAAAGGATTGAGCATTATGGCTCTTTGTCCCAAATGCTATGGCATTCTCAACTTTTGGAACGTTAAAGCCGAATGTCCTTATTGTGGTGTTAACATACCAAACTACAATTGGGAGGAACGCTTGGACCAGGATGCAGAGCACGCTATAGTTGCATGGAAAAGCTTCAGAAGGTTCACAAGCAACCTTAAAAGTGCTTTATTTGGCAGTAAAGTAAGAATAGTGCGCTTCATCTGCACCTTTTTACCATTGATTGCCTTGGTTTTACCATTAGCAAACTACACATTGAATATACCTTTTGTTAATGCCTCTGCGCAGAATATGACTCTGCTTGATTTTACCCTTAACACCCTTTTAAAGCTTAACTGGGGCTCGTTAATCGGTTTATCAGGCTCTGCCACCTTAGGCGCACCGGTTTTAATGCTTATGATTGCAATACTTTGCTTATACCTGGCGGTTGTATTTGGTGTTCTTAACTTCCTTTTAGTGCTCATAAAGGCACCTTCACTCAAGGCGGGGGCAAACGTTGTTTTATGTGTTGGCTCAGACCTTTGCTTTATTGCCGCAGGCGTATTGTTCACAATTGCCACATCACAGGCAGGTAATATTTCGGCAGCATTTATACAGGGCACCGTTCAGTACGGCTTATTTGTAGGTATTGCGTTATTTACACTTAACGTTGTGCTTAACACAATAATCAACAAGTCATTTAAAAAGCAACGACTTGAACAGGCAAAAGAAGAAGACTAATACTACTAATATAACAAAACCTCGTGTGCGATTTGCACACGAGGTTTATTGTTTAATGAATTTAATAATTAAATTATTCTGCAAGCTCTGATGTACAGTGAGGGCAACGAGTTGCATCTATGCTGATTTCTGATTTACAGAATGGGCATTCTTTTGTTGTGGGTGCTGCAGGCTCCTCTTCTTTTTTACCTGCATTTCTGATTTTGTTAATAACCTTAACCATAAGGAAGATAACAAATGCTGTAATAATAAAATCAATTACGCCTTGAATGAAAAGACCATAGTTGATTGTTGCAGCGCCAGCCTCCTGAGCAGCGGCAAGAGTTGCATACTCATTACCATCAAGGGCATAAAACAAATCTGAAAACGCAATATTCTTTGTAAGAACTGAAATTGCAGGTGTAATAATATTCTCAACAAGGCTCTTTACAATACCTGAGAAAGCGCCACCGATAATAACACCGACTGCAAGGTCAATCACATTACCCTGGGCAATAAATTTTTTAAATTCGCCAAAAAACTTTTTCATAAAAACACTCCTTTTTAATTTTTCATTAGTGACAGTATACCATACAATTCCAAAAATTCAATATATTTTCGACATAATTAACATTGATAAAAACAAATTTATGTAGTATAATCCACGTGATAGGAGATGATTTCTTGATTTTAACGGCTGATATCGGCAATACAAACATCACTCTTGGTTTGTTCGATGGTGATAAGGCTATTTTTATTTCGCGCCTTGCAACACAGCGCCACAGAACTTCTGAGCAATATGCTATCGAGCTTAACGCTATATTCAATTTAGAGGGCATAAATACCCAAAAGATAGAAGGCTCAGTTATCAGCTCTGTTGTTCCCGAGCTTACAAGAGTATTCAAGGATGCTATTGAAAAGGTAACCGGTTGCGATGCACTTATTGTTGCTGCAGGTATAAAAACCGGCCTTAAAATCAATACAGATAACCCTAAAGAGGTTGGTGCAGACCTTGTTGCAGGTGCTGTAGGCGCTGTTAACCAATACCCCCTGCCCTGCCTTATTATGGATTTAGGCACAGCCACAAAAATAATGGTACTTGATGAGAACGGAGTTTTTGCCGGTTGTACAATTGCCCCGGGTGTAGGAATTTCACTTGATGCACTTTCAATGCGCACCTCACAGTTACCTACAATTGAATTATCTGCCCCTGAACACGCTATAGGCACAAATACCATTGACTGTATCCGTTCAGGAACTGTGCTCGGCACAGCCGCTATGCTTGATGGTATGGCTGACAGATTAGAGCGTGAATTAGGTACACCCATTAAATCTATGGTAGCAACAGGCGGACTTGCAAAAGAGATTGTAGCCTGCTGTGAAAAAGAAATCATTTATAACAAAGACCTTATTTTACAAGGACTTTTGACAATATACAGAAAAAACAGGTAAAAAACTAAAACGCACTGTATCTTGCATAAGAATAGTAGCAAAAGGAGTTTTATCTATGGAAAAGAAAAAAAAGCTTACTCGTCTTGTAATGTGCGCCTTATTTGCGGCATTGATAGTCGTAATGACATTCACACCCTACCTTGGCTACATTACTGTTGGTGTTATTGAAATCACCACTTTACACATTGTTGTAATTTTTGCGTCTGCCGTATTGGGCTACAAATATGGCGCAGTAATCGGTGGTGTGTGGGGTCTGACCTGTATAATCAGGGCCCTTCAGATGGGCTTTGTGCCATTTCAGAACCCTATGGTATCCCTTGTACCCCGTATAATTGTAGGTCTTATGGCAGGTCTTGTATTCTTCCTGCTTTCAAAAACAAAGTGCCCCAAGCCGATTTCTTTAGGAATTTCAGCTTTTGCAGGTACACTCACAAATACCGTACTTGTGCTTAGTATGTTAAAGGTATTTGGTGGCTTTGAGGTCCTTTTTGGCGAGGCTGCAAAAACACTTGATGTGATTATTGCAACACTTATAGGCACAAATGGTCTTATAGAAATGATTGCGGCTATTGTATTTGTTCCCGTTCTTTACAAAGCAACTGAAAAGCACTTTAAAAAAGTTATATAAAATTAAATATTCAATCCTGTTTTTTCTATTGTATATAAAAATCACCCGTTCGGTTATCAAGATTAATTGACACCGAACGGGTTTGTTGTTATCTGTATTCTATATATTTTTTCAGAACATATCCTTCATAATAATTGCCGTTGATGTATAAGCTAACGCCCCAATACTCTTTACCGGAGTTATCAATAACGTTTACCTGTGTACCCTCGGGCACAACAACAAGTACATCTGAATAGTAGGTAGCCTCTTGTCGCAAGACCAAGCCCTTATTTTCAGGTGTGTTATAAGAAATATAGTAACCGGTGTAATCGTTAACATCAGGCTCCTGCTTTTGAGTCTGAGCTTCGGTTGTGTAAACATCGGGCTTAGGACCTGCAACGTGCTGACCCATATCAAGAATATACTTTGTAATTACGTAGCCTGTGTAATCTCTGCCATTAACCGTGGCAGTGCAAAGGATATATTCATCACCATTTAGTGTTTTTGTTTCACCATAAGTAAGCCAGGTGCCCTCCGGCAGGGTTACAACCTTAGCTGAATTTGCATCGTTATATTTACGCATATTGACGCCATCATCATTAGGTGTATTACTGTTAATAACGCCCTTATACCCTGCAGTAAAAGTATAATAAACCTTTTTGGCGGCAGTTGTTTTTGAGGGTGTATAGCTATTACCGTTATTGTTACCACTACCACTATTATTACCGCTATTAACCCACTGATTCTGATCAACGTCATTAATATTATACTGATTATTGTACTGATTGTTATTCTGCACAATTATAGTTGTTAATACATCCTCTGAATACATTGGCTGATGTGATTGTGATTCCTTATTTGAAAAAACAACAAACACCAGACACACCAGACATAAAACCAAAAGCACGCATAATAAAACAATTATGATTATTCTGCTATTATTTTCTGACTGTGCTATCTGTGGTCTGTCATCAGTAAACTCACCACAACGAGGACAACGTCTATCCTTTTTTTCATCAACGGGCATTCCACAATGCTTACAATATGCCATATATTACCTACCCCTTAAACCTTATTAAAAGAGCCTTCCGCTTTGGAAGGCTCTATCAATTTTATTGAGCTTTTACTGTAGTAGCTACAGTTGTACCGGCTTTTGTTGTAGCAGGTGCTGAGCTTGAAGTAATTTCCTCAGCAATTCCATCTGCAAGAGCAGACTCCCATACAGACTCATCAACGTCAGCCTTATCGGTAACCTCGATTTCGAAGTACTGATATGGTTTATATGAAACCGCAGCACAGATAGCTTCACTTTCTGCAATAGCTGTTGTAGGATCAGCTGACACAAAAAGAACCTTGTAAAGATTATCGTTATTAACAAAGAAGTACATAACGCTCATCTCTGTTTCTGTTTTAAGAGTAAATCTTACAGTTTTAGCGCAATCCTTACCTAAATCATAGTTTTCATCCCATGTAACTGTTGCGCCGGGCTCTTTTGCCAGGCTCTCATACATTTTTTTATTACCCTCGTAATAATCATCGTATGTTTTGTTAAGGGGAGTAATATCAACTCTCTGATTTTTTTCTTTATTAATGAAGGCACCGCTCTTGGTTTCATCAACAGTCCAGCCTTCAGGAAGCTCTATGCTATATCCGTAATATTCTGCCTTGTTATCCTCAAGAATAGGCACAAAAGCCTGAGCAAGTGTTTCGGGTTCACCTGCTTTATTAGTTACCTTTTCACCGTCTTCATCAGTAACGTAAACAAGTATTTCACCATCAGGTGATAATACACGCTCACCATTTTCATCTGTTACGTAATTATAATCGCTTACGTCAGCATAAATTTTGGTGGTTTCATCTTCCTCTTCATCTTTATCCTTGTTGCATGCCGCAAAAGAAAACATAAAAAGAATTGTTGCAACAAGTAATACTGCAATTATTTTTTTACTCAAGGTAATTACCTCCGTAGGTGAAATTAAACAGCTGGTGTTGCAGGTGCTTCAACAGGTGTTTCTTCGGGTGCAACTGCAGGTGCTGTTGCCTGGTCAGCTGCAGCAGCAACAGTTGTTGCCTCTGTAGTTGTTTCAAGAGGGCTTGTAGGAAGCTCACTCTCCCATTTTATGTCAAAGTTTGCTCTGTCCTCAAGAGTGAACAATACGCTGACATCCTTTAAATCGGCATAAGTGCCTGCGCCTGTCATATCTGCAACAACGTTAGCAGACATAAAGTAATGAATGTTTGTGATTTCATCAGTAAGTCTGTTTACTGTTGCTGTGATTTTGCAACCGCTGTAACCAACTGAATAGTCATTAAGCTTAAGGTATGCGCTTGTTTTTGCAAGCTCTTCAGATGCAAGAACAACATCCTTATCGCGAAGCTCAAATGCCTTTGCAAGTGAGCTTGTGTCACCGCCTGCCTCAACATCGTTGAATGCAATTGTGATATAGTAGGTATCGCCTACCTCTTTGATTGTAGCGTAATCAATATCAGCTACTGTAAGAGCGCTTACCCAAGACTCACCTTTAACGTAAAGGAACTCTGAGTTATCCTCGCCCTTTGCAACGTTGCCTGAAACCTCTTTAATATCTTCAAGCATCATATCCTTAAGACCTGCTGCCGCACCATTGATAGCATCAAATTCTGCAGGGATTTCTTCTGCTTCTTCAGAGCCCTTGGCTGTGATTTTAATTGAATCGTCAGGAACGTTCATTTCATATCTGTAAGAAAGCTCAGGCTTTGTCTCTTTAAGGCCGTTAACAAGAGTGTTGAAGTAATTAAGAACTTCTTCACTTGTGTTAGCAACAGGTGTAGCGCTTTCGGTGTAAACCGCTGCCTCTGTTGAGAAAACCTCTGTTTCGTCAGAAGAGTCAGATGAGCCGCAAGCTGTCAAAGACATAAGCATTGCGCTGACAAGTAAAATGGCTGTTAAAACTGTAATAATGCGTTTCATTAAGGTTTTACCCCTTTCGATATTCTGCGCAAACCCGATAAAAACCGAATTTACTATTATTCACCCTGCAATTATATCACAAAAAAGCAATATGTAACAGTAGTTTTTTATAATTTTTTATATTTGTATAAAAAGCACAAAATAGCATTCACTCTTTTGTATTTAACAACTAATTCTTTTAAATAATAATATGTAATGTCGTTGACTTTTGCTCTGTTATAGACTATAATATGCCATAAAGAGAGGTGTGTTTTCATGAACGAAAATAACAATTATGACCTTCTTGAACCGCTTAACCTTGAGATGGGTGATATCCCCCAGGTACAGCGCAGAAGGAAAGTCGAAGTCCCGGACAAAAAAGAAATCAAATTACGTGAAAAACAGGCAAAGCGTTTTCTTTGCTTTATGCTTTCGTTTGTAATTGTTTTTGTTGGTGTTGTGTGCATTTTTGCAAACAATAACAACAAAAAATACGAGGCTCAGCAGCAGCTTTTGGAGGCACAAAAGGCCGAATCAATTGAGGGCATTGACGTTAATGCAACAGCAGCTGCTTCTGCACCTGCAACACAGCCCCAGACAGAGGCTCAGAAGGGTTCAGTTGTTAAAATCACAACTACAGCACCAGCTACCACAGCACCTACAACAGCGGCAACCACACTCCCCGTTACCGCAGCAGCTCCAACAGCTCCGCAGCAGCAGAGCAACGCTGTAGGCACTATGGATAACCCCGTTATCGTTACAGACACAAGCTATTCAACTGCCGTTGTTAACAGAAACTATCGCATTCCCTCAAGCTATGACCCGGACCTTGTATATGTATGTGGCAGCGGTGAAAGACTTCAGCGTGAGGTTGCTGCACAGTACGAGGCTATGTATAACGCAGGCAGAAACGACGGTGTTACACTTACACCCTGCTCAGGCTATCGTTCATACAGCACACAGGAAACACTCTACAACCGAAAGGTTGATTTATTCTTAGGTCAGGGCTATGCATACGATGAAGCACGTGTTCAGGCGGCAACAATTGTTATGATACCCGGCTCATCTGAGCATAACTTAGGCTACGCTATGGATATTGTCTGTGTTGAAGAGTGGTTTGAGGGTACCGCTGAATTCAGATGGCTTATGGAGCATGCTGCAGATTACGGCTTCATTCTAAGATACCCCAAAGATAAGCAAGAAATCACAAAGGTTATTTACGAGCCCTGGCACTGGCGCTATGTTGGTGTTGAAACCGCTAAGGCTATCAAAGCAAGTGGACTTGTAATGGAAGAATATTATAATAAACCGGCACAATGATAGGTATTACAGTAGAAAAAGCCCACGGTGAATACGACCCTGGTACAAGCAAATTTTTTGGTTCCCCTACAATGCCTGAAGAATGGCTTGCAGACGGAACAATCGGCGACGAGGATTTCTTCTTTTGTCAGTTAAGATTATCAGAATTCAAATCATTTGATAAAGACGGCATTCTGCCTATGAAGGGATTTATATACATCTTTCTCACATTCGAGGACGGCAGATTTATTCCCAACGTGCGTTACGCACCAAACGAGCCTGATACTCTTATCGATGATTTTAATGCAGGCTTTGATTTTCTTGGTGATACAGATACAGAGTATTCTATAGATTTTTACGATACAAGCTCTGCAGATGACGGCACCGGATTACTTGTAAACAAAGGTGATAAAACAATATTACTTCAGTATGACCCCCTTGATGATAATATGCCTTCATTTTTGGCGGATACCGAAAGAATTGCATACATCACCCTTGATACAACAGCACTCAAAAAGCTTGATTTTTCAAACGCCGAATTTACAATAGAATAAAAAAATAAGCGTTCAGCAGTTTAACTGTTGAACGCTTTTATTTATGTACTCTTATGCGTTGTCATTAAGAACAAGCTCAGGATTCTGGAAAAACTCTTCCATCTTTGTTAAGAAGGGTCTTACCTCGCCAAAGTCAAGTGCTCTGTGGTCAAAAACAATGTTAATAGGAAGAATTGTTCTGATTTCGATTTTATCTTCGCCATTTTCATCTGTAACAACCATAGGCTTTTTCTGAAGTGTGCCGATACCTATAACACAAACCTGTGGCGGAATGATCATAAGCATAGCAACCTCACCTGAAAGACCACGTGTATCAGCACCTACGTTAGATACGGTAATTGTACCCTGTTTAAGGTCATCTCTTGTGATTTTTTCTGTAGCGGGGATAGCGTTGTAAGCCTTTTTCTCGGCACCTTTAAGACGAACAATTCTGTGACGCTTGTTTGAGTTTGCACCATAAAGACGCTTGATAGCTCTGATGATATGACCACTTTTAAGCTTATCAAGTGTATCGTGGAAGGCAACTGAATAAAGCGCCTCAACAAGGTTTGTCTTTTCAAGTCTGCGGTTAATATCTGCCTGGTATTCAGCAATCTCTTTGAGAGTTTTATTGCCCATATCCTTCATGGTGATGGTCATCATATTACCATCAGGGAGAATCCATGGTACTGAAATATCAATATTATCAAATTCTGTAACCTTACCGCGCACAAGACCCTTTTCATAATGGATATGTGCGTTGATCATGGGGTCAACTTCAATAGCTTCGGCAATAGCCTTCAAAAGAACTGAGTTAAAGGTGATTTTTGCACCCTCACCTGTGTTTTTCTCGGCAGAGAATTTCTTAAAGGCTTCCATAAATTTTGTAACGTCAGGTTCATACTGGTAACTAACGTGAGGAATATTCTGCCAACTTTCAGTACACATATTAGCTACAATTTTTCTTTGAATTCCGAATCTGGTGATACTTTTAACTGCCATAAGTTATTTCCTTTCAAAAAATTTCGTACTAAAACTACATATGTGGATTAACCACTTTTTTACTATTTGCGGCGGTAATTCAGTAGTAAAACCCAAAACATAACCTTCACTTTTACCGAATTACGCTATTATGATTATAGCAAAAGATATAGTGAATGTCAATTCACTTTTTGCATTTTTACAACACAAATTGCAAAAACTGTTATTTTATACAAATAAAAGCACCTTATATTGTGGATTTAGCAAAAAAGCAAAACCCTCGTATTAATAAAATGTTAAATTTTATTGCTCCTTAAATCCTTTTACTTGATTATAAAATAAATACTATGTTATAATATACAGAAATAATCAAAATGAGTTTCTGGAGGGCATATGGAATTAATTAACAAGGTTCTTTATAAACTTCATATAAAAAAACGACCTCGCCCGAAACGTGAAAAGGGTGAGCTGTTCCCCCCTGCCGTAAAAGAGGCTATCGAGGGTGCGGGTATTGATTTAAGTAGTGTTTTGCACGGCTTTAAATCAAATATGTGTGATGTAGAGGAGTTTGGTGACTGCTACATCTTTTTTACTGCAAACAATTTGTATACAGTAGCATTTGATGACCCTCCTGCTCCGCCAAAAAAGGGTAAAAAAATGCCCGACATAAAGCCCACAATCAAAAATATCACTACTACACCCACAGAAAAGGCAGATGAAATGTTCTGTGAGCAATATCTTGCAACAGGACAGCTTACTTACACCAAAGATGGTGAGTATTATTCATTAGGCTACTTCCCCATCGGTACGCTTGAAAAGGCAGATAACTTCCGTAAAATATACAACGCCTTTAAAGAGGGCAAAGATTACGAGCAATATGTATCAACCGCCACAGGCAACGTGTGTGAAAAGTGTGGTGAGCCTATACCCAAGGGGCTTAAATATTGCAAGGACTGTGTTGATAGATCATCTACGGTAAAGCGCTTATTCTCATTCTTTGGTGAGGTTAAGGGCAAAATGATTTTTATGGTATGCGCTGTAGTTTTCAGCTCATTCCTATCATTATTGATACCGCAATTCAGCACACAAAAATTATATGATGAGGTGTTAAACGCCCCTGCCGGTACACCATACGAGGCCTTGCTTAAAGGTTTATTCACCATAGTTCTTACTATGGCAGCGTTAAAGATTTCGCAGCAGCTGTTCACCCTGTTTTACCAGTACATTGTTGCAGGCATATTACCCGACGTTGTTTATGGCATAAAGCTGAAGATTTTTAAGGCTATGCAACAGCTTTCGGTGGGCTTTTACACCCATAAGCAAACAGGCTCACTTATGGAGCGTGTAACAAGGGATTCAAATAACATTTACTGGTTCTTTGTTGACGGCTTCCCCTATCTTATTGCAAACATCATACTTGTTATAGGCATACTTGTAATTATGTTTATAACAAGTGTAAAGCTTACGCTTATGATTCTTGGCGGTGCTTGTGTAATATTTATTGCATACCCGCTTGTAAACAAAAAATTCCGTAAGCTTCACCATAAGGTATGGGTACAGCATTCAAAGCTCAGCTCAAAGGTAAGCGATAACATTAACGGTCACCGCATTATAAAAGCATTTTCAAAAGAAAATGACGAGCTTTCACAGTTTTCAAAGCTCAGTACCAAGGTTTATGATGCCGAGGTAAGCGTTACTGACGTTGAAAGCACAGTATTCCCCTTGCTTTCAATCATAATATATATCCTTACCGCCATAGTGCTTGGCGTAGGCGGTGTTATGGCTACAACCACAAACGAGCTTACTGTTGGTGAATTACTTACCTTTGTTATTTACCTCAGTATGCTTCAGCAACCCGTTGACTTTTTAAGCTGGGTTATGAACTGGTGGTCACGCTGTGTTGATTCTTCACAACGTGTATTTGAAATTATGGACACAGAGCCCGATATCAAGGATAAAGAAAACCCCGTTATACTTGATGATTTCAAGGGCAAAATTGAGCTTAACGAGCTTCAGTTTGAATATGAACCTGCTCACCCGATTATCAAAAGCCTTTCACTTAAAATTGAAGCAGGTGAAATGCTTGGTATTGTAGGTAAAACAGGTGCAGGTAAAACTACAATATCAAACCTTATTGCACGACTCTATGACCCCAAAGAGGGCATTGTAAAAATTGATGATATTGATGTAAAGGACCTTTCATCAAAGCAGCTACGCCAGAATATCGGTATTGTTTCACAGGATATATTCTTGTTTATGGGCACTATTGCAGATAATATCCGCTACGCCCGTCCTGACGCAACAAATGATGAGGTTATTGCTGCGGCAAAGGCAGCATCTGCCCACGGCTTTATATCAAAGCTACCTGACGGATACGAAACCTGGGTCGGCTCAGGCGGTCAGGATTTATCAGGTGGTGAGCGTCAGCGTATAAGTATTGCCCGTACAATTATACAAAACCCCAGGATACTTATTCTTGACGAGGCAACCGCTGCTATGGATACCGAAACAGAGCGTAATATTCAAAATTCTTTGACAGAGCTTAAAGCAGGCAGAACAACAATTGCTATTGCCCACAGACTATCAACACTGCGTGATGCTGATAAGCTTGCGGTTATTGATGAGGGCGAGTGTATTGAGTTTGGCACCTACTCAGAGCTTATGGAAAAGCAAGGTGCATATTACAAGCTATTCAAATTACAAGAAGAGGCTTTACGATTTATTGGCATTGGTGAAGATGCTGAAGAAAAAAAGGAGGATGAACACAAGGATGAATAAATCAGATAAACTTACAATTGACTTTTTAAAGCCTGATGAGTGTAAATTTTCCTTTAACAAGAACAGCTTTTTGGTTTTTACACACAACGGCGAAGATAAAGGCAGAGTAAAGCTTATAAGAACTTACCCCTACACCCTTACAGATGAATACATTTGTGTTCATGACCTTGAGGATAAAGAAATAGGCATTATACGTAATCTGAATGACCTTGATGACGCATCAAGGGAAAATGCTCAGAAGGAGCTTTCAAACAGATATTACTGCCCTACTGTATCTACAGTAAAAAAAGTCAGGGAGCGTATGGGCAACTTCTATTTTGAAACTGTTATAGACAATAACCCCAAAAATTTTACAGTTCGTGATATTACTAAAAACCTTCGTTTTGCAAGTGAAAACACCTTACTCATCTTTGATATGGACGGTAACAGATATATTATCCCCGATTTTGATAAGATAGAAGAAAAAAGCAGACGTTTATTGGAGCCTTATTTATATTGATTATGAAAGAAATTACTGCACACTTTGATATTTCCCCTATGGGGGAGCACTGTGAGGGCACACTATCCTTTAAGGATGGTGTAATAACCCTTTCACAGAGCTCATCAGAACAAAAATTTAATATTCAAGGCATTAAAGAGGCTGTGCAATATACTGACGTAGGGTGCGGTCACCTTGAGCTTGTGCCTGTTAACGGCGCAGATGATGGTAGTGATAACATTCACATCTGCCGTTTTTCTATGAGCTGTGTAGGTGAAATCGGTGAATTTACAAAGGTTATCAATCACCTGCTTGAAACAGGTGAATTGCTTGAAATCAATACAACCGACCTGCCCGTTTGCCCCAAATGCCACCGACACTATCTGCGCGGTATGAATATATGTATGTTCTGTGTAAAAAAATCTTACGTTTTTTCAAGGGCGTTCACATATTTCAAGCCGTATGCAGCCACAGTTTTTCTGATGGGTATATTGTTGGCAATAGCAAACGTACTTTCTGCTATAATGCCACTATTCAACTCAATGCTTATTGACCATTACCTTGTGCCCGTTGAAGGGGCAAAGCCGTTATTCGAATCACGCTCTACAGGTATTGCCGTAACCGTACTTCTGATGGTTTTAACCTTTGCTGTTTCAAGGGTTATTACAATGTTCAGCGCACGAATTTCAAACAGAATAGGCTCAAGGTTTTCAAATGACCTGCGTAACATTGTTTACGAAAAGGTACAGGAGCTTTCACTTACCTCTATGTCAAAGCGCTCTGCAGGTAACCTTATGCACCGCGTTACAAATGACACAGAGCGTGTTAAGGAGTTTTTTAACCAGCAGGGTCGCTATCTTGTAGAGCAGATTATAGTTTTTACTGTTGTTCTGGCTGTGCTTTTCTGCACCAACGTATGGCTTACACTTGTGGTGCTTTTACCCATTCCGCTTGGTGTATTTGCTATGACACGCTTCCGCCATTCAACAAGGCTACGCTACCACAAACAATGGCGTATAAACTCAAAGGCAACATCTATACTCCACGATATAATCAAGGGTATCAGGGTTGTTAAAGCATTTGGTAACGAGGAACGAGAAATCGAGAAATTCTCAAAGGTTTCAAAAAAGCTCCGCGATATAAGTGCATCTAACGAAAAATACTGGGCGGTTACATTCCCGCTTGTAGGTAACTTTATGACCCTTGGTGAGTTCCTTGTGTTGCTCATTGGTGGTAAAATGGTGCTTGACGGCACACTTACATTAGGTGAACTGACACGCTTTAATATGTACCTTGTTTTCCTTTATGCACCATTAAGGTGGATGTCAATGTTCCCCCGTAGACTTGCAGACTGTACCACAAGCCTTGTAAAAATCTACGAGATATTAGATGAAGAGCCACAGACAGCAAAAACCGAAAATGATGTTAAGCTTGATGCATCAGGTGCACTTGAGCTGCAGAACGTTACATTCGGCTACAAGTCATACGAGCCCGTACTCAAGAACGTTTCACTCAGTATAAACCCTGGTGAAATGATAGGTCTTGTAGGTCACTCCGGTGCAGGTAAATCAACTGTTATCAACCTGTGTATGCGACTTTATGACCCCAACCTTGGTAAAATTACCATTGGCGGTGTTGATATACGTGATATTTCACCTAAGGAGCTTCGCGATAATATTGGTGTTGTGTTCCAGGAAACCTACTTATTCTCAGGCACAATTTACGATAACATAGCCTATGCCCGTGCAGATGCAGATTATGACGAGGTTATTGCCGCCGCCAAGGCTGCCAATGCACACGAATTTATAACAAAGCTCCCCGACGGCTATAACACAGTCATTGGTGAAAACGGACACTCACTTTCGGGCGGTGAGCGTCAGTGGGTAAGTATTGCACGTGCAATACTGAAAAACCCGAAAATACTTATACTTGATGAAGCCACAAGCTCACTTGACCCCGAAACAGAAATCAAAATACAAGAGGCTTTATCAAGGCTTATTAAGGGCAGAACAACTATCGCAATCGCCCACCGACTTGCAACACTTAAAAATGCCGACAGACTTGCGGTTATTGAAAAAGGCAGACTTGCAGAGCTTGGCACACACGAGGAATTAGTTGCACAAGGCGGTATTTATGCAGGACTTGTTGCCGCACAAAGGCAGACTCAGGCGTTGAACTAAAGACCAATATCTGTAAAAATAAGGTAATGGTCGCTAAGGCTTTTAAACGGCTTTTGCGAAAGAATAACCCACTCTTTTACAGTTGCCTTACCTACAGTAAATATATGGTCAAGACATCGGTTATGGTCACTTGCATTACTAAGTCTTTTTTGAACTGCAGTATAATGCGTATCTGCCATATTCAGACTTAACAAATCATACACAACAGAGGAGCGGTACGTTACCGCCCCTCTTTTTTTAGCATTGAAATCACCTGTAACAACTACGGGGCAATTATATTTTTCATTTAACTGACGGACTGAATTTGCAAATTGCTGTGCCTGAAAAATACTAACAGAGCTATCGGTATCACTGAGATTAAGATGTGTGTTAATAACGCAAAAAACTCTGCCACTATCATTGATTTTAAATAGCGCCCACACAATTCTGCGCAAACGGTAATTACTACCCCTTTGTAGCGGTATATTGCCATATTCAAGGGCAGTTACCCTTTCGGGGTTGTAGATTATTGCTGTCATAAAACCGCCTAATTCGGTGCGTAAAGGGTCAATAAAGGCATATGGGGTGTTACCCTTAATATTACAAAACCACCATCTGCTGACCTCCTGCAGACCTATCACATCTGCATCAACCGAAGCAACCAAATTGCACACACCATCTGCCCTATTACTTCCCCTGCCACCGTAATAGCCTATACCATCCGCAAGGAGGTTATATGTGGCTATTCTTACACTATCACCCTTTCGGCGATAGCTACGCCCTACAGCTTTACAGAGGGCGGTTATTTCAGCTTTATTTATCTCTGTATGGGTGATACTTGTATTTAAAATAATTACAGATGGCATAATTGATAAAGTGAACAAGTATATTACAAGCAAAATTCTTGATAAATTTTTCATATATAATAGTGTTTCTTGCAGACTATAAAAAATACAGCATCAAATTTAATTTATCAATAATCTCCATTCAAAATAAAATCAGGTAGCTCGTCACCATCGTCATAGCGGTCAGGGTCATTTATATCACCAACAATTAATCCGTCGGGCTCATCCTCCCACCCCCTTTGCGACAAGTACGTTGCAGGGTTGGGTATAAATCTACCACCATCCCGTTGCCATTGTGGCGTAAACCTCTGCCATTTAAGTGCCGATATAATATCCTCATTATCTGCCTTGTTAAGCTTTAGCTTGCTGTATTTTTT
>JAZQRX010000015.1:0-90452 GCA_045629785.1 Acutalibacteraceae bacterium | reverse complement strand
TCAATTTTAAATTATAAATTTAAAATTTTGAATTTATAATTATTTAGCCTCTCTGAATTGTGACGGATAAGGGGTTATACGGTCAACCTCTTTAACCTGGGAGTAGCCTAAAAGAATTTCTGTAAGAATGTTTGCATAAGGATTTTTTGCGCAACCATAAGTAAAGCTGTACATTTTTTTACCGATGTACATTTCAACATAGTACAAGTCACTTGCCTCTGCGAAAAAGTCCACATCTTTACTTTCATAATCCTGCAAATGCTCCAGACATTGTTGAATCATAAGCTCGTTAATAGAGTTATCATCTCCGAGAGAAACAATATACCCTTCTGTTGAGTTTTCACCACTATATGAAATAACTTTATTATCGTTTGTAAGTATTGTTACATACTGCACACCCGCATATCCGCCGCGCATATCAACCCTGACCTTTATATTGCTTTCATCAATATCCGCAACGTTCATTCTTTCGGCAGTTGAGCAGCCTGTGAAAGAAACAATGCAGGCTATTACAACACCCACAACAACCAACAGACATACCAATAAAATAATTTTCTTTTTAGAAAGTTTTTTCATAAAGCAAACCTCCTTTTTATAGTTCTCCTCATCCCACACTCAGGTAATCCTGATACAATGGAATCACATTTTTATCCTCGATATCATAAAAATCGAGGATTTTATTATAGGTTTCAAGTGCTGTTTTTTCGGCATCAATTTTGCTGTTCAATAATTGCGTCGCACTTATCACAAATGAGAAATAATGCTCCTCTGTAATAACACGAACTTCACAATAGGTATCACCGTAATAGACGGCATAATCCGTTCCGTTTACACTTTTATTCTCTGCCTCAAGGTAGGACAATACTTTATCCTTTTCCTGATAAGGCTGATTTTTTACTGATTTGTATCGTTCCAACAAGCTATTACGTGAGGCTTCAAAAAATTCAACGTCACACATAAATTCGTCATTTTCAACAACAGGGAAATACTGTGAGTGAATATACGAAGCATAGGGTATATCCACCTTAAAAAACGTAACGTTATCATCATTCTTTTCTGTTTCGTAGAAAGGAAGTATGTTAAGGTATTCAGCAGGAATTGCCTTGTTGTACTCATAATCATCTATTTCAGGTACATAAACGTTATAGCGGTTAAACACCAAAGGTTTTGTAACGCCCAAAGCAAATGCTCCGCCGCAAGCAATACAAACACAAAGGAAGCAAGCAACTGATGCAAGCACAGTTGATTTAACGGTTACTAAATAATACGGCTTCCAATAAAGAAATGCACCAACAAGCATCAGCAACACGCTCATTACAGCCAAGCCGTATGCAAGATAATCTGTAAGGGGGTAATACTGAAGCATTGAAAAGCCCATTTCAGAAAATTCGGAAAGCGGAAATGCGCTTTGCACACCAAATGTAACCGCTGCACCTAAGCCCAACAACGCACCTACAACTATAAACACAATGGATTTTTTCATAAATTCCCCTCCTCAATAAATTCACTTATAATTCAAATATAACCTTAATAAAAATAATTGTCAATATATTCCAACTTACATATATATGACAAAAAATTTAAAAACTGACATATTTATTTCATTTTTTTGAACGCATAAAACGTTCACTACGGTGGATTTATTTATAATAGCCGCACGCAGTGCCCGATAATTTTGCATTCTGCATTTAGCATTTAGCATTTAAAAAACGCCCCATCGGGGCGTTTTTTACTTTGCTATTTTTTCCATCTCAACAACCTTTGCAATAAAGTCGGCAGATTTCTGCATACATTCCTTTGCAAGCTTGTTGTGACCAAATTCAAGGTGAAAACAATGATTGTTTTGAACACCCTTTACGTGATAATCATCATAGTAAGGTACGTGTGCCTTCAGCTTTTCTGCCATAGGCTCGCCCTGCCCCTGACACACAAGGTCATCATCTGCCCAGCAGATGAAAGCGGGGCACCACTTATCATTTACAAAATTAGCAGGTGCCATTTCGTAATAGTAAGGGTATTCATTGAAGTTTGATAAATCATTTTTAAGCTCAAAATCGCCCACAATCATCTGTGCGGTTTTTGGTATAACGCCCAAAAGCTTACCACCCTGAAGAAGTACTTCAATATCATAAATACCGCACATAAGCAGGATACCCTTCAAATCGATTTCAATGTCACTTACACCGATGCGCTGACGAAGCTCATCGTCATATTTAAGTGCTGCAAGGTATGCGGCAGAAAAACCGCCTGAGCTGTCACCTGTGGCAAAAACATTGTCAAGGTCTATGTTATATTCCCCTGCAAGTACATTAATAAAATTAGCCGCTTTTACAATATCGTGAGCATATTCGGGGAAAGCCACCTCAGGGGGCATACGGTAATTTATGCAGCACACAAAATAGCCCTTGTCTGCATAATATTCGCTGATGCTTACACGGCACTTTTTATCACCCATAATGAAGCCGCCACCATGAATGTACATAACAACAGGATGTTTTTTGCCGTCATTCAGAATATCCTTACGATAATAAAAATCAAGCTTATTCATAGGGTAATCGCCATAAGCAATATCCCTGACGCTGATAACATCCTTGAATTTTTGCATATTCTGTGTTGGGTAACCGAGTCCGTCGATAGCCTTGAACACCATTTGCGCTCTGTTCATCATAAAAATCCCTCCAAATAATATGATGCGCAACGTTCACACTATGTTCATAATATTACTTTTTTATGGAAAAATCAACACATATTTACACGTTTTCTATCATTTGGCGTTCAATATCTTTTTTTAGTTTAAGAATAATTCTTTTTTCAAGCCTTGATATATAGCTTTGAGAAATACCAAGCTCATCGGCAACCTCTTTTTGCGTGTGCTCTTTTTCACCACACATACCAAAACGCATATTCATAATAAGGCGTTCTCTGTCATTCAGGTCATCCATACACTCATATAAAATTCTTTTTTCGTCCTCCTGCTCAACGTTATCGTTTATTTCAAGACCATCACTACCAAGCACGTCAGAAAGTAAAAGCTCGTTACCATCCCAATCAATATTAAGTGGCTCATCAAGTGAAATATCTGACCGTTGTTGGCTGACTTTGCGCAAGTGCATAAGTATTTCATTCTCAATACACCTTGAGGCATATGTTGCAAGCTTGATGTTTTTATCAGACTTAAATGTATTTACTGCTTTAATGAGTCCGATTGTACCGATTGAAATCAAGTCCTCAATATAAACACCTGAGTTTTCAAATTTTTTTGATATATAAACTACCAACCGCAGATTATGTTCAACTAATCTGTCACGTGCGCGAAGGTCACCTGTCTGCAATTTTTCTACAAGGGAGTCCTCTTCCTCTTTTGAAAGTGGCGGTGGCAGCATACGTGGGCTATTTATGTAAAAAAGTTTGCGTGAGAAAAATATTGAAACCTTGCTTTTAAGCCTTGAAATTAAAATTAAAAATGCTTTTACCATTTTTTGACTCCTTCCAATCCATATCATATACGCTTTTGTTCAGCAAAACATCACAGTCACCATCACCTATACCTTCAGGTGAAATGGCGATAGTGACTTTTTCAGCCGTTGCCCTTGAATTGCCATTCTGCAATACTACCTTATGTGGCACAAAGGCAGGTAAAAGGCTGTTACCCGTAACCGTACCGCAAGGTAAAACCCTATAATATTTTTTAAGGCTTTCGGGCGGAGCGGCGGTACACTCCCCTTTTAAAAACCTGATTTCATCATAGTTAAACAGGGGCGATACCCTTTGCCGACTAACAACAAAAACAGGGTTACCACTTAATGCATCGCACAATGAATTACCTGTATCAACAAAGCCGTTTAAAGTAATTGCACATTCTCTGAAGATTATTGTTACTGTATAAATATTATTTTTAGCGGTGTGTTTGCCCCATAGCCATTGAAACAAAACAAACAAGCCGTAAACAGAAAACACAATACCAATCAAATATGTAACACTCATATCAAAATACACAGCACCATTTTTCATATAAACGTTATGTGGCTTTAAGGTTATCTGCACAAAATATACGGCACCACCAAACAGCAGACTCACCCCGAAAAAACCACCATACAGCTTTAAAAATCCTTTCAGGCTACGGGGCATAAATGCAACAGCGGTAATTACCGCTGACACAAGGGCTTTAAATACAATGCCAAAAATGAATCCCCCATCATCAAACAGAATAACGATTGATGATAACCCACCTATAAATGACGCAAGTACAACAAACCATTTGCCCGTAGGGGCACCAAAAACCACTCTGACACACACTATAAAAATATACGTAATTAAAATATTTACTGAAACAAGCACATCCGCATATACACTTACCATATTATCACCCCAAAACCATTATAAAATAAAGAATGTAAATCTTTTGTCGCTTAAAGTCGGCAGAAAAAATTTATTGACAATGGGATAGATTTTCTATAAAATTTAGGTTGGTGATATTATGATTTTTTATAAAAATTCTCGTGTTATATTCCCGGACAAGGTCCGCGATAAGGTTATTGCAGTAGATAACGGCAAAATTGCAGATATCTGTGATAATTTTGACCCCAACGAAAATGATACTGTAATTGATTGCCACGGGCTTTATCTTTCCCCCGGTTTTGTTGACATTCACGTTCATGGTGGCGGCAAAAAGAGTGCTATGAGTGAAAACCCTCAGGATATTATTGAAATGGCTCAGGCACACTTAAAATATGGTACAACCTCAATAGTGCCAACTACCCTTGCCGCACCCATAAGCCAGTTAGAAAAGGTAACCTTATCAATAAAAAAGGCATCGGAAGCTTGTCCCGATGCAAACATACTTGGTATTCATTACGAAGGTCCATACCTTTCAATGCAATATAAGGGTGCCCAGAGTCCCGAAAACATTCTTAACCCCAAAAATGCTCCACCCGAAAGCCTTTTTGATTTGTGGGATAAAATACTTATTATGGGTGCAGCCCCCGAATGTGAGGGTGTACTTGAATTAGGTGATGAGCTACAACGTCGTGGTATTGTAGCATCTGTTGCTCACTCCGCCGCAAGCTTTGAGCAGGTAGAGGAGGCTGTAAAGCACGGCTTTTCAGACGTTACTCACCTTTACAATGCTTGTTCAAGCTGTTTTAAAACAGGTGTTTTCCGCACAGCAGGTGTTGTTGAAGCGGGTCTTACACTTGATGAATTAACAACGCAGGTTATCGGTGACCTAAGGCATCTGCCACAAGGCTTATTAAGGCTTATTTACAAGTGCAAGGGTGACGATAAAATGTACCTCATAACCGATGGTCTTGAATTTTCTGCCGCTGATATGGAAGAAAACACAGTATATATCCAAGAGAATGGTATGGGTGTTATTTACGAGGACAATGTTATGAAGCTTAGCGATCGCTCTGCCTTGGCAGGTAGTGCATCTACACTTTGTGACTGTGTACGCAATATGCACAAAACAGTTGGTGTACCAATTCACAGCGCAGTAAAAATGGCAAGCCTTACCCCTGCAAATGTTGTGGGCTATGGCAAAATCAAGGGCGCCATCATAAAAGGATATGATGCAGACCTTATTACATTTGATGATGACATTAACATAAAGGATGTTTTTGTTGGATAAAATAAAACGACAGTTCATTGTTTTTGAAATGAACTGTCGTTATTTTCTATCTGGTTTTATACGGTCTGCGCTTTTTACGTCACCTATTTTATTTTATTAACGCCAATCTGCTATCAAGTGCCTCTTTTGTAAGCATACCACTTGAATAGGTAGCAATATTACCATCCTTATCAATAAAAACTGTTTGTGGGAATGAATTAACCTGGTATGACTGTGCAGCATCGCCATCGTTATCGTACACCACAGGGAATGTATATCCTGAATTTTTTATAATTTCATCTGCCTCGTCACGATAATCATTAACTGCAACATTAATCATAAGGAATTGAATATCAGGGTTATTTTTATAAGCCTCCTCAAAATGGGGCATTTCCTGTATACAGTAGCCACACCACGAAGTCCAGAAATTCAGAACAACGGGCTTACCCTTATAGTCCGAAAGCTGTACCTTATTGCCGTTTGTATCATAAACAGTAAAATCAGGTGCGCTAAAATCAGGTTGAGTTACTTCGTTACTATTTTCGCTATCGTGTAAAACGTAGTCTGCCTGTGTAGTATCTACAACAGGTGCATCATAGCCCTCACTCAGGCTACCATACAGCTTGTATACGCCTGCAAATACCACTATTGCAACTACAACTGCAATTATAACACCTATTTTTTTATTCATACAACCACCTATGCAATAACAGTAAGCAACTTATTAAGAAGACCCGTCATCATAAGAATACCGAGCAGAACCAATAATAAACCGCTGACAAGATTTATAATTTTATAATTCTTTTTGATAAAGGTAAATGCTGATTTCAATTTTTCAATAAGCAGGGCACTTACCACAAAGGGTATACCAAGACCCAATGAATATAAAAGGAGCATTATAACACCTGTAAGTGTTTGACCCTGTTGTGAAGCAAGCATCAACGCAGAGCCTAAAAATGCACCCACGCAAGGTGTCCACCCCACAGAAAAAACTGCACCAAATAATACAGACGAGCCAAAATTCAGATTTTGTGTATTCACGCTTTTATTAATGCCTTTAAAAAGATTAAGCTTAAATACACCAATAAAATTAAGTCCGAAAAACACAACAATCAAACCTGTTACCACATTTACAATTGTACTGTATTTAGTTAAAAAACTGCCTACAGTACCTGCAAGTGCACCCATTATAACAAAAAGACAGGTAAAGCCTGACACAAAGCCTATGGCATTTTTAAATGTCCTTTTGGTGTTTGATTCACCACCTGCAAAGTATGAAACATAAACAGGCAGCATAGGTAAAAGGCAGGGTGAAATAAATGTAATTATACCCTCTAAAAAAGCTATAAAGTATTGCATAAACCAACCTTACATATTTGCATAGTTCACTATGCCGTCATATATACCCTTTGCAATATATTTTTGACCGTTTGCGGTGTTCATCATAGCTCTTTCAGAAGCATTTGAAATATAACCGACCTCAACAAGCACAGAGGGGCATGTTTCAATTCGGGTTACTCTGAATGGGTAAAAATGACATCCATCATTTTCCAAGCCGTAGCCCACACCGTTTCTTACCGCATTAGGCAGACTTGTTGAAATACACTTTGCCAAGGGGCCTGAATAGTTTTTGTAGTAGTACACCGAGCTACCCTTAACACTTGTGCTTGTAGTAGAGTTAAGATGAATTGCTATAAACATATCGGGCGCATTATCCTCTGCCCATATACGACGAGCATCGATATCAGGCACCGGTGAAACGCTTTTGTTATAAGAGAAAACAACAGTTGCACCTGCATTTTCAAGGTAAGTTTTTAACTGAAGTGCAATTTTATATGCAAGGTCGCATTCTCTTAAACCGCCTGCACAAGCTCCGGGGTCATCACCACCGTGACCCGGGTCAAGCTCAATAACCTTACCTTTAAGTGATGAAAAATCTTCTTTAATTTCAAACACAAGGTAATTTTTATCATTATAATACGCCTTATAACCATAGAATGCCCCTGTATTCTTTAAATAAACACGCAGGGTTGCAGTTTTATTGGCTGAATCAACAAACCACGTGGTGCCGTTTATAACGTCGCTCTGCTGAAAGTACTGTGAGCCTTCGTTTACGCTTGTAGTATTATAGAATTTAATATCCATATAAGATGCAGTGAACTTATCACCTGCATTATTATATGGTCTTGAGTTGTAGCCTGTTTCATAGCTCTGTGGTGCCAACGTAACAGTAAAGGGTACCTTCCATTTAGATGCCAGATAAAGCGATGTTGCCCTGTCTGAATATTTTGCAGTATTCTGCAAGGACAATGTGTTATAAGGCATGGAATAACCGCTGAACACTTTAACCTCACTTTTAGTAACCTTACCGCCTGACCTGAGGTATACAAAAGAGTCATCTGTTTTGGTAACGTAATCAAACGTACCCTTAGGTAATGGTGTATACAACGGGTTAGAGTAGTTACCGCTTACCGATTGGGGGTAAGTTTCGCACCAAGGGGTTGTTATTTCACAGAATGTCTGCTTTGTTGATGAGCCCTGTGAGCTGTATGGTGTAATATGGGATATTTTTGACAAATTCTTTTCAGGGTCAATATCAGCGCACTGTTTAAGAATTGCTACAACGTCTTTTGTTGAAAGAACACCATCACCGTCAATATCTGCTCTGTATCTTTGTAAAGCAGATAAATTAAGATGACCTGTAGCACACCTTAAAACACTTATAGCATCATTTGTAAGAATTTTACCATCACCATTTACGTCGCCCATACCTGCAGCGCTTACTACAGTATACGAGCTTATTATGCAAAAGCATAATACAAACGCAATTAATCTTTTAATACCCTTCAATTAATTCACCTCAAGCATATTTTACAGAGTGTTTTTTATGGCGGTGCGTGTACCTGAGCCAACTACACCATCAGTACTAATACCTGCATCAGTCTGGAATTGTACAACCGCATTCAAAGTACCGTTACCAAAGCTGCCATCAACATCTGCTTCGTTAAGATAACCAAGCTGCCACAGATGCCATTGAAGCCACTTAACGCCCTCACCCGATGAGCCTATCGATAAAGTGCTTGTAGGCTCGTTATAGGGGCAATTCTCAACTACAGGGGTGTTCTGCACAACAATAAAGTCTGCTGATGCATAGCCTGTATATGTAATACCATTCAAAACAAAGGTAACCTTATGCCAACCATTTGATGTGCTTAAAATATCCACAACAAATCCGTTAGGCAAGGTACAAAGTACAGTTGCGCTTGTGTTTGGCTCTTTGCGGATATTCAAAGCATCACTGACCTTAACGGTACCTGTTTTTTGGGTTTGTGCTGGTTCACCTGTTGTAGTAAGACTAACCGCTGCAGAAAAGCCCGAATATACTGCCTTGCTACCTGAGCCTTTATATGACTTTATTTTATAAGAATATTTTGTACCTGAAAGCAGGTTTTTATCAGTAAAGCTATTGGTTGTTACGTTACCCACAAGAGCATAGGCTGAGCCGCCACCACTTCTGTATACCGCATAGCCTGTACAGGTAACCGCATTCCACTTTATTGTTGCTGTATTGTCTGTGTAAGCAGAAACCGCAAGTCCACTGGGAACAGCAGGTAAAGTTTCACCCTTTACCTCGGGGCAATAAAGTGAATACAGCTTTTCACCATCAATAGTCTTGTATGCCCTTACCTTATAGGTTGCTGCGCCATCTGCGGGAATATTTGAATCTGTATAGCTTGTTTCTGTGGTTGTTTTAACGAGTTTAAACTCATTACCTGATTTTTTATATACCTCGTAACCCTTTGCCTCTGCCATAGTCTGCCAGGAAAGAGTTATTGAGGTTGCTGTTGCAGAGCTTACACGCACAATGGGATACCCCTCTGTAAAGCGTTCATCAGCAGAAAGGTCGCCACCAGGCATATCAATAAATACAGGGATTGAGAAAACCTTGCGGTTTGCCATAATTCCGCCTGCGGTATAGGCTCTGTAAGATGAATAAGCCTCTAATGCTGCGGCACGTACGTTTGCCATATATTCATGGTCATATAATGAGCCTGAATCTTTATTCACGTTAAACTTTTGCAGGTAGCCTGTAAACTGATAATCTGAAAAACCGCTATGGATATATTTTGCACCGTAGTAAATGCTCTTATACGGGTTATCCCAGGGTCTGCCGTAGCTTGTAGAAACCGAAACATCACTTTTTGCAACGTAACCCGTATAGCTTGTACCACTGACAGTAGTTTTAACCTTATAGAAGTTACCTGCCTCACCCATAAAGTAAAGAGTGTTACCTGACGGCACTGTGCAAAGAGTAGTTTCACCTGCACTCTTATAAAGAGTTGTACTACTTGATGTTTTCATATAACCATTAGCCCATGAAAGACCATCTAATGCACCTGTGTAAGCCCCGATATTATAATAGTTATAAATGCCGTTGTATGGTGAACATTTACCACTTGAGCCACCTGCAGATGATGAGGTTGTTGAGCCTACCTCCTGCACAATTTTAGATGCAAGATAATATGCACTCATACCACTATCCTTAGCAGCACGCATAATAGCCTCAGAATACTTTAAAGGCTGACCATTTTCAGTATATGATATTGTATTACCTGATGCATCAAGATAGGTAATGTAGCTATTGTACATCCAGGTGTTTCTGATGATTGTTTCAACCGCTTCCTGAGTCTGTGACTCATCATAAGCGGTGCTTTCAAACTGGAAAATGTACTCTTCATTAAGGAAATTACGCGGGTCAAGGTAATATGCAACTGCCTCCTCGGATGCACTGACCCAACCACCTGATTCCTGCACAACACCATGACAGCTGCTACATGCACATTTATAAGAAGCCTGAACATCGGGTGAAATAACCTGCTTTCTATGAGGTGTGCGTTCACCCTTTAAAGCATCATCCCATTTAAGACCTGTTATAAACGGCTCAAATACCCATTCGGGGTATTTTTCGTGCAGAGCAACCAAGTCATCGGTATATGATTTCGGGAAACCCTTTTCAATAAGCTCTTTTGCATATTCCCCTTCTTCAATGGGTGGATTTATAGCAGTAATAAGAGTCTGTCGGGCATCCTCGGTGGTTATTATACCATCGTTATCTATATCAGAAGCCTGTTTTTCAAGTGACGTTGCAACCCTTTGACGTGCCGCTATTCTGAGAACGATAATTGCATCCTCAGTAGATACGGTGCCATCGTTGTTAACGTCACCCTTTTTATAAGCAGCCTCGGCTACCGGTAAAGATAATATAAATGAAGCGCATATTGTTAACACAATTACAAATTTAAAAAATCTTTTCATAAAGCACCTCCACATATTGACAAAAACACTTATCTATCATCATTTTACCACAACATATTCGGGTTTATTTTCTTTTTTAGAAATTAATATTTCTTCAAAGTAAAAATTATATGAACATATTTGTACAAATATAATAAATAAAGCATAACAAAAGCCGTCTTACACTCCAACGAGCATAAGACGGCTTCAAATCATAAATTATAATCATCATCAAGGCTATCAATACCAACGCAATCTGTGTTATAAATACGCCTTGCAGATGAAAGGCTTTTTTGCGCTTTTTTGTGTTCATCCTGCTCACCTGCAGCAAGGCTTCTGTAGTGGAGCATAATCATAAGGCACATAAGCGTATTCACAAAAAATTGCACAAGGCACATTATATGCATTACATTTTGTGATGAAAACATATTTACCACAAATTCACCAAAGCTGTTAACACCATATTTTGTAATAGTGTAATTAAGTATTTTGTAGCCGTTATACACCACGCCACAAAGGAAGGACACGCTTTCGATTGCGAAAAGTGATTTCACGTTGACATCCCTTATAAGAAACCAAAGCGAAGCAAGAGTGAGTATAAATCCGTATGAAGCAACCGTATTTACAGCACCCATAGCAAACCTCAGGGTAATACCGCCGGCACCATCGGGTGACGTACTTAGCACCATTGTTTCAACAGCTACCTTTATATACCTGAACAAAAAGGCAAAAACCAAAAAGAACTTTAAAATCCTTGTACGCTTTTTTTTGATAAAATCACGTGAGCGTTTGTAACCAATACCCTCACCATTGAAAGCAAGAAAGCCCATTATCAATACTGCATAAAAGCTGATATTTGATAACCTCTGACCTAAGTCAGCCGCCATTGTACCCTCTGCGCCAAAATAAACAAGGGCATTTACAATAAGCAACAATGCACTCGAAATCATCAACAGCTTACCGCTGTTTGACAAATAATCTGACTTTGTCACGGCTATCTCCTTTCACGTATTAAAGCGTATGTTATATAAGAACCTTGCTAAGGAATGATTTTAATCTGTCAGACTGTGGGTTATTGAAGATATCATCGGGTGTACCCTCTTCAATAATAACACCCTCATCCATAAAAATAACTCTGTCTGCAACCTCTTTTGCAAAGCCCATTTCGTGGGTTACAACAACCATCGTCATACCCTGCCTTGCAAGGTCCTGCATAACATCAAGAACCTCACCAACCATTTCGGGGTCAAGCGCAGAGGTGGGCTCGTCAAAAAGCATTACCTCAGGCTCCATACAAAGAGCGCGCACAATGGCAATACGTTGCTTCTGACCACCTGAAAGCTGACTCGGATAAGCATCTGCCCTATCCTTAAGTCCAACTCTCTCAAGTAATTCAAGTGCTTTTTTCTCTGCATCTTCTTTTGACTTTTTAAGAATTATCATGGGGGCACTTGTCATATTTTTAAGCACGGACATATTGGGAAAAAGGTTAAAATGCTGAAAAACCATACCCATTTTCTGACGATGCTTGTTAATGTTTGTTTTAGGGTTTGTAATCTCAATACCATTGAAATTAATCTGACCATTTGTAGGAATCTCAAGAAGATTCAAGGAGCGCAAAAATGTACTTTTACCGCTACCTGAGGGTCCTATTATAACAACAACCTCGCCCTTTTTAATTTCGCAATTAACACCATCAAGGGCTTTGACCTCACCACCATTATAGTGCTTTTTAAGGTCGGTTACTTTAATAAAATTATCGTTCACTCTTACGCAACCTCCTTTCAAGCTTACCTACAAGGGATGTAAGAATAGTTACTATTGCAAGATATACCGCTGCAACTGTAAGGAGCGGAATGAAATATTCAAAGGTTCTGCCGGCAATAACGTTACCTGACTTTGTAAGATCCATAACACCAACGTAACCCGCAACGGATGTTTCCTTAATAAGTGCAATAAACTCGTTACAAAGGGTGGGCAATACTGCCTTGAACATCTGCGGAATGATTATGTAGCGCATTGTCTGGAAGTAATTAAAGCCAAGGCTACGACCTGCTTCAAACTGACCATTGTCTATGGACATAATACCTGCACGGAAAATTTCTGCAACGTAAGCACCGGAGTTTATACCGAATGCAAAAATTGCAACAGGCACACCATCCCTTGCGCTTACAAAAACTATAAAATAGCAAATCATAAGCTGAACAACAACCGGTGTACCCCTTATTACGGTAAGGTAAAGCTTACAGATTGCGTTAATTACCGCAAGCACACGATAACCTATGCCACCGCGCAATTTCATTGACTCTTTATTTTTATCATAGGATGAACGTATAGCAGCAACGATTATACCGATAACAACACCGATTAACAACGCTCCGGCTGTAATTTTTAATGTATTAAAGAAACCGTCTATGAGCAATTTATATCTCTCATCGCCCAAAAAGACGAACTTTAATTCTTCAATAAATTCTGTCAAAACCTTCTCTACCTTTCTCTTATAAAAAGCAATAAATAAGGGCGGAAAAACCGCCCTTACTGTATTCGGGAAATTTATTTAGCTGCAGTCTCTTCAACGGGAATATACTTCTCGATGATTGTCTGAACTGTACCGTCAGCAATAAGCTCGCCAAGAGCCTTGTTAACGTCTGCCTGAAGCTGTGTGTTTTCTTTTGCAAAGCAGATAGCGTATTCTTCCTGAACATACTCTGTATCAAGAACAACAAGACCTTCGTTTGCCTCTGCATAAGATTTTGCAGGAGCGTTATCAATGATTACGCAGTCAACCTTACCCTCAAGAAGACCCTGGACAGCAACTGCACCATTTTCATATCTTGTGATATTTTCCTCACCGAAATCATCTGTAGCATAGATGTCACCGGTTGTGCTTGTCTGAACACCGATTTTCTTACCTGCAAGGTCATCAGCAGACTTAATGTCACTGCCTTCTTTAACGATGATTGACTGGATACCTTTTGCATATGAGTCTGAGAAGTTAACTGTCTGGAGTCTTTCCTCGTTAACTGTAAGACCTGCCATACCCATATCATACTTACCTGTCTGTACACCGGGGATGATTGAGTCAAATGCGATATCCTCAATCTTGAGCTCCATACCAAGCTTTGTTGCGATAGCTTCAGCGATTTCTACGTCGATACCCTTGTAGCCATCACCCTCTTTATACTCATAGGGAGGGAACTCTGCGTTTGTAGCCATTGTAAGAACCTTTTTCTCTGCCTCGGGAGCTGCTGTTTCTTCCGGCTCTGTTTTACCACCGCAAGCTGCAAAGCAAACAATCATTGCAATAACAAGAACTACGGAAGCAACTTTTAAAAACTTTTTCATCCTAAAAACCTCACTTTAATTTTAAGGCTTGGCGCCTCATTGGTTGCATTATACACCGATTACACCCAAAATGCAATAGTTTTTAATATTATTACAGTATTATACACTCAAAAATGAATATTTAACCGATTTAATATATTGTTTAAAATTTCACTGTGTACAAATCACCAATAATGTAGTATAATAAAATGAAATTATTGTGAATGAAAGGAGTTAAGTATGATTCTGCTTATCTTATTAGGCCTTACTTTTTTCATTCAACTACTTGCCGCACCTTGGTTTGTTATGGTTGAAACCGCAGGTAGTAACGGCAAATTACTAAAATACAGATTGCTTTGTATGGGCATTTTTATTGCTGATACCCTTTTGTGCGGTGCTATTGCAAAAGCACATACGCACGTTTACTTTATACTTATCGGTGTTGGTATGGTTGCCTCGTTTATAGCAGGTATACTCATTACCAAACTAAAAAACAATGGTGAAAAAAGTTTTTTTGTATTGCAGTCCGTTACAAATCTTTTGTACGCTTCGGCTTTTATTTATCAGCTACACACCTTATTTCAAGTCAAAACCCAAGAATTTATTTCAACCATTATCCCTTTAATTATAGCAATTCTGCTTATACCCTTTATGTGCAGAAAAAACGGCAAGCTTCAACCGATTTCAATTTTATCGGTACTCAGCACTCTTTTTGTGTGGTCAAAGGCTGCTCACCTCGGAGTTTTATGTCAGCAAACAAGCCTACCGATGATGCAGGCTATAAGCTTCACTTTAATAATGGGCTCATCCGCCCTGGGTTTTTCGTTGCTGTTATCAACAAGGCAACGCATTTCGCCCCCACCACAAGGCAAACCCCAATTACCAAAACACTGTATGTACTTTTTCGGGCAGATGTTAATTGCCTGCTCTATTCTCATTTGCGGAGGTTTAAGATGAAAAAGCTTTTATCAATCACACTTGCAATATGCATTTTAGCTATTTGTACACCCATTACAATTGCTGCAAACTACAATGGCTTTGTATATGAGGTAAATTCAGATAACACCATAACCATAACAGGCTATAACGATTTTAACACAAGCAACGTTGTTATCCCCTCACAAATAGGTGGTAAAAACGTTACCGCTATCGGTCAGGGTGCATTTCAGTTAAAATCAAATATCACAAACGCAAAAATTCCCGATACAGTTAAAAGTGTTGGTACAATGGCTTTTTACAGCTGCCGCAACTTAAAAACAGTTACCCTCGGCAGTGCAACAACCTCAATCGGTGCAAAAGCATTTAACACGTGCACATCGTTAACTTCAATTAACCTCAGAAACGTACAGACTGTTGGTGAGTATGCTTTTTATGATTGCAAAGCACTCACTCAGGTATATGGCGGCACAACCCTTAAGGTAATCGGCAAAAATGCTTTTTCAAACTGTATAGCACTCAGCTCAGTAAACCTCGGCAACGCATTGTTATACATTGATGCCTATGCCTTTTCAAACTGTACAAAAATAACAACTCTTCAATTCCCCGATAAATTAGGTTTCATCGGCAATAGTGCGTTCAAGGGCTGTACCGCACTTACAGGAGTATATTTCGGCTCGGGCAATTTACAGATTGATGCCTATGCATTCGAAAACTGCACAAGCCTTACCAGTATCGATTTACCTGACAACATCACTTCAATCGGTAGCCTTGCCTTTGCATTAAGAGCACCTAACTCCACAGCATTTTCACACAACATAACAATCAATTGTTCAATGAATTCTGCAGGTGCAAAATATGCAAAGTACTATAATGTACCCGCAGTTTTCACCGACTCCGGTGCATCTGTTACACTTTTTGGTGACGTTGACGGCAACGGCAAAATAGATTCAACCGATGCACGCAGAGCCTTGCGTATTGCCGCTACAATAGAAAGACCTATGAGTGATTACCAGATTTTCCTTGCAGACCTTAACGCAAACGGTACAATTGATACAGGTGATGCTCAGCTTATCCTCAGAAAAGCCGCAGGTCTTATTTAAACTTCAGATTATTCTTTCTGAACGTAGGCTTCAAAGCCCGCTTTATTTAAAGCCTTTACACGAGCATCTGCATTTGCCTTTTCTTTAAAGGCACCGGCTTTTACAACATACAGCGCTTCGTCAACTGACGGAGCGTTGTTTTCTTTTTCGGGCACCCTTTCATCAATAATTTTTACACCATAATAATCACAAATACCCTTTGCAATAGCCTCACCTATTGCATTTGTATTATTGATTATAAATTGTGCCCCCTGCTTTGTATCATGGAACTCACATTCACAGTACACAGTAAGCGCGTTGGCATTTTTAATTTCATAAAACCCGGGATAAGCCATAAGTCGCTCTGCACTTTTGCCGGGTGTAATAGGTGAAAGTCTGTCAAATATAGCCTGACCAGCCTTTTTACGCTGACCTGAAAGACTATAAAGAAGCACCGACGTACCACCGGTTACGTTATGGGCTGCCGTAGCATTTGTATGAATCGCAATATGCATATCAGCACCAAAGGCATTACTCTCTGCAACACGCACGTACATATCACTATTATATCTTACCTTAACCTGAAAGCCGTGCTTTTGCAAAAATGCCACACAAGCTTTTGCAATTTTTTCACACTGCTCTTTTTCATTTGTACCACCAACAGCATAGGCATTGTCACCCTGACTACTTGGTGAAATATAAATTCTTTTTGCCATATCAGTTATTTCCTCCCTCATTATTAATATCATAAGGCGTGTAATATGTCATAGCCCTGTCGCTGTCATTGAAGCCCTTTGTAGTAGGGTCAACAATCACACCTGCAAGGGCAAGTACATTAACAGCCATTGTTATAAGCTCTGTAACCTGTTTTTCATTTACAGACGGCACAATATCAAATAACGCCATTAAGCTGTAAATAAACGAAACAATCAAAACAGATGCACTTATTAAAAAGGTTTTATTTTTTAATCTTGCTTTAAAATTAATTTTCATTTTACGCTCTCCATAACTGAGTAAATACAAAATACTCACCCTAAATATAATATTCAGTTACATCAAGATTGTTAAATTCCTCGCTCTCGGCAAAACAATCAATCAATTCGTTGTATATACATTTCACCTCACCATTACCACCACAGGCTATGTAACGCTCACCTGCTTTTATACGCTCCGAAAGTGGCATATATGGTGACATAATTTTGAGCTGTTGGATTGACATATAATTATCTTTATCATGCTTATCCTTCTGCTCAACCCATCTTTCCCATGAGCGAATGAATTTATAAACCTTAATCATAAATGCTGAAACAGTAACAATTGCTGTTACAACAGCACCCATTGAAATTATCTGCTCTGCCAAAAAACCACCACCTTACACACTTCCGCCAAGGGCTATAATTGCATCAACAAGTTGGTTATACGCTTTCATCGTATCTCTGTTATAGCGGCAAGTGATATTTAATGAGGAATCATCTGACCTTATTATTGTACCTGCACCCTTACTTGTAAATCCGCTTATGTTACCATTACTATCAGGTGATGCCACCTGAACTGCATAGTAGGGCTGATATTCTGTAATACTGTTGCCCTGCTCTAACTGAGGGCAAATAAATTCGCCCTCGGTATTTTTGACTTTACCGGTAAAAATGATCACCATCCAAGTTGCATTCGTAGGAGTCGTTATAACTTTATTTTCAACAGATGAAGTATAACTGATGCATGTACCGGTAGCATCATAAAATGAAACCACAACAACAAAATCCTTACTTACACTTTTTACAGAAATAGCATACTTACTGTTACCCGAAACTTTAAAATCGAGTCCAAGACCATACCACGCATTAAGACAATTAACTGTAAGTGTCTGATTTATTTCATCAAAAGAATAGAAAGCATTATTGTTATTATAAATACCATTACCTGATACAGACAAAAACAAATTATTACCGGTAAACGGTTTTTTTGTAGGATTAAACTCAGCAACCGTTCTATTGTTGAAGTCAAACATATTTTTACCTTTACATTCAACAACAGCACCTTGGGCATTGTCACCCTCAACAGTTACGTCCAACAAATGTGTAAGGGGTGAAGCATCGTCAATCTGCACCTGACCAACGCCTGATTTTAAGCCTTTTATGGCATTTGCATTATCTATAACACGTGAACCGACAATGCTATGTAAAGCATTAACATTATCCTTTACTCCATCCACCGCTGTTGAAATGTCATCCGTAATCTGCTTAACGTCTGCAATACCAGTCTTATTCAGGTTGATTTCTTCAACAAGGGTGTCGTCCCTATCCTGCAAAGCATTTGTACGTTCATTCAAGTCATTTACATCGCGGATAATGTTGCTTTGAGCGTTCTGCAAATTCCCCTGAGTAACAATAACATCATTAATTTCAGACTGCAGATTATTATCAACATATGTTATTTGATTATAAAGATTATTAATACTATTCTGAAGCTCTTGCTTATCAATTGTATGATCCTGTTTTTGAGCCAGCAGCGCATTGTAAACCGCTGCAGCTGTGGGATATTGAGCATCTGTAGATGAAGCATCAATACTTTTTGTTTTGTTATTCTTCTTTTCAGCAGATTCATATGCTTCGTCTATCTTTTTGTTAATCTCGAATAAATTATCGCTGATTTCGGAAAACGCAGGATTTAATGCAGATGCCGTATAAACCTTATTTTCACCGAAATCCTCATCAAGCACAACCTCATTAATAAGGTTTGATTTGGGGAATGTAAGAGCGCTTACAGCCGCGCAATATTTTTCAAACTCTGATATCGAAGGAATCTCCTCAACCTTCACCTTTTCACAGTACGAGCCATTATTAACGTAAAATGATGCAGGCTTTGGTGAATACATAAGACTTAATTCACCCGATTCATTTTCTTTATAGGCGTATACCCCCAGCACCGCAGTACCTTTTTTCAACGAAGGAATATAACACTGTGTACCCGTAAGTGGAACCGGAATATTATTGAATACTGCGGTAACAACAAGTCCGTCAAAGCATTGTGGCAAAATAAAATCGCAGGTATTAACCTGTAACTCACCCTCATTCACAACAACACATTCTGTAATGCAGACCGCTTCTTTTGTAACCTTAACCCTCAAAAGCACCCCTCCTTACGCATATTTATCATACATAGCCTGAAGATATTTCTGATATGTTCCGTATGTCTTTTTTGCATAAGTGTTTCTTAAAAACATATCCTCTGTAAGTATCCTGCCATTACCGGTCACCGCTACAAACTGTTTATACGTTGTGGGGTAAACAACGTGTTTGTCTTTATCTTTAGTATCTTTTTTCTTTGATGATGAGGATGAGGAGGAAGACGACGAGGAAGATGACTTACTTGCCGCAGCCGCCCTTTGAGCCGCCAATTTTTCTTGCTCAAGCCTGTAATCCCTGTCCTCATTTTCCTGCTGACGCTTTGCCTCAGACTCTTTGAACGCCATTTCCTTTTCAAACTCTTGTCTGTCAAGATCATCCTGATACTTTTTAAATTCATAATCGCGGTCATTTTCCCACGCTTCAACCTCAGCAAGGAATGCATCAAACTCGCTGTCACTCATCTGCGAAAGTTTTTTAAGGAGGTAATCACCGTCGGCATAATAATTTTCAAGAGTATCAAGGTATTTTTGATAATCATCACCATCAAGGCTACGCAACAACGTAACATCCTCAATAAGCTTGTCACCCTCATCCTTGTACATTTCATAAGCTCTGTCCCTTAAATCAAGAGCAATTCCGTTAAGTTCATCAAGGTAATCAGCGTATGCCTGATTGCCCGCAGTAACCGCATAAGAGTTTGCATAGCCACCCGTAAGAGCTGATGCCTGACCTACTGTGTCACGCATAGCATTCTGACCATTTTCTGTATAAAGCAGTCTGTACTGTTGGTACAATGGGTCTGATGCCATATCATAACTAAAATCTTCACGATTAAGAATATCATCTACAAGACTTGCAATACTGTCATCATATTTACTTTTATATTCACCCGGCTTATTCTTTTCCCAATCGTTAAGCTTATTTTCTGCATCCTTTACCGCCTGGCTTTTTTCGTATTCAGGTCTTTTATTTTTTGTGGATACAGTTGTTGTGGTGCTTGTACTTGTTGATGATGGTTTTTTCGCACCGGATGTGCTTTTATTAAGCGCACCCCATGTTTTAGAACCAACCACACCATCAACGCTCAAGCCATTCTTTTTTTGATAATCCTTAACTGCTGCACGGGTTTTATCGCCAAAAACACCATCAACAGTCAATGAATAGCCTTTTGCATTAAGGCTTTCCTGTAATTTTTTTACATCCTCACCAGAGGAACCATAAGAAATTGTTGAATAGGCTATTTTTCATCATCCTTTCTTAAGCTTTTATGTGGCATTATAGTCTGCTACATAAAAACCGCTTATGTATATCTGTGTATCGGGCATTATCGGTTCATCAGAACGCACAACTATATAACCATTACCATACAGAATACCTGCCGTACTCTGACCACCGCTATCGAAGCCAACCATACAGTTCATTGGCATAAATAAGCCCGGTAATCTGTCGCTGACCTTTGCAACATAGTGGGTATCCTTGGCACTAAGCCCCGTAGCCGCCACAAGCCTCATACGTACAAATACGGTATTGAGCGCCGGATAATAGCGTAAATCTGCAAGAATATCTTTAGATTTTTCGGTACATTCACAAGTCACCTTTTCGTAATTGAGCATACCCGAAATTTCAATGCCACCATTCACCTTCAAATCCCAATTAATATCAAGCAGATTATCTTTTTCAGAAAACTTGCCAAAAGCGGCACCCTTACCGCCTTTTCTGATATTGAACGGAATATCACCATTAGGCAAATAAAGAATAGTGTCAATACCACTTATGTTAATACTGTCCTTTATTGTGATACACACAGCGTATGTTTTTGTAACATCAATAGCACCATCACCGAAACATACGTTTTTACCGGATAAAGTCAAGGGATTTGACCATACAGTTTCATCTGATGGTCTGTATTTCACAGTAACAATGCCACTATTTTTACCATTAACAGCACTGACTGACGATGAATACTTCAACAACATACAACGACCCATAGAATTAACACCACCTACCACATCGCAACGCTCTAATGAGGTAACGTTTATTGATGGTGGTGAGTAATCCTGCACGGGTATTGTCATCGTTTTAGTTGTACTGAGTCCGCGTGTATCCTTTACAGTTACAGTAATTTTCACACTACCTGATTGAGTCAGATCAAAGGTTGCAGGTATTTCACGTTTTGTTACGTTACCAACAGTAATGGTTGTCATGTAATACCCTGCGCCATACTTATACATAACATTAGCAGGGTTAACTGTAACAGTAGTGACACCCTTTACGTATTCCCCCCAAGAAGAGGGCACTCCGTTATCATTACGTGTTACAACTAAATCAAAATCAGGCTTAAACGTATCTGTTGCAGGTATTATTACTTTAACTGTATTGGTAGAGGCACCTGTTTTCTGACCACCGCTGTATGTTTCAAGTGTTACTGTCATTAAACCGCTAAGGCTTTTCTGAATTTCATTTGCCCAGTTAAGGGGTACTGAAAAATTGGCTACACTAACACCTGCAGCCAAGGTAGTAACCTGACTTTTGGTGCCTAAGGTCCACTTGATTTTGTGGGTAAAGGTGCTTGATGACGCACTTATTGTTGCCTGTATTGTGCCACCGGGATTTACTGTAGTGTTGTTAAAGCTTAAGGCAGAGGTTTTACCCAAAGGCGTACACTTAAAGCTACCGCTTACACTACCACCCGTAAGGCTACTGTTACCCATAGTAAACTGACCGCTTACCGTAAGATTCAACGTACCGTCAGAATTGTGTGTAACATCGCCTGTCCAGGTTGCAAGGCGACAATAAACGTTATTGCGAGTGTCTATGGTCAGATTTTTATTTACCTTTACCGTACCACCGATTTTAAGAGTAACTGAATTCTGACTTTCAACAAGGTTATATGCAGAATCAACTACACCATCATTACGACGAATAAAAAAGTTAGCGGTAATATTACTTTTATTTTGGGAGGAATTCTGTGTATTCTGAATTACAGTAATCCACAAGTCATACTTTTTCCCTGTACTACCTGTACAAGAGCCAAAAATGTTAGCCATTTATCCACCTCACTTCAAGTCCGTTATCTGTTGAGTCAAACATAAAATATCCTTGAGCGCTATTGCCGATTTTAAGGTAATCAAGTACGTGGGCATCGGTAATATACAAGCTATTGCCCGATACGTAAGCAATTTCGGTAGTACCACGATAAAACGACAAGCGATCATTGGTAAAACGCGCCTTTATGTTACTGTCTGTTCTGCCTATTTCAATACCGAAAACGCCCTCTGCAAGCTCACCGCGCCTTATATACACCTCAAGCTCCGTAACAAAATCAGACATAGAAGCCTCAACCTCACCTATATGCTCTGAGGTTTGCTCAAACCGCTGATTAAAGGTTTCGGTTACATCTGTGGCGTTCTGCACTATTTTTGACTCAATGCGACTTTCTAATTGCTCGGTTTCATTTTTAGAGGTATACACGTTTTCAACCTGTGATATTATAGCATCTGATTGTACCGAAAGCTCACTTCGTGCAGTCTTTTTATACTCCTCAAGGTTCAGGGCATCTGCATTCATATCCTCCCTGATTTTTTCCTGACTCTCACCCAAATGACCCAAGTTGCTCTGCACTTGTTCTACACTTTTTGCATTAAGGCTTATGCTTTCTGCCTGCTGATTAAGTGCTGTTTCAACCGTATTTTTATAGTCACCAAATTCACTTTTCGCAACAAATTCACCTTGTACACTTTGTATAATCTGTGACTCAGATTGCTCAATATCCGATTTATAATTGTTTTCAATATCTTCTGCAGTAGAAATAATTTGCTCTTTTAACTCATTGAACCTTTTAACACTTTGTGCTTGAAGCTGTCTGACACCTACAGACTGTTTGTTTTTTGAATCCTCAACACTCTTTTTGATTTCAATTATTTCACCATAGCTTTTATCGGCAAGAGCAAACGAAAGTGCCTCATTCAACTCATAAAGATAATTCTTCAGCAGTAAAAATTTGTTTTCCTGAGAATATTTTGGTGACGAAATATCCGGCACTATAAGATTAAGGTCATACATAAACTTCACTTCCTATACCGATATCACGCATCACCGAAAATATAGTTACGTCACCTATACCCTTAACAAGGAACTCAATATGGTCACAGCGTGGTGCATTTATGTGAATATTAAATGAGCCTGTTTCATCTAAATCTTTTGTAAAACAATGGGTATAATCACCCCTACTATCTACATCATAGGCAATAGATATTTCAGCACCCTTTTCACCACGCCCCCTTATAGTGAAGGCGTTGTAGTATTTATTAAAGGGTAAATCAAGTCCCCACAGACCCGTTTTGAAGCTCCATGTAAAGTCATCCTCAAGCATAAACCCCTTCATATCACCTGCATATGAGCCGTACATATTATCAGAATCAATAATGCCTAACCTGTGATATTCATCTTGCCTTTCAACAAAGTAAAGGTTACAGTCATTTACCGCAAAGGCGCTTATATCTATATCATCCTCACGGGTCCACATAGACTTGTCCTCATGGTAGCAAAACAAATTTCTTTTACCAGTTTTATCAGTCATACATATATAGTATTTGTTACCTACAGCGCCACCAACAGCCCTGTTATAACGCCCCTCACCCAGGTCCTCACCAATATTCACAGGCACACCACCCTCATAGGCACATACACCGGTAGGCGATTTATAATAAAGTGTTTCATTTAGAGTAACTAATGATTTACCGCTTGTTTTTTCAACGCCACGTATATATGAGGTTGTAACTGTGTACGGCGGATTCTGACCATATATTTTATGCACGCAATTCTCTTTAAAGAAAAGGATATATCCTCTGTAAGGTGTACATGCAGTAAATTCACCATCCGAGCCTACGCTTACAGCAAAGCTATCGGTTGAAATACCCTCGTATGCATAAAAGTTTGTGGGGTCACCAAGGCGTGATGCATAAATCTCGTTTTTTTCCGATGAGCATCCCCATAGTCTGTTATTGCTTTCACACACAAAATCCATTTGAGGCACCTTGCGTGAAATTGTAAACTCATCTGTTATTGTGACCTTTGATGATACCGAGGCGGTAATGGTTATATAATCCACATCACAATCCCTGATGATATAATCGCCCGAAATACCTGCTTCATCAAAGCCTGATAAGGTAACTCCATCGTGCACCTTAAACTGAGTGCCTATACCGGGGCAGATTATTTTAACCCTTGTACCACTAAGCTCCACCCATGAGCCCATAGCCTCAGAAAACTGCTTGAGTATAGGGTCTTCACCCGATGTATCAAGCCACAAGTCACCATTTTTACCATCTGTAGGCTCGGTGACTGACGGGGTGAACGCATCATATACTTCGCCATTGGCGTTACACAATAAGCATTCAGCACCTGACGAGGTGAACTCTGCCTCAAGGTAACCAAAATCAGAATAATCCTTTGTATTTATGTAAACCTTATCAGGGAAAACCACAAGACGTGAGCCCATAGATACAAAAATTCTTTCGTCAGATGAATTACCGAAATATGGCTCAAGAATTTTATCACCACCGATATAAAGGTAGCCGTCACGTATGTAGCAAAGCTTTTCTTTAGAAAACAGACCATAAAAAAGTCCCTTTGCGCTATCCGAAAAAGCTCTTTTACTGCGGGGTGAAAGTGCAGGATACCGACGCAAGCTCATATTATGCTGTTGCTGAAAGCAGTTTTCGGGAATAATTATTTTGTCAACAAGCCCACCAAAAGCTGAAATAAACTCACTTTTATTGTTAACATCATTTAAAAACGGCTTAAACAATCAGATCACCTGCCGATATTTTAGTCTGCTTTTTCACAGCCTCTTTGCGGTTAATATAATCAAAAAGCTCTTTATAGGTACGGTTAAAAAGTACCGCGTTATTATTAAAGCGTTCAATTTCACCATTACGCAAATCAATGTTCATTTTAATATAATACTCATAAATTTCACCATATACATCAGGGACTGCAAGAATAGTATTCTGCGGTGTTTCAAGGTCATAGCCCTTAAAATCACCATACCCACGAGGAGCAAGAATTTCTGCATATACTTTATGGTCAAGCTGTGAAATCCACTGAACCTTAAGGTGAAATGGAGTACTGTCAGGGTGCTCTCTGTCAAAGCCTTCAATAGCATCAGAAAGTGTCATAAAACCACTCCTTAAACAGAAATATTTGCATCAATATACTGTGCTGATACAGCTGCCATGTTTTCGCTGTTTTTGATTACCTCGGCAAAACGTTCAGGTATTTCAACACTTTTACCCGTCTGCACAAGAATGCGTTCACCATTAACAGCAATAAAACGCTCTGTATCATTACGTGACTGTTTGGGTATAAAAACGCTGACAAGCTTTTCGCCTGTGGTATTTGTATTTTTATTTGCCATAATAAACCTCCTGTTTCGGGGATGTGGTGTGACACCACATCCCCTTTTAATTTTAAATTTTAAATTGTAAATGTTAAGTTTCGGAACACTTCGTATTGATTACATTGCTATGTCAAGAAAAATCTAATCGTAACGAGCGCATTTATACATTCAACAAATCCACATCAACTTAACACACCGCGAAGCTCTACAATGTTTGGAAGCGGAGCTTCCCCGAAACTGACCGAAGGTCAATATCACTACACGAAGTGTAATATCGCTGCGTAGCAATATCACTCACCGCAAGGTGAATATCACTGCAAACACTTAGTTTGCCTTAGCTGTTGCTGAGAATGTTGAGCCACTCTCTACACGAATCATATATTCTTCAACAAGTCGCTTTGCAGTTTTAAGACCCTTCCAACCGATAGATGAACGCTGGTTAAGAGGATCATTCCCGTAACCCTTCTGTTTTACAATATGTTCTACTCCACCACCGTTTACGCTTGTTACACCGTAGGCATCGGCACCGATAATCATTGTGGCAAATACGGCACAATTGTTTGCACCCTCATTCCAGATTTTTGCCTCTGTGCTTTCAACAAAACGCACGCCACCAAGGCAACCGATTTCACCCTTAAGCATATTTTCGGGTGTAGCGTATTTCTGTACATCCATCCACTGATTACCTGCCTCCTGCATAAGGTCATAAGCAACATAAGGGTGAATAATACCAACATAGTATCCGTCAATTTTAGGTGCATTCATGGCTTTAAGCTCTGCAGCTGCCTTGAAAACATCCTTAACACGAAGGAGCGATGTTTTATCAATCGCACTACGTGAAGTAACAACAGTTTCAGTTGCACCACTCACCTTGGGGCAATAAAGCACGTTTGTACCGCCAACAATTTCGTTTCTTACGATGGTATCCATTGTAAGACCTGCCTGTGAAGCAAGCTGTTTTGTGGCTTCAACAATAGTGTTATCAACTGCGGTTAATTCAAGAAGGTCTGACTGCTCAATGTAGTCACCATACTGCTCAACTGTGGCACTTACACTTGAAACGTTAAGCTTGTTGCCTGTGGGTGTTACGCCCTCTGTAAGGGGTGTAAGTGCCTTAGGAATTGATGAAAACCTGCGGAATTCAATAATCTTACCGCCGTTTTTAGGGATATCACGTTTCTGACCGAACTGATCGTGCACAAGGTAGGGCGATGCAAGTGTAATAAGTGTTTTATCATAAAATGTTTTCATCTCTGCTGAAAGAGTGTCTGTTGCAGTTGTGTTAACCTCGTCACCTGCGGCAAAAAGCTGAATATTTAAAATATAATCTGTCATAAAAAATCCTTTCCAACGGTGTCAAAAAGTAATATTTGCACCGTTCTCAACCTGTTTAAGTATTTTTAAAATATCTTGTGAGGTCAGGGAATTGACATCTACCGAGGTAACAATTGCCCCCTCAGAGCTTACGCCGTTTTCAACAGGTCGCATACCGCGTGCCTCAATGCCCTGCACAACCTGACGACGCACCTTATCAGCTGTATAAGCCACCGCACCATTAAGTATTTCATTGTGGTGAATGGTTTCGTACGCTGTCTTAAGCGGTAAACCACTTAAAAGAAGGTTGCCAAACATAGGGTCTGCCCTTAACTCGGCGCGTAAGTCAAAATCAGGCATCGTTTTTTGAAGCTCTCTGCTTTGATTAATCCATGAGCCTATTTTTTTGCGAAGGCTTTTCCCTGCAAGGTCACGCTGAGATTTTTCTTTTTCATCTGCCATAGCCTGACCCAAGGATTCAATATCGCCATTATCAATTTCATACTTTTCGTACAATGCGCCAAGTATCGGCTGGGCCTTATCCTTAAAAGCCTCAAGCTCCTTTGTTGCTTTAAAGCGTTTGTCAATAATCGCCTGTGTTCTTTTTGAAAACTGCTCCTTGAATCTACCGTTTACAAGGTCATTAAATTCTGTTTCAGGATCAGCTTCAGAGGCACCATCCTGCCCGGCGACGGCAAGGTTTTCGCCCGTTTCCCCGATTGCAGAGTCGCCCTCACCTGCAAACAACTGCAAATCGGGAGTATGCCATAAAAATTTTTTCATTAATTTTTCCTTTCATAAATAAAAGAGTTTTTCATTCATCGTCTTTCCGAAGTGTCATTTATATAAACGCGTCGGCCGTACGCGATAATAAACACATTATTCAGTTTTTATATTATCGGGGAAGTTTTCGCATAGCATATATACACCTGTCAAAAAGGTGTCTACTATACCCTTTACCCTGTCATAAGCAAAATCAAAGGGTTCAAATTCAAGACACACATACCCGTCACGAATAATATTACGTATTAATTTAACCCTGCCACTTGCACTTTCATCGGCAACAGTATTAATCAGGGTATAAATAAGGCTTGAAAACCCTGCACAAACCAAATCACTCCCCTTTTGGGCAGACTCACTATGACCCTCTGCAATAATCAGAAACTTGTCATAGTATTGACGGTAGGTTACCTTCGTCATAAGGGAGTCACCTCTGAAGTAAGTCTGGCAAGAATCTGCTCTTTGCCCTCAAAATCCATCATACTGAGCGCCATAACCGCCTGACTACGTAATTCGGGGTTAAAAATCCCTGCTGAATACAGCTGTAAAGCAAGCTCATTCTGACTGATTTTGGAAAACGGACTTGATTTTTCGGCACTTACCTTAATATCGAATATAGGTTTTCTTGCATAAATTTCTTCACCAAAACTACCCGTACTGATTTTCACACCCGAGTTGTCATAGGCAATAAATTCCTGTTGTCCGTTTGCACCCAAAATGCGGAAGAATCGTGGCTCATCATAAAACTGACGTATAAGCTCAACTGCAAGTAAGTTAAGCTCTGAAAAGGCTCTGTAACCACTTTTAACCATATCACGGGTCAGCTTACTGCCTGCCTCCTGCAAAGCAGCAATAGCACTTGCGGCAGTAACACCACTCGAAACACCGCCCTGCGAAAAGTCACGGTTACCGCTTGTTTCTTTAAGCTCGTCAATTTTACTGTTGAGTATACCAAGGTAAATTTCAGGTATACCCGAAAGCCTGATTTCACGTATGCTGTCCTCACCAAGATTGCTGCCTGCCACGTGAACGAAGTTATTACTCCAATCTGCAAACTCCTCTTCGTTTACCGCACCTGCAGAATTGATGAAGTAGCGTGGATTTGATGCCATAGAAGCGTTACGCACAAGAGCGTTTGAAAGCATATCAATCTGCTTTTGGGCATCCTTCATAATATCAATGTATCCAAAACCACATGGTGTACCCTCCTCAACAAAAAGCGTATCAAATACGAATGGGTATTTACCGTGGTCATAAAAGCCACGTTCACGGCAAAACGGGTCATTTTCTGATGCATAAAGCAGCTCGTCGCCACAGAATTTCATATAATGCACCTGCTCAACACCATTTACAATAATCTTGTAATAGCGGTCTACTACTGCAGTTTTTTGTGATGTATCGACAGCATCATCATATACGTAATGTGAAATCTCAACAGCAGAACTACCCAATTTACCCTTTAATTGGGGATAGAGTGACACTAAAGTATCGTTATCTGTTAACTCCACGTGAAAAAGGTTTTTGCTTTTCTGAATATCCTTGATACCCGGCTCCCAGAAAAGATTGAGTATGTCAACCTGTTTTATTTCGATGTCACCGAGTCCGTTATTTTTCAATGGATTCCAGAACATTCCGTAAACGCCTGTACCTGCTTTAAGCTTGTACCACCAACAATCACTATAAATTTTTTCAAAGCCGTTACGCTCAAACACAACGGGCAGAATCTGAGTCAGAATTTCTGCGGCACGTGTATCACTTGCTTCTCTGGGCAATACGCTCACCATAGGGAAATTATCCATAGCGTCAGCGTGCTTGTTTGCAATTGAATTAAAAAGCCAGGCAGATGCGTTTTCATTCCCCTTGCTTGCCCTTAACTGCTCCCAATGACGCATTTTAAACCATTGTTCATTATCAATTATTCTGTTTTCAAGGGTTGCTTTAGCCTCTTTATATTTCTTTAAAATATCTGTTGCAGTCTCAACCTGCTCTTTACCTATAACGCCAAAAAGTCCTGTTTGTGTTGCCACCTTTTCTGCGCGGTAGGTCTGCGTTACTTTTTCTTTATCCTCTGTCATTATTTTTCTCCTTAAATTTTTCTGTATCGCCCTTTACACAAATCAAGGGGGTCATCACCTATCAAAGATTCTTGTCTTTTGCACACAGGGGCAATAGGTCGCGCCATACACATATAACGCACCTCGTCAGCAATATGGTCCTCACCTGTTGTGTCAAGGTCCTCGGGGTTTGTGTTACTGAATTTCAATTCGGGCAAGGTGCGTATAAAGCCCTTGCACGTATTAAAGACGTACATCATTGGTATTCCGTCATTATCAAAATGCAAACGATAATGCACCTGCATCCAACCGGGTAATCGTTTATTGTCACCCTTGTTGAAGAATATGCCGTTTCTGTTAGCCGCTTCAATAATTGCTTCACCACGTGAAGCATCCCATATTGAAGGGTCAGCAACACCTAATATATTTTTGTTTTTAAGCCACCTGTGTTCAGATTCAATACGCGCAATCTCTGAAAAGATTTTTTCGGGTGGCCATTTCACACCCTCATCAGGTGTTTTCGTACACCCATAAAGTTCCATTATTCTGTATAGCCTTCCGTCATAATCTACCGCCCACCATGCACACGAAAAGGGCTTTGCATAACCAAAGTCAAATGAACGATAAATAAGCCAGTCGGCAGGTATTTCGAAGGGTTCAATAACGTGGGTGTTTATACCGTCTGTATAGTGGTCAGGATTATCCCTGAACTCCTCAAAAAACTGTCCGTCAAAAATATCCCAATTACCAAAGCGATGAGCTTGACGTAACTTTTCAGGCAGACTGTCAAGGACCTTTACATACTCGGGGTTTTTAGTCATAAGCACAGTATTATCATCAATTGTTGCAGGTATAAATTCATAATCATCGGGATCTTCGGCACCCTCGTAACGCCCCTTTACAAAAAGACGCTTAAACCAGTTGTGACCAACACCACCAGGGTTACCCGTAAAGTACATACGGGGCTTGAAATCATTACGAGTTGTTCTGTTACAGGTAGTAAGGAATTGTATCTGCGTAAAGGTAAAGTGAGTACACTCCTCAACACCTATAACGTCATATTCCTGACCCTGATACTGATAAATATCACCCTCGGTATCACAATACCCAAGCCTTATACGCGAACCATTCGGAAAGATAAATGCTCGTTCCTCACGCTTATATCGGGCAATTCCGTTAAGCTGTGATAGTAAAGGCAATAAATGATTTTCACGTAGTTCAGGCAGAGTTTTACGCAAAAGCAAAAGCCTTAACCCGGGGTAATTGAAGGCAAGTAAAACAAACTTTGTACGTAATGCCCACGATTTACCCCCACCACGTGCACCGCCATAGCCCACAAATCTTTTGGTACAGCTAAAAAATTCGGCTTGTTTTTTATTAGGTGGTGATATTACAAGCTCTGTCACCTTGACCACTCCTCCAACTGCTTTTCGATACGAATAAGTACACCATCACACTCCGTGCTATCACCATCGCAATCCTCAAGTAACGCGTACAGCTCCCTGAGGGCACCAATACTTTCTTTTAAAAAACGTGCATCCAAATCAGGTGAGCCCGTTGCCTTAAATGACTTGAGCGCCTTTTTAACCATATCATCAACAAGCACACTCATATTTGATGCAGCAGATGAAATACGCTTTACTTTTTTCTGATCAGCAGACTGACTCAATTACGCAAGCCCCTTTCGTAAAGTAAGCTTACTGCTCTGTAATGGGGGCATTTTTTACCGCCATGCTGACTACAGATGTTATCAATCTGATTCATAAAAGCTGCCCTACTGTTAAAAATATGCTTTGTTATTCCGTTATCACAAACGCCCTCGCAAGTGATAGCATCATCACCATAATCCAAGTAATAAGGGCATTCAATAAACGCCTCTAATTTTTTTGCCATTTTCGACCTCCTGAAGTTAAAATAGTGTTAAGTACGATTTAAGGTATTGACATAAACTTTTAAATAAGTTATATTAGTAACCAAAAAACGTACAGATTTCCGAACTGCACATATATTGTAGTACAGGATTTTGTACTTTTCAACCCAAATTCGAACGTTTGTTCGTTTTTCGTATACTTCAACAAAACAAGGGGCGTTCAAAGTGTCTATGTACGACAAAATATACAAATTATGTCAAGAAAAAGGTATAAAACCTGCAAATTTATGTAATGCTATTGGTATTCCCAAAAGCACAATAACCGAATTAAAGCAGGGCAGAACCAAAAGTCTATCCACTCAGACATTACAGAAAATTGCACAGTATTTTAATATTTCATTAGGCTACTTTGATGAAGTTGCCGACCCCGTTGACGGCATCCGCGACCGACTTTTTGAAAAAAGAAAACTGCTCTTCGACCTTTCAGACAAGGCGACCGAAGAACAGCTTGATTCGTTTTTAGTTATGTTTAAGGCTTTAGTTGATAACGAGGAGGACCAGGCTTGATTCATATCCGCGAAATAAAAATGCCGCTGACAGTGAGGGCGTTTACCGTGCCCGACTCCAACGGTGATTATAATATATACATTAATATGGATTTATCTGATGAGGCAAAAAGGAAATCCCTTGCCCACGAAAAAAATCATATTCTGAATGATGATTTTTCAAAGGATGCCCCTGCCCATATAATTGAAATGATGTTATAAAAATACGCTCAGGCTGTTTATACAACCTGAGCGTTAATTTTTTTATTTGCCAAATTTCATTTTTGCCAAATCTCTGTAATTAATAAGCTTGATACCAAGAGCATCAATGTGCTGAAGTGTCTGTGGATCTGAGAACAATTTATGCTCCCATACACGGCGGTGCCAAGCACCTGAAATAGCTTTAAGCTCATCGCTTTCAAAAGCAGGGTGAATGTAAGTTTCAGTTACACCCTCGGGGAATGAACGATAAAGCTCATATATGTACTCTTTAAAGTTTTCATAGCTGTCATTCTGTGGGCCGTTCCACTCACCCGGAATAAGATAATCAGGCACAGCAACCTTAAGTGAATTTGCATGATCCACAATTTTATTAAAGAACATACTAATGAGGTCTGTATCAATCTTAACAGCAAGTGTATCATTACTAAACATTTCGGGTACAAATGTACCGGGGAAGCGGAATGGAAGCCCCTCTTCACCTGCAATATCAAGTGTAAGATTAAGAAGTTCAAATCTGCCTGACTCAATACCGTATAATGAACCCATATGGTTATCAAGATGTGAGGGTGTTACACCAAACGATTTAAAACGGGCAATCTGTGCACGGATTTCATTTTCAACCTGGTCAAGGTCGCTTTTTTCTTCAAATTCGTCAGACTCGTGGTACATAAAGTCCTCACTATCGCGGAGTGAGCTTGTGTCACCTTGTGCAAGGGGTGACCACCTGTAATTGCCCCATTCACTTGTGAATGTAAGGTGCACACCAACTGCATACTCAGGGTGCTTTGCAGCCCACACGCCTGCCTCTTTAGCCCAAGAGCAGGGGGTCATAATTGTTGCAGATGTAATACCGCCCTTTTCAAAAAGGTCAAAAACAGCTTGGTTTGCAGAGTGGCACATACCAAAGTCATCAGCATTTATGATTAAATATTTATCCATAACACAGTCCCCTTTCGGAACAAAAATTATTTATTTTCTTCAGGTGTTTCGGACTTTTCCTCCGCAACATCCGTTTTTTCTTCATTCTTTTTAGCCTTTGCCTTTTTCTTTTTGCTTTTCATAACAACTGTTACAACAAAAACAATTACTAAAATCCAGGCAAGTAAAACAACAACAAATAAAAGGATTAATACAGTATTATCCTGCTCAGGCACAACAACGGGTGAAGTAAGAGTATTTGCTCCTCCGGTTGTAGCTACGACAGTAGGCTGAGTATATGTTGATGCGTAATAAAGCTTTTCAATTTTATCAATAACAGCATCGTTAACGATGCCGTTAACAGTCATATTATTTTCCTTCTGGAGTTTTTTAACAACAGCCATTGTGTCTTCATCAAAAACACCTGTAATACCGTCATCCTTAAGGCCGTAGCGTGTGTAAATGAATATCCACTGCATCCACTTAACACCCTCGCCTGTGTCACCACCCTTAAGCTCACCTGTGGGCTTCTGATAGGGGTTTGCAACAGCAGCAAAATCGACAGTTTCGGCTGTATTTAATGACATTGTAGTCATAGATGACTGACTTGCCGATGGTGTAGAAGCAGACGGAATGGTAACAGGTGCAGTACCGTAATTCTGTGTTGCGGCAGGTACAACCTGAATTTGCCCTACGGTTGTTTCAACAACGCTATATGTAACACTCTGTGTGCTTTGAGGTGTGTTGCCACCGCCCCCAAACATACCGCCGAAAACATCACCAATACCACCTAAGGCATCACCAAGACCGCCCATATCGCCACCAAGGCCGCCCATATCGATGCTACCGCCAAGGTCACCTGCCATACCTGCAAGATCACTCACAACATCGTATGCATTTGATGCGCCCTCAACCTTGTTGCCAATAAAATCGTCAACAGGATTGTTAAAAAGGGTGGTCTGTGCTGTAGACTGTATAGTTTCGCCCTCGGCATAGGTGTTACGCTGAGCGTAAGAAACGTCACTTACGTTGACATCTTTTTTAATACCTGCAACGGTGAATACAACAGCAGTCATAACAACCGCCATACATAAAGCCATTAATCTTTTTTTCATAAATAATTCCTCAAATAAAAATACTTCTGAATAAATTCGTATTATTATAACATATATATACTACAATTTGCAACACACAAATAAAATGAAACATCTGCCATATATCATCACTTGATTTCAGCAATTGTAACTCCGTTTTCACCCTCACCAAAGGTACCTAATCTGAAGGTGCGGATTCGTGGGTCACCTTTCAGGTATTTCTGTATACCTGCCCTTAAAGCACCCGTACCCTTACCGTGGATAATTGTACACTCTGTAAGACCCGACCTTAACAAATCATCAAGGAATCTATCAAGCACAATTATAGCCTCATCCACCATAAGGCCACGCAAATCACAGCGGTTGTTAACCTGCATTGTTGCACGGCTGTCACCTGTAATTCTACCGGTTGATACGGGCTTTTTCTTTTCTGCCTTTGGCTTGTCCACAAGCCTGAGGCTATCCTCTTTAACCCTCATTTTAAGCATTCCTGCGGCAATTTCAACGTTACCCTTTTTATCCTTAAGGGCAGTAACTGTTGCGTTCTTACCTATGGTTTTGCAGTAAACTGTATCACCTACCTGCAACTCACGAGGCAAGGTATAATCATCGTCATCGTCAATTGAATCAAACACAGGGTTAACCGCATTGTTTATGGAATTAAGATGAGAGTTAACAGCACTCTTTGCGCGACGGGCAAGGTCTGCCGCATCTTTAGTCTGTTTTGCCTCTTTTTTAAGCTTTTCAACCTCATTGAGTAACGCATTTGCCTCACGTCGGGCGTGTTCAACAATTCGCATAGCCTCACCGCGGGCATTTTCAATTTCTCTGTCTCTGCGGAATTGCGCATCACTCAAAAGCTTTTCTGCCTTTTCTCTGTCTTTTTTTGCAGATTCAGTAATTTCTACCGCCTTTGAACGCTCGTCCTCCATTTCAAGTCGGCTTTTTTCGAGCATATCAACAACGTCCTCAAATCGCACATTTTCAGATGAAACAAGCTCCCCTGCCCTCTCAATAATACCCTTATCTATACCCAATTTTTCAGATATAGCAAAAGCATTTGATCGGCCGGGAATACCAATAAGCAACCTGTAGGTAGGCTTAAGGCTATTCACATCAAATTCGCAAGAACCATTTTCAACACGAGGGGTCTGCAGAGCGTATGCCTTAAGCTCTGCATAGTGTGTGGTAGCGGCAATTTTCGCACCTTGTCGATGAAGCTGCTCAAGTATTGCCATAGCAAGTGCAGCACCCTCAACAGGGTCTGTACCTGCACCTAATTCGTCAATAAGTACAAGTGATTTTTCATCAGCAACAGCAAGAATATTTACAATATTCACCATATGCGATGAAAATGTTGACAATGATTGCTCAATGCTCTGTTCATCACCTATATCAACAAGAATATGGTCATAAACACTAACCTTACTTTCATCAAAAGCAGGTATCAGCATACCTGTAGATGCCATAGCTGAAAGCAGACCGATTGTTTTGATTGCAACTGTTTTACCGCCTGTGTTAGGGCCTGTAATAACAAGGGTATCAAACTCTTTACCAAGACGGATATCTGTAGCAACCACCTTCTTGGGGTCAATCAACGGGTGACGTGCTTTATTAAGAAGTGTTTCACCATCATCATTAAGAATGGGCACACTACCCTTCATCTGATATCCAAGGTGAGCCTTTGCAAAAATCACGTTAATTTCAACGGCACTTTCATAGCTACCCTTAATTTCTTCAGCAAAGCCACCTGCCTCCACAGAAAGCTCATATAAAATACGCTCAATCTCCTGTGCCTCTTTACCCTTTAGCACACGTATATCGTTATTTGCCTCAACAACACCTGTAGGCTCAATAAATACTGTCGCACCTGTTGATGATGTATCGTGCACAAGACCCGACACCGCACCGCGATGCTCATTTTTAACAGGCACAACGTATCTGCCGTTACGCTGGGTGATAATAGCATCCTGCAAAACAGTTTTAAGACTACCTGAGCGTATAAGCTTTTCAAGCTGGTCACGTACGCTATTTTCTTTCGCCTTTATTTTACGACGGATTGATGCAAGCTCAGGGGAAGCATTATCACTCATTTCTTCCTCTGAAAGAATTGCACCTGTTATTTTTTCTTCAAGATATTTGTTAGGCATAAGCGAGCCGAAGTAAATATCAATAAGCCTTTGCTCCTGACCGCTGTTTCCACGCCATTCACAAATAGAACGTACCGCCCTTACCGTACTTGCAATATCAAGCAACTCACCCATACTGAGCACACCGCCTGCAGCGGCACGTGATAATGAGTTTGTAACGTTTTTAAGGCCACCAAATGACGGACCGCCGTGCTTTGCAAGCATTATGTAAGCATCCTCAGTCATCTGCATGGTTCTTTTTGCATTTTTAAGCTTTGTTTCAGGGCGCAAATTAAGAATCTGCTCACGTGCATCATCATTACAAGCACGTACAGCAAGCATCTCTAACACCTTATCAAACTCAAGTGCCTTTAAATGTCTGTTCATTTCGTTCATAGTATACCTCACAGTATTATCTTATAGCCCGGACAATACTCTGTAAAAATCAAGTGTTTTAAATTTACGTTGTGTTTTATTAAGTAAATAAAACTCACATATTTTGCAAAAGCTTTCAAGTGAGTCATCATTAAGACTAAATGAAAATATCTTTTCAAAATCTGATAGTGACACATAACGCATAGCCTGTACAACAGATGCACTAAGACAATGTATGTTGCCTGCAGGTGCGCATTCTTTACAGTAAATTTTACCGCTTTCGGGTGAAAAGTACATATATTCAGACTCGTATTCACCACAGGTGTCGCACCCTACAAGAGCAGGCATATAACCACTGAGCGTCATAAGGCGAAGCTCTGTTACCGCTTTAATAAATGATGGGGATTTTTTATCACCCTTAAGCAACCACAACGCATTAAGAAAAAGTCGGAGAATTTCCTCCGACTCAAATTCTTCTTCGCAAAACTCATTGGCAAGCTCGCAAAAATACTGAGCTAATGACGTTTTTTCAACGTCATTACGGAGTTCAAAAAACACCTCTTTTACAAGTGCCTCCTCAACTGTATAAGCATCTCGTGTTTTAACAAAAGTAAAATCAGAGTATGCCATCAATGCTGTTGCCGCAAGTTTTTTGCTTTTAGTTTTTTTGGCGCCCCTTGAAAAAGCACGCACCAGACCATACCGAGCCGTAAGCACGGTAATAAGTCGGTCTGATTCACCTACACTCTGCTCCCTTATAACCAGTCCCGGTGCAGTTATTTTTATCACAGGGCTCCATCTCCGTTTTACCAAGGGAATTCACACAACTGCGATAAAGCAGATAATCTGCAATTTTACCGTTCTCGCAAAAGCGTTCCCACAGTTTATTTTCATCCAAAAAAATCACTCCCCAAGAACTGTTGTAATAATATTTTATTCGTGGGGAGTTTCATTTATAAAAGTTAAATTAATCCAATCCGAAATTGTGTATAAGTCCTTCGCGGTTACGCCAATCCTCTTTAACCTTTACCCAGCATTGAAGATTAACCTTGCACTCAAAGAAATTTTCAAGCTCGTGACGTGCATTTGTTGAAATTTCTTTAAGCATAGCGCCCTTTTTACCAATAACAATACCCTTGTGACTTTCGCGCTCACAATAGATTATTGCCTCAATATCAAGAATAGGCTTATCCTCACGCTCACGCATTTTTTCAATAGAAACAGCTATGCCATGCGGAATTTCTTCATTAAGTCTGTGCAGAAGCTTTTCACGAATCATTTCAGCCGCAAGTACACGCTCGGGTTGGTCTGTAAGTGTATCCTCAGGGAAGAAAAATTCAGATGGCGCAGCCAATTTCACAAGTTCATCCTTAAGGGCATCCATACCATCGCCATCACGGGCACTTACGGGCACAACCGCATCAAAATCAAGTAGCTTTGTAAGCTCAAGTATTCTACCCATAAGCTCTTGCTTGTCCGCTACCATATCAATCTTGTTAATAGCAAGTACAACGGGAATTTTTTCGCTTTTCAGCTTTTGCAAAAGCTCAAGCTCAGTTGGTCTTATTTCACCACGTGCCTCTGTCACAAAAAGGCAGGAATCAACACCGCCGATGCTGTCATCAACGGCTTTAATCATTTTCTCGCCAAGCTTTGTTTTAGGCTTATGAAAGCCTGGTGTATCAGTAAAAACAAGCTGTACGTCGTCTTCTGTAAGCACACCCATAATTTTTGTACGTGTGGTTTGTGGTCTTGATGAAACAATAGCAACCTTCTGACCAAGAATTCTGTTAAGAATTGATGATTTACCTACATTAGGACGGCCTACAATTGCAATAAACGCGGTTTTTCTTTGTGTCATTATTTATTTTCCTTTTTCTGAATATATTTCTTTTTAAGTTTTCTTATAAAGTTTGAATTAAGCTTGAATATGAATGTGAGGGCAACAACAAAGCTTGCCACAAGGTAAACAATATACTGTGGCTCATTTTTGTAATGCTCAAATAATTTTATAAAAGCTTCAGGCTGCCATAAAATGATTACACCTATAATGACACTTGCTATTGCAAACAGAAGCACCGCACCTGCGGCAACATCCTTTGATACCTTTATGGTGTACTTTTTCTCACGCGATACAGAGTCATCTGCCTTTTCAATACCCGTGTTAATCATTTCACCGCCAAGCACAAGTGCACAGGCAAGCACTAATACAGTACACTCAATTTTGCTGACAACAAAAAAATCGTATCTCAGCAAAAAATATGCCATATACGTCATACATGCAAGGTGAATGCGGAAGTTACGCTCGTGAAAAACCATCCAGCAGAAGCCCTTGAAGGCATACAGAAAGCTTCGTAAAAGACTGTCAATATCCTGCATATATTTATTCCTCCTCAGAGGTCATATAGTAGGACTCATTACGCTTAAAGCCCAGTTCCGAAAGAACGTGCTCCTCTTTTTCACGCATACGCACAGCCTCAATGCCACCATTAACGTGATCATAACCCAAAAGATGAAGCATTGAGTGAACTGTAAGAAAGCCGATTTCACGCTGAAGTGTGTGCCCGTATGTATCCGCCTGACGGACAGCAGTTTCAACTGAAATTACAATGTCACCCAAAAGACACGCGCCCGTTTCAAGGTTTTTATCGTAAACACCGTTTTCACCCAAGGGGAATGAAAGCACATCTGTACTTCTGTCAATATCGCGATGCATTTTATTGAGCTCGTGTATACGCTCATCATCAACAAATGTTACGCTGATTTCAGCAGGCTCTGAAAAATCCTCAAATGTAAGAACAGCGTTACAGCAACGTCTTACAAGTAATCTGACGCCTGTAGGGATTTTAACTGCCTTCTGGTCGTTTGTGATAATTACTCTGATTTTCTCTTTCATTTCCTTTTCTTTGCCTCCTCATATTTTTCGTACGCGCGGATAATATCCTGCACCAATTTATGTCTTACAACGTCTTTATCTGAAAAACGGACAATCTCAATCTGCTCCATATTTTTAAGGATTTTTGTAGCCTCAACAAGACCGGAGCGTTTGCCGTCGGGCAAGTCAATCTGCGTAATATCACCCGTAACAACAACCTTTGAGTTAAAGCCCATTCGGGTAAGAAACATTTTCATCTGCTCAGGCGTGGTATTCTGTGCCTCATCAAGAATAATGAAGCTATCAACAAGGGTTCTGCCTCGCATATACGCAAGGGGAGCAACCTCAATGTTGCCACGCTCAAGGTATTTATTAAAATTCTCTGCACCAAGCATATCAAAAAGCGCATCATACAAAGGTCTCAGGTAAGGGTCAACCTTGCTTTGCAGGTCACCCGGCAAAAAGCCAAGCTTCTCACCTGCTTCGACAGCAGGGCGCGTAAGGATAATTCTATTAACCTCTTTGGCACGGAATGCGTTAACCGCCATAGCAACCGCAAGGTAGGTTTTACCTGTACCTGCAGGGCCTACACCAAGAACAATTGTGTTGTTTTTTATTGTTTCAACATATTTTTTCTGACCATAGGTTTTTGGCTTGACAGGCTTACCCTTACTTGTGATGCAGACACAGTCGCCTGACATAGCGGTAATTTTTTCTTCATTACCATCACCCACAAGTGAAATCACGTAACGCACGTTCTGCTCATTAAGTGACTCACCTCTGTTAAGGAGCATAAGCAAACCATTGACAGCCTTCATAGCCTTGCCCACATCCTCAGGCTCACCACTGATTTTAATATCAGAGCCTCGGCTGATTACATCTACGTGAAAAGCATTCTCGATAAGCAGAATATTTTCATCAAAGCTACCAAAAAGGCTGACAGCTTGCTCCATTCTGTCAACGTTTATTATCTGTTCCAACAATATTACCTCTATTATAGTTTTTTATTTTACGGAATATAGTATACCACAAATTTTGTAAATGTCTACTAAAAAAACGTGAATTTTTTGTGAAAAGGTATTAGTTTTTTTCAACAGAAATGTACTTTTCAACCGCTATATCTTCAACACAGGTGATTTTAGCAGTAAGTGAAACCATATCCTCTTTTCCATTGCTTTCATAACTCACACTCTTCAGTATTGCGCTTTCATATTCACATCGCTTTTCATCAACACATTTAAGCAACAAATCAAGCCTTATCTGTGGTGCAAGGGGATTGACGTCAGAATCGGTGAAAGTGATATTATCATATCGCACAAGCCCTACAGGCAAAGGTGTTTTATTCCCCCACAAGGATAATCGGGTAACACTCTGAAGCTCAACATCGCCCCTTTTGCCTAAGGGTATATTAAGTCCAAAAAAATATATGCCATAGCAAGGCTCACCCTCACCGCTGATACCACAATTGACCTGACCGCCACCATTATATGTTAACACGTTTTGTGTTTTGGCAAAAACCTTACCCATACCTTGAGTAAGGGCTTCAGTATTATCCTTATTTGTTAGCACACCTGAAATCAATATGCTACCTTCGGCAACATATTGCCCATCCTTCACCAACGGTGTACCCTGATAACATTCCACAAGGGTAATAACACCATTTTTTCTTGCAACTAGATTTGTAGGCAAAAACGTTTCGGGTGAGGGTGTTTTTTCATTGACAAGTGTGTATTGAAACTCTGCTTTTCCACCAAAAATATTGAGGGATACCCATAACAGCTCTTTATGACGCCTGAGCATTTCCTCCTGAACGGCTAAAATATCAATTCCAGACATCCTTGCACCTGTTTTTACCCCTAAATCTGCAAGTGATTTTGTAAAGGCTTCTATCTTTACACCCTCTTTTTGTTGAATTTCAATATTCCATACACAGCCAGACAAATAAATAATCACCACAGTTGACAAAAGCAGACCTACAACCACGCCAACCCTATATTTATTGCGGGTCAAGAAGGTTTTAAATCCTCGTTCACATTCTATTTTTATGGTCATAGCGGACCTTTCAGCGGCTGAATTTATCCTTTTGAAGTCCTTTGCAGATGTAAAAGCTTTCACCTTTACACCATCATTTTGTATATTCCACAGATTTATGCCGTTTATCTTGCATAAATTCAAAAATCTTTCTGTAAAACCACCCTCTGCAGCGAATAAAACATAGCCCTGCAGAAGTCTTAAAAGCCTTATCACACTACCACCTACACAAATTCAATTGAAGTAATATTACCTGTTATATCCGTCTGCCCGTAGCAGAAGGAATTTACCATTAAATTGCTACCATACACCCTTAGATTTTTATCACCGAGACACAGTACAACACCATTTTCAGAATAATCAATTACGCCTTCACAATCAGTTATAACCAGTCGCTTATCCATATACAGTTCAATTGCCGGTGACAAAAAATCCTCTTTTATTTTCTTTAGCGGATTACTCCTCAATAAAGCTTACCTCCATTTCATTTTGCAAATATTATTATATTTCTATGCCCTGCAAACATAAAATATTTTGAGGTGAAATTATTTGATTAAGCTACACAAGTCTGTACTTTTAAATAATATTTTGTCCCTTTCGGGGACAGTTGTTTTTGGGGTTATACTACTGACCCATCCCCAGATTGCATCACTCGGCGTAAAAAAAGGGTTACATCTGCTTGGTGAAAACCTTATACCCTCGCTATTCCCGTTTATGATTCTATCGGGGTATATTTCCAAAAGCCCTGTAACAGGTTTTTTGGCAAAAAGGCTGGAAAGAATAACACAAAACCGACCGCACGTAAACACGTATGCAATCATAACTTTTATTTTAGGGTGTGCCGGTGGTTATCCCATAGGCGCAAAAACAATAACAGACTTTAAAAACCGTGGTTTCATATCACCAAGCGAGGCATCAAGATTATTTTATTGGTGTGTTAACCCGGGTGCTTCTTTTGTAATCACCGCTGTAGGTACATTTATGCTCGGTAACACAATAAGCGGAGTTATTATTTACCTTTCCTGCGTATTATCCTCGGTCTTTCTCGGAGTTTTTTCTACATTTGCTTGTAAGGCAACACCGTTAACAACAAAGAGCGAAAGCAACTACTATCCTAAAGAGCATGTTTTTATAAACTCGGTTTCATCATCTGTTGAAGCTATCCTCGGTATATGCGGTTGGGTACTTTTTTTCAGCACAATATGTGAGCTTAGCAATTCTTTTATTCACAATCAAAGTCTTAAAATATTTTTCAACTCCGTTGCAGAGGTAACAATGGGTACAAAAACGGGTATTGAAAATTCACTTTCACTGCCCGTAATCTGCGCCATTATAAGCTTTGGCGGTCTTGCAGTTGCAGCACAGATTTCCCCACAGCTTTCCATATGCGGTGTACCGATAAAAATTTACCTTGGCTGGCGTATTGCAGGCGGTGCTGTCAGCGCGTTTATCTGCTCACAATTACTACACATTTTCCCACAATGCGTTACAGTAAACGCAACGCTTACACCCACCCACGCTCTGACCGATGGAATACCCGTTGCGCTTTTTATGGTGCTTATGTGTGTAGTTTTAATTTTTGAGGTTGATAACAAACGCAATTTGTGTTAAAATTGTGTTTGTTATAGTAAGGGTTGGTGATTAATTATGGCACTCAAGCTTTTTAAAGGCGCAAACGAACCACAATGTGCACATTGTGAATATGCAGAAATTTCAAAGGATAGCGATGTTGCAGTCTGTCGTAAAATCGGCGGTATTATGCAGCTTACCTCAAAGTGCAAAAAATTCAGATATGACCCATTAAAAAGGGAGCCAAAAGCCATTAATCTGACAAGTGATTTTGACAAAAGTGATTTTGAATTATAAGGAGCTGTAAAAAACGCAAATTTTTTACAGCCTCTTTCTTTTGTGATAATGTAACAAAAACCCTTATTCATTTCATTTATTTTTTTAATTAATAAATTTGTCGAATATACTTGAAATGAATCTTAATTGTTAGTACAATATATTATAGAAATTTACATACGGAGGTTATTGTCGTGGCAGATGCATTCGGTATTCCAAACACAATCCCGGTAGGCCCCTTAGGTATTATTGCAACCCCCGGTTGCGAGGAGCTTGCCGAAAAAATCAACAATTATCTCACCTCATGGCGTGAAGAAAGAGAAAGTGAGCACAAAAACTCTATTGCTTTCTACGGCTATCAGAGAGCAACTTACATTATCGACACCGACTTCACAAGATTCGGTTCAGGTGAGGGCAAATGTGTTCTTCACGAAACTGTCAGAGGTTATGACATTTACATCATCTGTGATTGCTTTAACCACGGCATAACATACAATATGTACGGTTACGAAAACCACTACTCACCTGACGAGCACTATGCTAACCTTAAACGTGCAATCTCTGCTGTTGAGGGTAAGGCTCGTCGTATCAACGTTATTATGCCTATGCTCTACGAGGGCAGACAGCACAAGCGCTCAAGACGTGAATCATTAGACTGTGCACTTGCTCTGCAGGAGCTTTGTATAGATATGGGCGTTGAAAACATCATTACATTTGATGCTCATGACCCCCGTGTGCAGAATGCAATCCCCCTCAAGGGCTTTGAAAACGTTGCACCCACTTACCAGATGATTAAAGCTCTTACCAAGAACTTTAAAGACCTTAATATTGACCATGACCACCTTATGGTTATTTCACCTGACGAGGGTGGTATGGGCAGATGTATCTACTACTCAACCGTTCTTGGCATCGACCTCGGTATGTTCTATAAGCGCCGTGACTATTCAGTAGTTGTTAACGGCAGAAATCCTATCCTTGCTCACGAATTCCTTGGTGACGATGTTGAGGGTAAGGATTGCCTTATCATTGACGATATGATTTCATCAGGTGACTCAATGATTGAGGTTGCTACAAAGCTTAAAGAGCTTAAAGCAAACCGCATTTTCATCTGTACAAGCTTTGGTCTTTTCTGCAACGGACTTGAAGAGTTTGACAAGGCTTATGCTAACGGCATTATCAATGGCGTTTTCACAACAAACCTTGTTTACAGAACACCTGAGCTCCTTGAAAGACCTTGGTACTTTGAGGTTGATATGAGTAAATATTGCTCACTTATCATTGATACTCTTAACCACGATTGTTCAGTAAGCTATCTTCTTAACCCTGCTGAAAAAATCAAAACAAGGCTTGAAAAGTATAAAAACAGCCAAAAAGAAAACGAACTTTCACTTTTTAACAACTAAAATCCATATACCCCGTAATATTTAAAGCATTACGGGGTATATATTTATATTGAAACACTAAAATAATGTTGACATTTTTAATTTAGTATAGTATTATTTATAAAGATGATTAAAGGATAAATTTTTATTCCCGTTGTGGACCTTTAAATTTATCAAAAATAATTTTTGGGGGCAGTTTATTATGTTGAAAAAACAAAAGCTCGGTTTGTACATATTCCTTAATATTATCACTCTTGGTGTTTATGGTCTTTTCTTCTGGTACAGATGGACAGAAAACGTTAACACACTTTGTGATGGCGACGATAACGATAGCGCTAACTACGTTCTCGTTTATGTCCTTGATTGGTTCTCATTCGGTATCTATTCACTTGTATGGAACTATCAGATGGCTGAAAGACTCTACCAGGCTGCTGATGACTATGGCGTAGAAATCAAGCATGGTGGTATGTTCGTTATGATTTGGCGCATCTTCTTCCCCCTTGTTTGCAGCATTTGCAAAATCAAATACGCAAACAAGCTTATCGATGCTTACAATGCAAAGCTTGCAGCTGAGTTTGCAGCAGATGAGGCTATTCAGGCTGAATAATCAAATCAAACTAAAAGCCGTCTGTCAGACGGCTTTTTTTGTACTATGAGGTGTTTTATATGAGCAAAAACAGTTTAAAAAAATATATTGCTTTGGCGTCAGGCTTTGGCACAGGTATGCTTATAGGTAAGGCGCTCAAAAAAGCAAATATCTGTCCAATGTGTGTTGCTAAAAAGGCAATTGCAGCCACAAAGGTTCACGTAGATAATAAGGAAAAATACAATAATGGTGTTGCACTCACTCCCCCTATGGGTTGGAGTAGCTGGAACACTTTCCGCAACACAATCGACGAAACCCTTATCAAGGATATTGCCGTTGCTATGGATAAAACGGGTCTCAAGGATGCGGGCTACTGCTACGTTAACCTTGATGACTGTTGGCAAAGTTCACTTCGTACAGCCGACGGCAAGCTACAGGGTGACCTGACACGCTTTCCCAATGGTATGAAGCCCCTTATAAATGAACTTAACGATATGGGCTTTAAGGTGGGTCTTTACACCTCAAATGGCACACTCACCTGCGAGGATTTACCTGCAAGTCTTTATAATGAGGCTATTGACGCCGATACCCTTGCCGAATGGGGCGTTGAGTATTTCAAATACGACTTCTGCCATAATGAGGCAATCCCCACTATTGCACCACACATTATTAAAATATGTATAGGTAAACCCGGTGAGGTTGATTTCATCGAGCTTCAGGCAGAGCATGGCGAGGTGCTTGATGGTGCAAAGGTATTCCCCGATGAACGCGTTGAAAACGGCTATACTGTAGGTAACCTTTGCGGTGGTCTTGGTAAGCTTCGTTTTTCAACAATCACAGTCCCCGAAAGTGGCGAATACTCACTTACAATAGTATTCCGTAAGGGCGGTAACGTAAAAAAATTCCTTACTGTTAACGTTAATGGTGAAAAAGACTACGATTGCTACTTCCCCGAATCAAAGGGCTTTACAGCAGACGGCAGACTTCAGATCAAAATCCACCTTAACGAAGGCATTAACACTCTTACATTCTATAACCCTGTTGCATCTAAAATGGATTCTGCTCAGCGTCAGTATATTGGCATGGGCAGAGAATTAAAACGTGCTACAAGGGAATATGCCGAAAAAAACAATGTACCCGAAAAGCCTATTTGCTACTCAATTTGCGAGTGGGGTCTTAATCAGCCCTGGAAATGGGGCGCATTAGCAGGTAACCTTTGGCGCACAACACCCGATATAAAACCAATTTGGTTATCTGTGATTGGTATATATGAAGCAAACATACGTCTTTACAAGCATACCTCTGTAGGTGCATGGAATGACCCTGATATGCTTGAGGTTGGTGTCGGTCAGTTAACCATGGAAGAAAACCGCACCCACTTCTCACTGTGGTGTATGATGGCGGCACCACTTATCCTTGGCAACGATATAAGACAATTCATCAACCCCGATGGCACAGTAGATGCAGATAATAAGGTTCTTGCAATTCTAAAAAACAAAAATCTTATTGCAATCGACCAGGATAAACGCGGTATGAGTGCTAAGCGTATTATCACAAACGGAATTACAGATATTCTTGTGAAGCCCCTCGAAAACAGAGAGGTTGCCGTTTGTCTGCTTAATAAAACAGGCTCGGCTAAAGAAATGAGTTTTTCAATCACAAAGCTTCACAACGAGGCATATATTGATTTACCAATTGCAGATAATTATTCTGTAAAAGACCTTTGGGCAGATACAGACTCAGAATGCACCGACCTTGTTAAAGCAACAGTCCCCTCACACGGAGTAAAGGTTTACAAAATAAAAGCACTCAGCTGACAATAAAACTAATCATTTCGCAAACAAAACATATCATATTTAATATTACGCCTTGCAAAGCAAGGCACTAAAGAGGTGTTTATATGGACAGAATCGCCATAAAAGAGCGTTCAAAAATGCTACTAAAAAAGAATCATTGGCTTTGTGTTGGTGTTGCTTTTTTAAGCACCCTCACCATCGGTGGTATTGCAGGTAGCGGTTCATCATTCTTCAGCACATCAATTGATTCAACAACTGAAATCCCATCTGATGCAAACCCCTTTGTTGACGTCGAACCCGCTCTGGTCATCAGTGTAATAGCCTTTGCTATAATCGGATTGGTATTCTCATACGTTGCACAGGTTTTTCTCACAAATCAGTTTATGGTTGGTAGTTGTCGTTTCTTTTTAAAGTACCGCAAAAACAACCCGGTTGACACAGGCGAGGTATTCCAGAGTTATAAGGATAAAACCTTTTTAAACATCGCCAAGGTTACCTTTATACGTGATTTATTTATAGGTCTGTGGAGCTTACTGTTTATTGTGCCCGGTATTATAAAATCATACGATTATTGGGCAGTCAATTACATTCTTGCAGTAAAACCTGACACACCCTACGATAAAGCCCTTGACCTGAGCAAAAAAATGATGCAAGGTCATAAAATGGAAGTATTCACTTTGGGTATATCATTTTTTGGCTGGTATTTACTTGCAACCCTTACCTGTGGTTTTCTTGCAATTTGCTATGTAAACCCATACCAAAGTATTGCTATGGCAGAGCTTTACTCAGAAATACGCCAGGATGCCATAAATCGCGGTATTATTACGGATTATGACGTACCTGATTATATGGAATATCAGCCTCAATCACCTTATTACCCCTATTACAACCCACAACAGACTTACTATGGTGCACAACCTATGAATGGCGGTTATTATCAACAGCCAATGGCTCAGCCCTACGCACAGCCCGTTGTATACGGTCAGCAGCCCACACAACCACAGCAAATGCCCGTGAATTACAACACAGAGCCAATGGGCTACAACCCTGCACAGACCCAACAGTACGCACAACCGATAGCTAAGCCAACTGCACCCACAGTAGTTGATACAACTGCAGTAGTTGATGCCCCTGCAGTAGTTGATACCTCTGCACCTGCAGAAGCACCTTCATTTACAGAACCGACTATCCCCCAAATGCCCGATGAACCCGATACAGCCGAATAAGTAACGGATTTTCAGACAGAGCGCAAAACAGGGATTTATCAGCTTTAAATTCAATATTATTCAATATTATTCATTAATATCCACAAAAAATCACCGTAAGGCTTTCGCGGCCTACGGTGATTTTATATTTTCTTATGAACAAAGCTGTTTAGTTTTATAATCCGTTAACGGCTTTTACGCATCGTAAAGACCAAGTATAACAATACCCACAACTGCAACTGCAATTGTAATATAATGCTTGATTGAAAGCTTTTCCTTAAGGAAAATTCTGCCCCATACAACTGAAGCTACACAGTAAGCTGAGATAATTGGAGCTGCCATAGCAACATGCTCACTATCTGAAAGGGCATAAATATAGGCAAACTGACCCGCAGTTTCAAAGATAGCGCCCACATACTTGGGTGCTTCTTTTTTGGGGAAATACTTCTGCTTTTTAATAAACTTAACAAAGATGAATGCAACAATACCACAAACAAGGAATGTAAGCTCGTAAGCAACATTTGCTACATCTTCATCAAGTGTTTCAAGCACCATGCTGTCCGCAAATGTGCCGAGGGCATCAAGCACACAGTACATGAGGGGCAAAATAATGGCAAGGGCGCTCTTCGAATATTTGTAATTAGCTTTTACCTGACGGAGTGCGCGAAGCTCGTCATCCTCTTTTGCCTCAACAAAACCAAGGCCGATAACACCAACACAAACAAGCCCAACCGCTACGTACTGAGGCACAGCAAGTCTGTCGCCCATAATTATACAAAGTAGTGCCACAAGTGCACCTGATGAGTTACAAATAGGTGATGAAACTGAAAGTTCAATATACCTAAGGCCAACGTAACCGATTGTCATTGAAAGTATGTAAAGTGCTGATACTGGCAAATATTTAAGAAGAGAGGGAAGGTCTATAGGTACGCCCGAAACGAATATCTCATACAAAGCATGGATACCCATTACTACACCAACTGCTGTTACCATTTTAAAATGACTGTACCTATCAGACTTGTCAGCGCAACCGATTTTTGAAAATAAATCAGAGCCACTCCAACAAATCAGCGCGATTATGGAAAACCAAAACCACATTTTTCTCTACCTCTTTTCTGTTATTTTTGTCTTAAAAAGACGAAAAATATAATACACCTTATAAAAAAACTTTACAATATTATTTTGGAAAAAATCTTTATTTTTCATAAAAAACTACTTTATTTTATCGTTTTTATTTATGTATCAAATTACAACCTGAACACATAAATGCTTTCGCTACCACAGGTCTGTGTATTTAGCTGTTACGACAAAGCTAAGGTAAATCCGAAGCCATCCCCCCTGCCCAACAGAAAACTATAATCTGTCGCAAACAGAAAGCCTACCTCTCTTCAATCAGAGAGATAGACCTCACATCAAAGCTTATTCTGTTTATGGATTATCGCAAACACTTAACCGTGTACACTACGATAAGCCGATACATTTTGCTATTTTAAATTCACCTATCTTTAATCGCAACGTATTCTGTTTCAGGCTTTACGTTTACGTATGCAGGGCGAATAATCTTACCCGAATTCTGAATTTCTTCAAGTCTGTGGGCGCTCCAACCTGCAATACGCGCAACCGCAAAAATAGGTGTAAACAATTCATACGGCAGACCAAGCATACTGTAAACCATACCTGAGTAAAAATCTACGTTTGCACTTACACCCTTATACATTTTGCGTTTTTCGGCAATAATCTGTGGTGCAAGGCGCTCAACTGTTTCGTACAATTTAAACTCCTGCTGCATACCCTTTTCCTCAGAAAGCTTCTTTGCATATGTACGAAGCACACCTGCCCTTGGGTCAGAGAGTGAATAAATTGCATGACCCATACCATAAATAAGACCGGCATTGTCAAAAGCCTGTTTGTCAAGGAGTCTTGTAAGGTAATCCTTAATCTGCTCCTCATCAGTTGTATCAATATTAGCCTTCATATCATCAAACATCTGCATAACCTTGATATTTGCGCCGCCGTGACGAGGGCCTTTAAGAGAGCCAAGTGCCGCAGATATTGCTGAATATGTATCTGTGCCTGATGATGTAACAACATGAGTTGTAAAGGTTGAGTTGTTACCACCGCCATGCTCTGCGTGTAAAACAAGTGCAAGGTCAAGGAGCTTTGCTTCAAGCGGTGTATACTCACCATTTTCACGTAATATGTAAAGAAGATTTTCTGCGGTGCTCAATTCCTTTTTGGGAAAGTGAATAAAAAGGCTGTTGTTATTGTGGTAATGCTGAAATGACTGATAGCCGTATACCGCAAGTAATGGGAATTGTGCTATAAGCTGTAAGCACTGTCTGAGCACGTTAGGTGTTGAAATATCATCAGGGTTTTCATCATATGCATAAAGTGCAAGTACACTCCTTGATAAGATATTCATCATATCCTTACCAGGTGCTTTAAGAATCATATCGCGCACAAACGACTGAGGTAATGAACGATATTCTGCTAACTGCTCGCAAAAATCATTAAGTTCTTTTTCGTTAGGTAGTTTTGAAAAAAGCAAAAGATAAATTGTTTCTTCAAAGCCAAAGCGGTTATCCGCCATAAAGCCCTCAACAATATCCTGAATGTTTATACCGCGGTAAGCAAGTTTGCCGTGACAAGGCACAACCTCACCATCTTCATTTTTGTCCTTGGCTTTAACCATAGAAACCTCGGTAAGACCTGCAATAACACCATTACCATTTAAATCTCTGAGACCACGCATAACGTTATGCTCAGGGTACATTTCAGGCATTATGCCGTTATTGCTGTCAGAAATAGCAGCAAGCTCTTTTATATAAGGGGTAATCTCTGAGTAATTTTTCATCTTTTTTCCTTTCTGCATATCAACTGTAAATAAATAACCATACCCTTGCATATACAGGAACCATTAGTCCTCTAAGGGTACTTGATATGTCACATCCTCAAATTGCATTTCAACTGTTTCACGTGCGAAGCCTTTAAGGTTATATCTATCACTGTAGTAGTTATATTTATTAATTTCAAATGTAGTATCAGGCTTAACTGTAATCATTGTACAGCCCCTTTGGGAGCCTTCCTCTGCTACACCTATGTACGCGAGATAATCCACAGTATAGCCATAACTGAAAATAATATCATCTCGGCTTATAGTAACGTTATTGTAATGGTCATGGCCATTAAACATAGCCTTTGTTGAACCTAACTCAACCATTTTTTCAAAAAGGTTATCTTCACCGATACCGCTGAAAATACGCTTACCTGTTTCACCTATTATACCGTCAATATACTTAACGTTATCAGTATCCTTAAAGCCATTTGCTTCCAATTCATCCCAGGCTTCTTTAAATTCTACAAGGGGAATATGAAAAAATGCCAATGTCTTTACAGGTACACATTCATCAAAATACTCGCCCTTCTGCGAAAGTTGTGAAATGATATTTTCATTTTCTTTATTCATTCTGAGAATTTCACTCTCATACCAGTCAACCTGATTTTGATGAATGTTATCGTACTTCCACCAAATACCAAAATAATCCCCGTCAGTATACGAATGTGAATCAAGCATAACAAAAGCCTGTGTGATTATATCGCGTGAGTTTTTAACCTCAATAACGTGGTTGCCTTTGCCATCAACATCTTCAGGACCCGGCTGATAAAGACAATATTTGAGGCTCTCATCCTCATAGAAACCAGATACCTTTTCACGATTATAGTAGCTGTAAGCTTCAGAATCGTGGTTACCAAGCGTTACTGTCCAGTAAACACCAAGATTTTCAAGGGTGTTTATAAGCACCTGAGCGCCGCTTTTGTTATTGAATGTACCTGCCTGAAATGGTACCGGGTATGCGATATCACCCGTAACAATAACAAGGTCCGGCTTTTCAGCGGTAATCATAGCAGCAACCGTGTTAATCGCCTTCAAATCACGGGTATAGCTCATATAACCGCCACCAATATGCACGTCCGTAAGGTGCATAACACGAAGCTCCCTGTCAGTTTTAAAAACCCACCTACCCTGCTCCATCACAGGTACAATCCGGTTCTCAAACTCAACAGGCTTATATGAAACTGCTTTTTTATTCAACGAAGAAACAAGACAGTAGTTTACAACTGCAGTAACAACTGCAATAATAAAGATAACCGCAAATATCACCTTTATCACCTTTTTGCCTTTGCCCTTCTTTTTATATTTTTTAGTTTTAGCCATATAACACGACCATCCTTTTATAAATACTTTTTTAAATTATAGCATATTTTTTATTATAATGCAAATTTCAGACCATTGACCAAGCCTTAAAAAATGTGGTAAAATAAGGCAAATGAGGTGATTATCATAGAATTTACAAATTTTTTAAAAAGTGCAGCACACGTTAAGCCATCACCACAGCAGTTATCACTATTGCGAGATACGCCTTTTTACGCCTTCGTGCATTTCAGCCCCAACACATACACAGGCCTTGAATGGGGTGATGGTACAGAAGACCCTGCCATTTTCAATCCTACAGAGCTTGATTGCGACCAATGGGCACAGGCAATAAAAGCAGCAGGTATGGGCGGTATGGTGCTTACTGCAAAGCATCACGATGGTTTTTGCCTTTGGCAGACAAAATACACCGAGCACAGTATGAAAAACAGCCCTTATAAAAACGGTAAGGGTGATATTGTACGCGAAGCAGCTGAGGCTTGTAAACGCCACGGACTTAAATTTGGCTTCTATCTTTCCCCCTGGGACAGAAACTCACCCCTCTATGGTACAGAAGAATACAACACCTATTACAAAAACCAACTAACCGAGTTGCTTACAAACTATGGTGAAATATTCCACGTTTGGTTTGATGGCGCTTGCGGTGAAGGACCCAACGGCAAAAAACAGGTTTATGACTTTGACGGCTATATTGAGCTAATAAAAAAATACCAGCCCGATGCCACCATCTTCAACGATGCAGGTACAATACGCTGGATTGGTAACGAGGCAGGCAAAGCGCCATTTGCACAATGGGCGGTAGTCCCCCACGAACTTTGCTTTATGAACGAAATACAAACAGATGGTCCCCTTGTAGAGGGCTCCTTGGATTTCGTTTATAACTCTGATATAAGCATCGGCTCACTTTCAAACATTATGTATTCAAAGGGCCTTGTTTTCGCCCCTGCAGAAACAGATATGTCAATAAGACCCGGTTGGTTTTATCACCCTGAAGAAGAGCCACATTCATTAGAAAGGCTTTTTAATACGTACCTTACCTCTGTGGGCAATAACGCTACATTTAACCTTAATATTCCACCAATGCCCAACGGCAAATTTGACCCTCGCGACGTAGCACGTCTTAAAGAGCTTGGTGAGCTTATTAAGCAGGAGTTAAGCCTTAATAAGGCAACAGATACCACCATAGCAAAGCTGCCCGGATATGGCCCCACACAGCCCGAAATTCTGGTAACATTAAAAGAAAAACAAACTATTAAATACATTGAGCTTGCCGAAAAAATAAAAGAAGGTCAGCGTGTTGAAAGCTTTGATATTTTATTTAAGAATAACGATGGCGTATGGTCACCCCAATGCCGAGAAACCACAATAGGCAGCCGTAAAATATTGAAGGTAGACCCTACAGAAACACAAGAAATACTCATAAGAATCACTTCATCACGTGACGTACCCGAAATTGAATGGATCAAAGTATATTAAATTAAAAAGCACATTTCGTAGAAATACGAAATGTGCTTAACTTTATTCGTGTTCGTGTGGTTCATCGCTGACTGTAACCACCGCATTGTGAATTGCAGACAGTGAGCCGTTTGAGTCAACACCCACAACACCTGTAACGTCAACCCACGCACCATCCTCGGGAATTTCTGCATTTTTATCAGCAAAAATAACTTCAATGGGAGCGCTGATTGTTTCTATCGGTATTTTTGTATCGTTAGGGTTACCCTTTACCTCGCTTGTATCTGTAGTATCTGTAGTAACACTATGGCTATGACCATGCTCCGCATCATCATGGGGACGATACACCCAGTAGTTTACGGTATTACCATAAAATACACGCTTTACAAAGTGTCCCTGAAGGTGAATTGTAGCACCACGATAGCAACCGTAATCAGGGTCGTTTTTGTCACAATTGTATGAAGCATCAAGCACTTCAATCCAATAGGTGTAATTATCGTCAGTTACGTTAATTTCGACAACAGCCTTATCCTCAAACTTACCACCTTTTGCTTCAATTTCGGCAAGCTTTTGTTTTACAGACTGACTTTCTGCAAGAAACTCACTTTCAATTCGTTCAAATTCCTTGTTGTGGTTATCAGTTTTTACTTTAGCGCCAACAAGCACTGCAACAACACCAATTATAAATACAAGAAGAATACTACCCATAATAATGGTAACTTTCTTTCTGAAAGCAGCATCAGCATAATCCTCTGCCTTCATACCTGCAGGGATTTTTTCCTCTTTAAGCCTTGCTTTTTTACGAGCCTCACGAATTTCTTTATTACTGAGTTTTTTGGGTGTAGTGCTTGACTTTTTATTATCTGACATAATAATTACCTACATTCAATTAATCGTTTATTTGAGTTTCTTAAAAAAATCTTACAGTGTACTTTTCAGACGACCCGAAGCGTACCGCGAGTTCGGTCGGCTAAAATGTACAATGTGCGTTAATTATTAAAAAACTGGGGAAGATATGCTTTGTGTGCTTCCTTCATCTCTTCGTAGCAAGACTTTGCCTGAGCAAAATCACCGCAAAGAGGATGAAGCATAAGTGCATTGAGTGCATCCTCATCTGAGCCTTTAATTGCAGCTTCAACAGCATATTTTTCATATGACTTAACTGTACGCATAAGGCTGATAATGTGACGGTTATCAAACTCATCAATTTCAACGGGTGTTGCACCGTCAGCACCAATAACAGCGGCAATTTCAACAATATCGTCATCATCCATAAACTTAAGAGTACCGTTATTCTTGATGTTAACAACGTGAACATCCTTTTTGTCATTTGCAATTGAATCAATAAGTGAAACTGCAGCAAGTGAATACTTGTAGCCACCACGCTGTTCAAGAAGTGCGGGCTTGATTACAAGCTCATTATCACTGTAGAGCTTAAGAAGCTCCTCTTCAATCTCCATACAAACCTGTGCGCGGCTCTTTGAACCTGACTTAAGGTAATTGAGCTTTGCCTGACGGCTGTAATAATACTGAAGGTATGATGAGGGAAAGCCCTTACAAGCGTTAAGGCATTCCATATCAAAGCCATCATCGTGGATATTCTTCATAACTGTGGGTGCAAAGTTATCATCAAAAATGCTGTCAAACTTCTCTTCGCCGTTAACCTTAACAGATGTAATCCAGCTAAGGTGATTAAGGCCAAGGTATGTAATCTTTGCATCCTCACCAACAGCAGCCTTAACATCATCAATCATAGCAATCGGCACGTTGCAAAGACCCATTGTCTTAACATTGGTGTGGTTAATCATAAATTCAGATATAATACCTGAAGGATTAGTAAAGTTAATAAGCCATGCATCAGGGCAGATTGCTTCAATACGCTCTGCAATTTTTGCCATTACAGGGATTGTACGAAGTGCCTTGAAGAAGCCACCGATACCTGTTGTTTCCTGACCGATGAGGTCATGCTTAAGAGGGATTGACTCATCAATATGACGGCAAGGAAGCTTACCAACACGAATCTGTGTAACAACGAAATCTGCGCCCTGTAATGCAAGGTCAAGGTCATCTGTCATAACGATTTCACAATCGATACCTGCGCTTTTGAGCATACGTTCGCAAAGACCGCCTACGATTTCACGCTTTCTGTCATCAATATCCATAAAAGCAACTCTTTTGAGTTTAAGTGAATCCTTTGCCTCAATAAAGCCGTAAATAAGCTCGGGGCAATATGTACTACCTGAACCGATAACGGTAACGTTAATTTCTTTCATTTATATCAATCCTTTCAAGACTAAACTAAAATCATTCTTCAAGAAGCCAGTTGATACAACCCATAACAGGTGCACAATCAAGTTTGATAAAGCTGAACTTTCTGCCTGTTCTTTCAGCAACAAGCTCTGCCATTCTGTCAGTGTACTTGTGTGAAGGGAGCTTTGTGTGAACAGAGCCTGAAAGTACAACGTTAATAACGTCACAATCAAAAGTCATAGCGTTAACGTGACCGCAGATGTAATCTGCACCGCGCTGTGCCATTTCTTCGATTACTGCAAGTGCTGCAGCATCATCATTATTTGCTGCCTCAAAGAAGGATACGATAAGCTTTCTTAAGAAAGCCTCGCCATCTTCACCCTCTAAAACTGCAATAGAGTCAAGAAGAGTTTCTCTATCCTTAATACCTGCTTTTTCACCCATAAGGTCAGTAATCATTGATTTGTCTTTGCCAAGGCAAAGCTGGTCATACATAATTCTGAATGCCTGAGAGCCAACCCAATGGCCGTTACCCTTATCACCTGAAAGTACGTCAAAGCCACCAATCTGGAGCATATTGCCGTTTGTATCAAGTGAGTTACAGCAGGTACCTGTACCACAGTTGTAGCCAATACCTGCACCTGCGCCAACACCAGCTTTGATAACAATAAAGCCATCGTTGTAAATACGTGCACCTGTAACACCAAGCTTTGTAAGCTCTTCCTGCATAGCGTCGTGCTGGTAAGGATGATCAATACCTGCAAGACCCATAAGCATACCGCTTACGTCAGCAAGCTGAACATTACCCTTTGCAGCAACAGTTTTTACACCATCTGCAATAATACCTGCTGCCTCGGGGAAGGAGCCTTCCATATTCTCATGGTTTGAAGCAGGGCCTTCGTGCTCTGCAATAACGTTTTTGTTTTCATCAAAAAGTGCATACGCGGTTTTTGTACCGCCACCATCAACACCAATATAATATTTCATAGTCATACCTCTTATTCTTCAATTTCGGGGTAAGCTTCTTCACAAACCTCATCAAGGCAATACATACCACGTCTTGTTTCCTCACGGTCAATCCATCTGCCGTTTGTGAAATCCGGTACGGGAACGGGAGCACCGCCCATAGCAACTGACTGCTCTGAAAGGCATGTGATTACCATCCATGAAGCTGTATCGTAAACGTCAATTGGTGGCTTTTCGCCCTCATAAACCGCATCAACGAAAGCAGAAAGCACAAGGTAGTCCATACCACCGTGACCTGCTTTGATACCGCCCTTTTCGTAAGCACGCCAAAGAGGATGCTCATACTTTTCACGCCAAGGAGCAAAATCATCCCAGCTGTGTGTCCAGCTATCGTCATCATGGTGCATACCATCAAAGTAAATTCTGCCCTTGCCGTCTTCAGGCTCTGAGTAGATACCCTTTGTACCCTGAACCTCATAATCTCTTGTGTAAGGTCTTGGGAGTGAACAGTCATGTGTAAGCTTGATTGTTTCGCCACCTGCACACTTGATGATTGTTGTTACAATATCACCGCACTTAAAGTCAACGTTATAAAGGTCATACTCCTCACCTTTATTGTCTTTAATCCACTGGTGAAGACCACGTGCCTTACTTGCAACAGAGTTAACAGTAAGGAAACGGTTACCACGGTTGATTCTGAGAGCCTTTGCAATCGGACCCAACTGATGTGTGGGATAAAGCTCACCGTTACGCATCATAAAGTTAAAGAGTCTGCCGTGAATATTCTCTCTACCAAGTGAAATTTCATCACGAAGGTCATGACGATAGCCACCCTCCATATGTACGATTTCACCAAACATATTCTGACGAATCATATTGAATACTGCCATTTCATTTCTGCAATAGCAGCAGTTTTCAAGGAGCATACAGAATTTGCCTGTTTCTTCACTTACACGAACAAGCTCCCAGCACTCTTCAACAGAAGCAGCACCGCCAACCTCCATAGCAACGTGTAAGCCTGCACGCATAGCATCAGCCGCAATCATTGAGTGAGTAATCCATGTAGTTGCAACAACAACTGCATCGAGTTCCTCATTACGGAACATTTCTTTATAATCAAGGTAAGCGTGAACGGGGTAAGATTTCTCGTTACGCTTTTCAACAATTTCAATACCCTTTTCTGCTCTTTCAGGAATAAGGTCACAAACCGCAGGAACCTTAACACCATCAACCTGCAAAAGGAGGTCAAGCATGCCTGAGCCTCGTCCGCTCACGCCGATAAAACCAATATTTGCACTATTTTTCCTCATTATTGATACACCTCTGTGGAACAAAATTATACATTGTATATTGTAACACATACTTATTTTATTTGCAATAAAAAATAATAAAAAGAAACGCTCTCAACAGAAAGCGTTTCTTCAATAAATTTATTCAGTTCTTAATGCCTCAACCAGGCAACAAAACTGTTAGCGAGTTAAAACTAGTTATTCGCCAAAGGGTTTTAATAATTGAGGGATTTTTGATGCAGAACGCAGTTTTAACGAACGACGCTGTATAACGATACTGCGAGCGAGTTAAAACAAGTTATGCACAAAAAGACCCAATTATTCAGTTCTCAATGCCTCAACAGGGTCTTTATTTGCAGCCATACGCGATGGTATAAGACCTGCAATAAGCGTAAGGGCAACCGATATAACAACAAGTACAACCGCACCCATAACTGGTAACGATGCCGCTGCAGGAATATGTGCAACGTACTTCAGCAACAGATTTATAGGTATTTCAAGCAACAACGTACTCACTATACCTATTACACCTGCACCAAAGCCAACTACAGCCGTTTCTGCATTAAATACTCGTGCAACGTCTTTTTTAGATGCACCGATACTTCTGAGAATACCGATCTCGTTTGTTCTTTCAAGAACTGAGATGTACGTAATAATACCAATCATTATAGATGAAACCACAAGTGAAATTGCAACAAAGGCAACAAGAACATAGGTAACAACGTCAATAATGGTTGTAATACTACTCATAAGCACGCCGATAAGGTCGGTTGTCTTGATTTTACTTTCGGGGTGTCCATCCTCAGTAACCCTTGTGTTGTAATACTCAATAAGCTCATTAAGCTTTGCTTTTGCCTCAAAGTTTTTGGGGTAAAAGCATATCTGCGAGGGTGATTCAAAGGTAGAGTAGCCTATTTTTTCAAGTGTACCTGAATAAGAGCTTTGTGATGCCAACGTATCAACGTAAGCCTGCTTAATCGCAAGCACCTGGTCATCTGATAGAAAGCCCTCCATCAGCTTCTTTTCGAGCTCAGACATATCATCAAAGCCGAACATAGCACCCATATCGGTCATATCTATTTCAGATATATCCATACCTTCTGCCATAGACATAAAGGGTCCGTAATCAAGGTAAGTAAAGTCAATAAGACCAAGATCAACGTCTGCAAGGTCAAAATCGTTTACTGTAAGGGTTGAAAATGTATTACCTGTAAGAACGTCCTTTTCAGGATTTGCAAGCTGTTCTTTTACTACAGGCCTTTTGGCAGATTCGTTAATAGCATAATCCATAAGCTCACGCTTATAACCAATACCGCCTGTACCTACCGAAAGTGTATTGTCCTCGTCAGGTCTGAGAATACCTACAATTTTGATTTTGTAGCCATCCTCAACAAGCTGTTTTACATAGTAATCATTTGCGCTGTTATCAACCCACAAGCCGGTTTTTTCATTCTTTACAAAGTAATCAGCGCTAAGTACAAGGCTGAATTCCATATCAAGAATTTCTTCGTAAGTATATTCAGAAACATCTGATGAATCAATTGTTTCACCGCTGGCAAGGGCTGCCATCATATCTTTCTGAAAGTCTGCCTGATTTTTAAGTCCAAGAGCATAAACAACAAGCTCATTGATTTCGTTATTGCCATCTACAATAAGAACTACCTCGTTCATTTCCTCAGGCATTCTACCTGCAATAACGTCATACTGGGCATCCATAAGTCGACTGTCACCAATAAGCTCAAGCCACACAGAAAAGCTTTGCGCCATAGGTGCCGCCATCTGCTTCATACTGTCGTCCATAGGCATCATATCCATAGCGTTACTTGGGTTACACTTAACCACGCCGTTTTCTGTATCTGCCCTATAGATATTCAGCGGTGTGCTGTACTTATACTGCACATCGTTACATACCTCGTCAAATGCAGCCTGATTATCTTCAACGTATCTTTTAAAATTGTCAAGATTATTTGAGGTAGCCTCGGATATAAAGGAGTTGACCATCTCCATAAACATTTGGTTTACGTGAATCTTGCCATCTTTACCAGCATCCTCATTGACGGTCATACCCATACCCGTAAACGATGTCATCATACTTTCAAGGTCCATAGTCTGCTTTTCAACGGTCATGGGGTATGACAGCAGCATATCCTCCTGCACACGGTCAATATATACCTGAATACCGTTTGATAAAGCCAAAACAAGGGCAATACCAATAATACCAATACTACCTGCAAAAGCCGTCAGGAAGGTTCTACCCTTTTTGGTGCGCAGGTTATTTATACTCAAGGCAAAGGCAGAAGCAAACGACATTGACTTTTTACCCTTTTCAACGGTCTGCTCTTTTTTGGCTTCAGTCTTAGCTGCCTTTCTGGGAGCTTTTTCAGCTTTCTTAGTTTCATCCTTTTCAGGGGTAAAGGGGTTAGAGTCATCAACTACCTTACCATCAAGGAAGCGGATTATTCTGTTAGAGTACTCATAAGCGAGATCAGGGTTATGAGTAACCATAATGATAAGCTTTTCTTTGGATATCTCTTTAAGAATATCCATAATCTGTACACTTGTTTCACTGTCAAGGGCACCTGTAGGCTCGTCAGCAAGCAGAATATCAGGGTCATTTATAAGGGCACGTGCAATTGCAACACGTTGCATCTGACCACCCGACATCTGGTTAGGCTTTTTATGAACCTGCTCACCAAGGCCAACCTTTTCAAGGGCTTCAATAGCCCTTCTGCGACGCTCTTTTTTTGAAACACCTGACAGAGTAAGTGCAAGTTCAACGTTTGAAAGCACCGTCTGATGCTGAATAAGGTTATAGCTTTGAAAAACAAAGCCGATTGAATGGTTACGATAAGTATCCCAATCGCTGTCATTAAAACGCTTGGTTGATTTGCCATTAATAAACAGGTCACCGCTGGTGTATCTGTCAAGACCACCAACAAGGTTAAGGAGTGTTGTTTTACCACAGCCCGATGGACCGAGGATCGAAACAAACTCGTGCTCACGGAAATTTATGTTAACATTCTTAAGAGCCCTTACAACGGTATCACCCGTTTTATAATCTTTTACAATATCTTTTAAAACTAACATAACATATCCCTATCTGTACAGTCGTTTTCTGTTAACAAAAAGAATTACACCAACCACAAGGCTGACACCAAGGTATGCCACAACTGCATATACCCATTTAGTATCTTTTTTGCCCTCTTCAAAAATAATTGTGGGCTTGTAATCTTCTTTTACAACAATCTGAATCTTTACACGCTCTTTAAAGAATAACTGATAAAGCCATTCTATAAGTTCATCAACTGACATAGCCGCAAACTGCTCTGAAATCGAGGCTGAATAGCTACCGTACATTCCTGCATCCTCACCGCTTGCCATAAGACCCATAAGCAGATCCTCGTTACCAGGCATTTTGATTGTTTCTGCAAGGAATCTTAATAAGGTTATAAGCACCGCTGTATTGTCAGAATCAATATATGTGTAAAGTGAGCCCTGACCATTTATAAAGCTTTTGCTCTGTCTTTTTGTTGGTGTACCAAGGTTTGCCAGACTATTTACGTCAAGCTTTGCCATCTTCATACCTGATGATGAAAGCATACCCTCAAGCAAAGCATTAATATCAAGCTTAAAGTTAAGCGCTGACGTATCCATCTTAACATCCATTATGCCCGAAAACTTTTCAGTCAGGGCAGTTACGGGTAACATCAGGTTAGCAATACATTTTTCAATAGAACCACTATTTGCAAAGTAAACAAGGTTAGGTAGAACCTCTGTTATACCATAAACAGGCTTCATACATACTTCGTCAATAAGGTTTAATGCAGGGTCAAGTACGTGCTTGATAACCCCATCACCTGATGCACTTTGCTTATATGAATCATAGCTCTTGATGTAATAAGGCTGACAACCCATACCCTCAAGTAATGGTATAACCGCTGTATTGTAGCCATCTGCGCCTGTAATTACCACGCTGTTGAACAAGATAATATCCTCTTCAGCAAGTAACATTCTTAACAAAGGGAACAAGGGTCTTAACGAAGCTGTAATAGCCAGCTGAAAGCCTACCCTTGAGCCGTAGTTAAAGCCCCACGAAAGACTACCGAATGGTACGTCTGCCCATTTATCATACTTTGACAAAACCTTTGCTGTACCTGAAAAGGTCTTTTCGGTAAGCATTGAGGCAACGCCCTTGGGTGATGCATCAATACCCATCAACCTGAGCATATCAACAAGCCCGTTTTCATCAAACATACCATAAATGCCTTTCACTATAGCATTTACGTTTGTGGGGGTGTAAATCATAGCGGCAACAACTTCACCCATTTTATTGGCTGTACCGCCCTCTTTCACAAAATCATCTAAAAGGTCATCAATTTCATCAAGCACCTTATCGTAATCCTCTTTAGTAAGGTTTGGTGTATACGATACAGACTTTGGTGATATCGAAGGGTAAACCATAGGCTGTGCCGCACCAATCTTTGAAGGTGCAAATAACAAGATTATTGTTTTAACTATTGTGTCGGTATCTTTTTTAAGAAGGTCGGTAACAAATGACATATCCGCCCCACCCGACATATTTTTGAGCCCATCAGGATTAAGCTTGATTGTATCAATCAGCCACCTCATTATAACAACGTAAGCCCTGCCCTTATCGGCAACAAACACATCACCGTTTTTACTGCCACATGTCGACAACGCTTTAAGACTTATAGGTGCAACCTTTAGTGCCGACGCTTCACCCTCACCACTTAACATATCGTTAAGCATTTGCTCCATATCCAGATCAAATGAAGGTAAATCAAATATTTTAAGAAGTGTTGCAAGCTCAACAAGTGGGTTACTTGTTACAGGCTCAAGGAGTTTTTCAATACAAGCATCAAACTCACCATTCACCGCAAAATCTGCGAATGAAGGTAATATATCAGTAAAGCTGTTCATAGGCTGTGAAAGTGAATTTTCAACAGTTGTAAGAACTGGTAAAATAATATTTTTTACCATAGTTGAGGGGTTCGTTGTTGCTTGTGCTTTAAAATCTGCTGCACTTAAAATATCACCGCATTTAAGGGATGTGAGCATTGGTACAATTGCGTTTGTGTAGCCATCTGCACCCTCTATTTCAATAAAATCATTAATCGCAAACGTACCACCGCAAAGCAAGGTATAAAGAATATCGTTAAAGGGGTTAAAGCATTCTGCAAGAGCAGTTGCAAAGCTCACCTTATCTTTTACTCCCCAATCAGCATTTGTTAAATCAACCTGCGTCCAGTTATCACAAGCGTAAAGAATCCCTGCAATTCGGGGATAATTTTTAAGGTAAGCAGAAACGCCCTTCGGTGAAGCATCAAGTCCGATGTAAGATAGCACATCACCTTGCTCATTAAGTGCAGAATAAATGCTTACAAGTGTACTTGAAACAGTCTGGTTTGTATAAAGCCCTGTTGATAAAGCAGTACTTAAATCTGACCCCATCATTGTGGGCAAAAGAGCATTTATGAGCCTGTCGGTGCTATCAACCGCATTAAGCGCCTGCTCGGGTGTTACGCCATCAGGGTATGGGGAATCTGTGCTTGCCATAGCTACCGCAGAAACCGAGGTAAACACAACAAACACGCTAAGTAATATGCAAATTATTTTTTTAAAACAATTCTTCATATTCCTATCACTCATACTCATATTTTATAGCAAAAGGGTACAAAAACCCATAGTTTTATACATTACATTATAATACACTATATACAACATTACAACCACTATTTGTTAAATATATGTTAACTTTTGGGTGATTTTTATGAAAAAAAAGCAAACATTTTTCACTTTTATAATTCTTTTTATGATTTTTGGGCTGTGTGGCTGTGCAATTAACACAGATGGCAACACGCTTTACGGTTTCACACAACGTATGAACGAAAAAAACAAGAGTTATCAGATGACAACTGCAGGGTACATTTACAACAAAAACGACTCTACCCTGACAAAATATTATATTTTTGATAAGGTTAATATTATGTTGTCATTCAACGTAGATAAAAACAACGAGCTGAGCACCCTCAATATTGTTTTTGACAATTTAACCGAAAGTAATACCAATGAAATTGAATTTATAAAAAATTCAATCGAGTGTTACTGTAATAATAGTGAAATCAGCGGTCCCCTTTTGGATGAAGTGAACTTTCCTCAAGTGCTTTTCAGAAAAGAAATAAATACCACAAAAAGTAAAATCGGCAACACCGAAATACTCATCGATGTTACCGATATAGGTTGTGTTATTACTGTTGTTCAAAATACTCTGTAAGCTTTACAGCAAGGGCACGTAAAGCGTTACCACGATGGCTTATAGCATCCTTTTCGTCTGCGGTAAGCTGAGCCATACTCTTGTCACCAATTCTAAAAAGAGGGTCATAACCGAAACCGCCATCACCAATAGGCTCATAACCAATGTAGCCCTCGCACTCACCACGGGCACTTATTACATCGCCATTGGGGAATACACAACATACAACAGCCACATAGCGTGCTGTACGCTCCTCTGTAGGGACATCTGTAAGGAGCTTGAGAAGCTTGTTGTTATTTCTTTCATCGTCACCATGCACACCTGCAAAACGTGCAGAATATACGCCCGGTGCACCTACAAGGTAATCAACCGCAAGACCCGAATCATCTGCAACGCAAGGCATACCACTTTCACGGCAACCACTCTGTGCCTTAAGAAGTGAATTTTCGTAGAAGGTTTCACCTGTTTCTTCAACGTCGGTAATTTCAACACCTAACTGGTCTGCAGTTTTTACGTCAATACCAAGGGGTGAAAGTATTCTGTACAATTCATCCCGCTTTTTCATATTGTGTGTAGCAATCAAAAATTCCTTGCTCATTATCTGAATAACCTCCCGAAGAAGCCTTTTTTCTTTTTAGGCTCTTCTGCTTTGGGTTCCTCTGCCTCAGGCTCTTCTACAACAAATACAGAAGTAGGACCATCATCTTCTGCAAAGGTAACAACTGTTTCTGCAACTACAGGTTCTACAACAGCTTCCTCTGCGATTTCCTGTACAGGCTCTTCTTCAACTGTTTCTTCAACTGTTTCTTCAATAACCTCTTCTACTTCTTCAGCTGCTTCATCAACACTACCCTCTGCTTCAGCCTGAGCCTCACCGAGAGCCTCAAAGAATTCGCCTACTGCCTTTGCAATTTCAGCACGCTCATCTATAACCTCGTCATTACTTACAGGGATTTCCTCCTTGATTTTTGAAAGGTCTATGTCATCTTCCTCATAATCCTCAGGCAAAGCCTCAAACAAGCCCTCTGCAAAAGCCTTGGGATTAAATGGCTGAAGGTCATCAATACCCTCGCCCACACCAATAAACTTAACAGGCACCTTCAAATCATTTTTGATTGAAAGCACAACACCACCACGGGCTGTACCATCAAGCTTTGTAAGTATAATACCTGTGATTTCTGCAATTTTTGCAAATACACGAGCCTGGTTAACTGCATTCTGACCTGTTGTTGCATCAAGTACAAGTAAAACCTCGCGGTCAGAGTAAGGTAATTCACGGTCAATAACGCGGTAAATTTTAGCAAGCTCTTCCATAAGATTTTTCTTATTATGAAGTCTGCCTGCAGTATCACAGATAATAATCTCTGTGCCACGTGCCTTTGCAGCAGAAATGGTATCAAAAATAACTGCCGCAGGGTCTGCACCCTCTTTGTGTTTAATGATGTCAACACCTGCACGCTGTGCCCATACATCAAGCTGGTCAATAGCAGCCGCACGGAATGTATCAGCCGCTGCAAGTATAACACTCTTGCCCTCTGCCTTATAACGGGCCGCCATTTTACCGATTGTAGTTGTTTTACCAACACCGTTAACACCAATTACAAGGATAACTGAAGGAATGGTAATAAGACCCATATCCTCGCCACCTTCAAGCATTTCGGCAACGATATTTTTTATTTCAACCTTAACGTCTGCAGGGTTTTTGATGCCCTTTTTACGAACAACATCATTAAGGCGTAATGTAATTTCAGATGCAGTAGTAACACCAACGTCACCCATAACAAGTGCTTCCTCAAGCTCATCAAAAAGCTCTTGGTCAATAGATGTATAGCTATCAAGCACGTTATCAATTGCACCTGAAACGTTATTTCTTGTTTTTCTTAAACCAAAGTTTATCTTTTTAAAAATACCCAATGAAAAAACTCCCTTACGGAAATGATAATTTAAAATTTAAAATTGATGGGAAGCTTCGTTTCCGAACACCATAAGCTTCGCGTTACATTTGTTCTATTGTCTGCGACAGCATTATAATCGCAACGCAGTTCCGAAACTGACCGAAGGTCAACTTCACTTCGCAGAAACTTCACCACGTAGTAACTTCACTTGCAAAGCAAACTTCACTTTTATACTGCAAGCAGACTAAGTCAAGCATTTTCGCCAAATATCAAGTCAAATCAAATTTTGAAGCCATTTCTGCTGTCTTGAGTTCGAGCAGCTTAGATACACCCTTTTCCTGCATTGTAACACCGTAAAGCATATCTGCTTCTTCCATAGTGCCTCGGCGGTGAGTAATGAGGATAAACTGTGTATTATCTGTCATTCTGCGCACGTATGAAGCATAACGAGCAACGTTAACGTCATCAAGTGCAGCCTCAACCTCGTCAAAAATACAGAAGGGACAAGGATTGATTTTAAGTATTGAGAACAGTAAGGCAATTGCTGAAAGACCTTTTTCACCACCTGAAAGGAGCGAGATATTCTGAACGTTTTTGCCCGGGGGCTGTACCTTGATATCGATGTCACATTCAAGTACATCGTTTTCATCAGTAAGCACAAGTGATGCCTTACCGCCACCAAAAAGCTCTGAGAAGGTCTGACCAAAGCTGAAGTTAATTTTATCAAATTGCTCTTTGAACTGAACACCCATTTTGCCTGTAAGCTCGTTAATGAGTTTTATAAGCTCTGCCTTTGATTTTTCAACGTCGTTAACCTGACCGTGCATAAAGCTGTATCGCTCCGAAACCTCTTTATACTCTTCAATAGCGCTTACGTTAACGTTACCAAGGCCACGTATTTTACCCTTAAGCTCATTAAGGCGTTTTTTAGCCTCGGGCACGTCTTCAATAACAATGTTAAGCTCCTCTGCCTCACGTCGGGTAAGCTCGTACTCATCGTAGAGCTTGTTTGAAATATCATCAAACTCCTTCTGCATTGTGTCGCGGCGCTCTGTAAGACGTGCTTTTTCACCACCTAATTTTTCACGCTCATCGCTCTTTTCACGCTCGATAATACGGAACTTGGCACTCTCCTGCTCAAATTGTTCACGGCGCTGAATTTCAGCAGCAATCTTTTCTTTAGAAAGTGCAGACTGTGCTCTGAGACCCTCTGCCTCGGTATTGAGAATTTCGATACGCTGTCTTATCTGTGTGTTTTTGTTTTCAATCTCTTCAATCTCACTGTTAAGCTGCGAAAGCTTATCCTTATGGCTTGTGCTTCTGTTTTCAAGGCGTGTAATTTCCTCTTGCTTTGCATCAATTTCTGTTTGTGCAGTAGCAATATCAAGGTTAATCTCTGCCGCATCAGAAGTAAGCTTTTCACGTTTTTCACGAAGTGTTTCGCGGTCACCTGTAAGTGAAGATAACTCACTCTCGGCACCTTCAAGCTGAGCCTGTAATTCGGTAAGCTTTGTTTGTGCGTCGGCAACACCATCATTAATAGAATCAATTCTACCCTTTAACTGCTCTTTCTCTTCAAGGGCAGCTGTACGTGCATCAATAAGGTTTTGCAGATTACCATTTTTAAGGGCAAGTGCACCCTCAATTCTGATTTTTTCTTCACCCAATGATGCGATTTCTGCCTTGCAACCCTCAAGCTCGGCTGTTACCGCAGAGCAATTCTCCTGCTGAGCCTGTACATCCTTCAGTACAAGACTCAACTTTTCATCCAGGGCTACACAGTCAGCCTTAAGGCGTTCAAGCTCATTACCACGGCTGAGTATACCGGCATTCTGAAGCTTGGCACCACCTGTCATTGAACCGCCTGCATTTACAACCTGACCGTCAAGGGTTACTATTTTAAACTTATAATTATACTTTTTAGCAATACCGATTGCCGCATCAAGGTCTTCAGCAACAACTGTTCTGCCCAAAAGCGAATTTATAATCTCTTTATACTTTGCATCATATTCAACAAGGCCTGATGCAAGATTAATGTAGCCGTAGCAATCGTCAAGGTCTTTTTCCTCAAGCACTCTACCCTTAATTGCAGTAATGGGCAGGAATGTTGCTCGACCTGCGTGACTTTCTTTAAGGAAGCCGATTGCTTTTTTAGCATCGTTTTCAGTATCGGTAATAATATTCTGAAGACCTGCACCCAAAGCAGTTTCAATAGCTAATGAATATTTATCCTTTACATTGATTACCTGCGATACAGGGGCGTGTATACCCTTAAGTGTACCACGACGAACCTCACGCATAACCGCCTTAACGCTACCCTGATAACCCTCCATATTCTTTTCAAGGTCAGATAGCATAGCAAGTCTTGATTCCTTAACGTGCTTTTCGTTTTTTAAAGAGTTTTCCTGCTCTTTGAGTTTTTCTAACTTTTCAAGGCGTTTTTGTGCCAAAAGCTCGATACCCGAAAGTGAATTGTTAAGCTCTGCTGAACGTTCAATTACTTTTTCAAGCTCTGCTTTAACACCGTCACGCTCTTTTTCAAGTGCATCAATAATGGGTTGCTGTGTTTCAATTGAATCATCAATAACCTTTATACGATTTTCAATTTCTTCAACTGATGATGCAGCTGTTGAAACAATAACACGATTGTCAGCAACCTCTAAAGAAAGCTTTGACACCAATTCAGAAAGCTCAACGCTTCTTTGTGCAGACTTACTGTTTTCATCGCTGAGGTGCTCCAACTCGCCCGAGAATGACTCAAGAACACCCTTTTTCTCATTAATCAGCTGAGTAAGTGTTTCAATAGTCTGTGTTGCAGCTTTGATTTGCTCGGCAATTTCAGTATCTGTGTCACTCTCTTCAGTTTTTTCGCGTTCAATACGCTCTATTGTTTCATTATTATGCTGAATTGTATTTTCCTGAACAGCAACCTGACTTTCAAGCAAGGCAGCCTGTTCCTCAAGCTGACCTGAGGCACGTCTGATTTCATCAATTGCCATAGTAATTTTCTGTGAATCACCAATAGCATTGTCAATTTTAAGTGTTATTTCTTCAAGCACCTTACACACTTCATTATACTGTGCCTCGGTGATTGTGATTTTCTTTTCATATTCGCGCAGGTCATTCTTTGTTTTTTCAATAGTGTAAAGCCACAAGCCGATTTCAAGGGTCTTTTTCTCCCCTGCATATTCAAGGAATTTTTGCGCCTTTTCACTCTGCACCTTTAATGGACCAACACGTGATTCAAGCTCTGTAAGAATATCTCTTAATCTGAGCAGGTTTTCCTCTGCCTGATTAAGGCGTCGCATAGCATCTGCACGACGGTATCTGTAGTGTGAAATACCTGCCGCTTCTTCATGCATATCACGTCGGTCATCAGATTTAGCTGGAATAGGGGTTTCAACCTTACCCTGGCTAATCATAGAATAACCGTCACGGCCAAGACCTGTATCCATAAACAATTCATGGATATCCTTAAGCCTTGCCTGTTCACCATTTATTCTGTACTCACTTTCGCCCGAACGGAAGTAACGACGTGTAACGGTAACAAGCTTTTCGGGGTTATTGAGAGCCATATCGGAGTTATCAAGCTTGAGTGTTACCTCGGCAAAGCCGACAGCTCTACGGGCATCGGTACCGCCGAAAATAACGTCCTCCATTTTAGAACCACGCAGATTCTTGGTTGATTGTTCACCAAGCACCCAACGCATAGCATCAGAGATATTACTCTTACCACTACCATTAGGGCCGACAACCGCTGTTATGCCTTTACCAAAGTCAAGCACGGTTTTATCAGGGAATGATTTAAATCCCTGCATTTCGATGGTTTTGAGATACATAAACTCTCTACCTTTCGTTAATCTTAATCTGATATTTATCTAACTTACTGTCACCCTTTACAGTTACGCTATACCCCATTGATTGGAGTATTGCCTTATTAGTACCCTTCTGCCCTGTCATTTTTGATATTTCAGAAGGATTTACGTAAAGAGTAATCTTTTTATCTTCCAAATTCAATTCATTCAATAAATCCGCCGCCTCTGCAAGGTAAACGGCAGACTGACACATTTCACCAAAAGCGGGATGATAAGGCCCTGCAAGGTAGCCTTCCTCAACATTACCGCCTGAATGAAGCCCAAGACGTATTACTGCAATATCATTTTGGTAAAAAAGCTTAAGCAATTTACCGCAAAGGCTTACTGCTTCATCAAGGCTTTGTGGTTTGTACCCCCCTGCCTTATAAAGGTCACCAAGGTGTGTACCCTCAAGGGTTATTGTAGGGTAAATACGTACTGTGTCAGGTTGAAGTGAAATAATATCACGGCAGGTTTGCAAGGATTTTTCTTCAGTATCACATAAAAGACCTGTCATCATCTGAAGCCCTAATGAAAAACCTGCTTTTTTTATAAAACGTGAAGCATTGAAAATATCTTCACGGGTGTGTCCTCGTCTGTTTTTTATTAAAACATCAGGGTCAGTGCTTTGTGCACCAAGCTCAATGGATGTAACCCCATATTCCTTTAAAACGCCAAGAATGTTTTCATCAATGGCATCGGGTCTTGTAGAAATTCTTATACCCGAAAAACACCTTGAATCTATAAATGGCTTTGAGGCTTCAAGCAGCGACACCATATAGTCATATTCAATGGCGGTAAAACTACCACCAAAGAATGCAACCTCTGTATTTTCAGGGTCTACCCCATTTGCCACCGCCTTATTCAAGGTAGCGGTAACCTCATCTGCAGTCAGTGGCTTTACCGATCCCGATATTGTTTTCTGATTACAGAATGAGCACTGATGAGGGCAACCCATATGGGGTACAAAAAGCGAAATATTGGCGTGCTTCATTTTTGAAGATTTAAAAGAGCATTACCTGCCGCAGCCTGCTCTGCTTCTTTTTTGCTTCTGCCCTGACCTGTACCTGCAACCTCACCGTTAATTTTAACAGCAAATGAAAATACCTTCTGGTGGTCGGGGCCTGTTTCACCTAATTCTTCATAAACAATTGTACTGCCCTTTGTCTTTTGAATTTCCTCTTGTAGGAGTGATTTATTATCCTTAAAGCTTGCCTCGTGCTTCACCGCATCTGCAATAAAGCCTAAAATATATGGTTTCACAGCCTCTATGCCACCATCAAGGTACATAGCAGCAATAACCGCCTCAAAGGCATCTGAAAGGATTGAGGGTCTGTTTCTGCCACCTGAATGCTCTTCACCCTTACCCATAAAAATGTATTTACCTAAAGAAATCTTTTCGGCAAATTTAAAGAGTGATTTTTCACATACGGTAGCTGCACGAAGCTTTGTTAGCTCACCCTCAGGACGGGCCTTGAACTCGTCGAAAAGATATTCGGCAGTTACAAAGCCTAAAACCGAATCACCAAGGAACTCAAGTCGTTCATTATCGTACTTAAGATTTTTTTCATTAGCGTAAGAGGAATGGGTAAGTGCCGTCTCTAAAAGTGATTTATCTTTAAATTCGTAACCGATTATTCGCTGAAATTCTGAAATACTCATATATAACCTCGGTTCATTTATAAGTCTATAGTTTTGAAATACTCAAGACTTCTGTCTGCAAGCGCCTGATAGCGCTCTTTTTTATCTCTGATTTTTTCTTCCAATGGCTCTATAATGCCGAATGCAGCACCCATAGGCTGAAAGCTTTTTACACTCTCATCACAGATGTACTGCGAAAGTGCACCCATCATTGTGATTTTTGGTAAAAGAATAGGCTCTTCACCAAAAATACGCCTTGCGGCATTATAACCTGCAAGTATACCTGATGATGCAGATTCCATATATCCCTCAACACCCGAAATCTGCCCTGCGAAATATATGCGAGGATTCTTTTTCATACTGAAATCGTATGATAAAAGTCCGGGTGAATTAAGGAATGTGTTGCGATGCATTACACCATAACGCACAAACTCTGCATTCTTAAGTGCAGGGAACATTGAAAAAACTCTTTTCTGTTCAGGGAACTTAAGATTTGTCTGAAAGCCTACAAGGTTGTACATTGTGCCATCTTTATTCTCTTTACGGAGTTGAAGATTTGCCCAGGGTCTGTGCCCCGTTTTAGGGTTAGTAAGACCAACAGGCTTCAAAGGACCATAACGCATAGCATCCTTCCCGCGTGAGGCAAGCACCTCAATAGGCATACAACCCTCATAAACATCCTTACGCTTGTCAAAGGAGTGAAGCTCTGCACTTTCTGCATTTATAAGTGCCTCATAGAACTCCTCATACTGAGCCTTATCAAGGGGGCAGTTAATATAGTCATCCTCACCGCCACGGTCATAGCGTGACTGCGTGAAGGCATTTTCCATATCAATACTGTCAGCAGTAACAATAGGTGCAGCAGCATCATAAAAGGCAAGAAAATCCTTACCGCAAAGGTCTGCAACGCTTTTAGCAAGTGCATCAGACATTAAAGGGCCTGCGGCAACAACTACTGTGCAATCATCGGGGATTTCAGTAATCTCATCACGCACAAGAGTTATATTCGGGTCACCTTCAATGGCCTTTGTTATTTCGTTTGAAAAAACATCTCTGTCAACGGCAAGTGCACCGCCTGCAGGAACCTTTGCAATATCTGCCGCCTTAAGGCAAACAGAATCAAACAAACGCATTTCCGCCTTCAACAGCCCTGCAGCAGAGCCTACACGCTCTGCCTTAAGGGAGTTTGAGCAAACAAGCTCTGCTAATTGTTCACTTTTATGTGCAGGTGAAAACTTTTTAGGCTTCATCTCATAAAGCGTAACCTTTATGCCACGCCTTGATAACTGGTGAGCAGCCTCAACACCTGCAAGACCACCGCCTATAACGACGGTTTTTTTATCATTCATTGTCATTATTCCTGTGTTTTCTTTGCATTTTTACGGGGAGCCTTAAATGAGTAACCACACTTTGTATCGGGGCAGGTTATAAGACCACCCTTACCCTTAAAGAGTGATTTACCACATTGGGGACAATTGTCACCTGTAGGCTTATCCCAAGTCATAAAGTTACAGTTGGGGTAGTTGTCACAGCCGTAGAATTGATAACCACGTCTTGACTTTTTACCAATAACCTTGCCGCCACATTCAGGGCAGGTTGCATTTGTTTCTTCAACAAGTGGCATTGTTGTTTTACAGTCGGGGTAACCGGGGCAAGCAAGGAACTTACCGAAGCGACCTGTTTTGACAACCATATTTCTGCCGCACTTTTCGCATTTTACATCAGTAATGTCTTCCTGCAGCTGAATTTTCTGACCCTGCATTTCTGATTTGGCTTTTGCAAGGGTACCCTCAAGTTCATCATAGAACTCGTGAAGCATTTCAATATAATTGCATTCACCATTGTCAATTTCGTCAAGCTTAGTTTCCATTGATGCGGTGAATTTTGTGTTAACAATCTTTGGGAAGCGCTCTTTAAGAAGTGTTGTGGTTGCACAACCAAGCTCAGTAGCCTTAAGGAGCTTACTTTCACGCTTTACGTACTCACGCTTAATAATTGTACTTACAATTGATGCATAGGTACTGGGTCGACCAACACCGGTTTCCTCAAGGGTTTTGATAAGTGATGCTTCTGTGTAATGTGCAGGTGGCTGTGTAAAGTGCTGATTACCCTTTAACTCTTTAAGCTTAAGAGCGTCACCTGTTTTGATTTCAGGTATTGCACTTTCACCATCACCATCATCAACAGCATCCTCATAAAGGGCTGTAAAGCCATCAAATTTAATTGAATAACCGCTTGCAGAGAACATACAGTAACCATCTGTACCATTCTGCTCTGCCTTGATTTCAATTTTTACAGTATCCTGCAAACAGGGAGCCATAAGACTTGCCACGTAACGGCACCAGATAAGGTTATAAAGCTTATACTGGTCATTTGAAAGGCTCTTTTTAGCAATTGCAGGTGTAATAGCAACGTTAGTAGGTCTGATAGCCTCGTGACCATCCTGAGCGTTAGCACGTGTTTTAAAGTAACGGGGCTTATCGGGGAGATATTTTGCACCGTATGTTTCGGTAATAAATGCATTGGCAGCGGCTCTTGCCTCCTCTGAAATACGGAGTGAGTCTGTTCTCATATATGTTATAAGACCTGTTGTGCCGTAGCCTTCAACCTCAACACCTTCGTAAAGCTCTTGAGCAAGCTTCATTGTCTTTTGTGCCTGGAAGTTCAATTTTCTTGAAGCATCCTGTTGCATTGATGATGTAATAAAGGGTGGAGATGGTTGTTTTTTACGAGTGCCCTTTTTAACAGAATCTGCAACGTAGTTTGCATTTTCAAGACGTGCAAGATATTTATCTGATTGCTCTTTATTTTCGATTTTAACCTTGCCGTTTTCATCTGCTGTAAGAGCAGCTGCAAAAGTTCTTCTGTTTGAAATGAATTTAGCGTCAATTGACCAATATTCCTCAGGGTTGAATTTTGCAATTTCTTCCTCACGGTCAACAATAAGTCTTACAGCAACACTCTGCACACGACCCGCAGAAAGTCCGCGACGGATTTTTTGTGATATAAATGGACTGAGTCTGTAACCAACAAGTCTGTCAAGGATACGGCGAGCCTGCTGTGCATCAACAAGACCCATATCAACAACATCGGGGTTACTGATACCCTTTTTAACACTTGTTTCGTTAATCTCGTTAAACTTAACTCTGTTTTTACTGTTAAGGTTAAGGTCAAGTATTGTTGCAAGGTGCCATGAAATTGCTTCTCCTTCACGGTCCGGGTCAGTTGCGAGATAAACTGCATCGCTCTTTGCAACCTTATCCTTAAGGTCCTTAACAAGCTTTTCCTTACCCTTGATAATTGCATACTTGGGTGCGAAGTCATTTTTAACATCAACACTGAGCTTTGCCGCAGGCAAATCCCTTACGTGACCCATTGATGCAACAACGTCGTAATCGTTGCCAAGATATTTTTTGATTGTTTTTGCCTTTGCAGGCGACTCAACAATAACAAGTTTTGACATTTGATTCATCCTTTCGAGTGGATTCGAATTATTTTATGATAATCAGATTATTTTATAATTTTTACTGCCGGTCAATTCAACCAAACCATAAATCTCAAGCTCGGTTAACGATGACAGTACTATATTCATTTTCAGGTTACTTGCCCTTACAATATCATCAATATGCATAGGGCTTTCACTTAACACACCATATATCGCCTTTGCCTGAGGTGATACTGTGTCATCCAATTCTTTTTTCACAACAGCTTCAGCCTGTGTCTGTTGCACGGGAGCCGTTTTCACCTGCTCTTTTTTAGCCTTACCCTTGCGATAATCTACGTACTCAACACCTGCTACAGGTTGCCTTGCGGCTTCAATATCAATAAACTCACCATAACGGTCTTCATATTCACAAAGAATATCTAACGCAGAGAAAACAGGCTTTGCGCCATTTTGTATCATATGATTTGCACCATCAAATGATGAGCGAACAATGTCACCGGGCACAGCGTAAACATCCTTACCCTGCTCAACAGCCCTTTTAGCGGTTATGAGTGAACCACTTTTCACGCCTGCTTCAATAACAACAACGCCAAGTGAAGCGCCCGAAATAAGTCTGTTGCGTATAGGGAAGCTTTGCCTTGTTGGGGTGGCAAAGGGGGCATACTCGCTGAAAACCGCACCATAACGGGTAATTGCCCTTCTTAATGATGCATTCTCTTTAAGGTAGTCACAAGACAAACCACATCCAAGAAAAGCCATAGTACGACCCTTAGCAAGCATAGCACCTGCGTGAGCCTCACTATCAATACCCAAAGCACCACCACTAACAATGGTAGCGCCAGCCTGGGCAAGTCTGTAAGATAGCTTTTGTGCTATCTCAATACCGTATGCACTTGCATCACGCGTACCGACAACGCCAATTGAAAGTTCATCGTTAATAACACTGCAATCACCTAAGCCATAAATCACCAAAGGCATATCCGGTAATTGTAAAAATCTTTTGGGATAAAGTGATGAATCCGGGGTGATTATTGTATACCCCTTATTATTACACTCTTTAAGTATTCTGCCTGTTTCAGACGGGGTTGTTCTTTTAAGGGCATCAATACGCTTTTCAGTCAAAAGACCTGACAGACGCCATTCATCAGACCCTGCAAAATATATCTCCTCAGGGTTGCCGAAATATGCAAGTAATTCATCTGTACGTGCGCCCTGACCCAATGCAGTTTGTAGCCACAACCAATATTCGACTGAACAAGCACTCATCTCATCATTTCCCAAATCAAAATTGATGCCGCAGCTGCGGCATTGAGGGACTCTGCCCTACCCTTCATGGGAATTGTAACAAGCCTTGTGGCTGCTTCAAGGGTTTCATCGGTTATACCGTTGCCCTCGTTACCTATTATGGCAACACCACCGCCTGCCATACTGACCTCTGTAATTTTAGAGGCGTTACTGTCAGGCACCCCTGCATACACAAACATACCCTTTGCTGCAAGCTCCTTCAAAAGGCAAGGTAAATCATCTGTCTCAACTACGTTAAGCCTGAAAACAGAGCCCATTGATGCCCTTAAGGATTTTGGGTTATATAAATCACAACCACCACTTACAATAACGCCATCAAGCCCGACAGCTTCGGCAGTCCTGATAACTGCACCAAAGTTCGACGGGTTTGAAACATCTTCTAAGGCTATATATTTCCCATTATATTTTATTTTACCTATATTTGTGCTTTTGTCAAGCATTTTACACAGGCAGAAAACGCCTTGTGTACTCTTTGTATCGGCAAGCTTAGCCGCCACATCATCTGATACTTCAAAGCAACGATTTGCTTTATCCTCAATAAGGGTAACGTAATCAACGTACTTTTCCCTTGCATCAGCAGTAACATAAAGCTCTGCTATAGATACATCACTCAATGCCGCATCATAGCAAAGCCTTGCACCCTCAATAAGGAACAAGCCTTCACTACGTCTGAAGCTTTCTTTCTCTTTCACCCTGACCGCAAACTTGATACGATCATTGTTTCTGCTTGTAATCTTTTCCGTAAAAATCACCTTTTAAATGGTAGTAAACCTTTGTCAATAATCAATGCCTAATAAAACATCTTACGCCCGTTCTTTCGAACGGGCGTACTGATTGATTATTAAAGGGCAGCCTTTGCCTTTTCTACGAGTGCTGCAAAACCTTCGGGATCTGCAATAGCGATCTCTGAGAGCATCTTTCTGTTAAGTTCGATGCCAGCCTTTTTAAGACCGTTGATGAATGTTGAATAGTTGATACCATTCATTTTGCAAGCAGCTGAGATTCTTGTGATCCAAAGACGACGGAAATCTCTCTTCTTCTGCTTACGACCAATGTATGCATAGTTGCCGCTCTTCATAACAGCCTGTTTAGCTGTCTTGAAAAGTTTGCTCTTTGAGCCATAGTAGCCCTTAGCGAGCTTGAGAACTTTATTTCTTCTTTTGCGAGTCATAATCGCGCCTTTTATACGTGCCATTGTAAGTTACCTCCGTGATTAATTATTTGTAAGGAACGAGACGTTTGATCTGCTTCTGATTTGTAACGTCTGCAACATTTGTTTTACGAAGACCTCTTTTACGCTTTGTTGTCTTCTTTGTAAGGATGTGTGACTTGTTTGCATGTGCACGGATAGCCTTACCGTTCTTAGAAATTTTGAAACGCTTTTTAGCACCTGAATGAGTTTTAATCTTAGGCATAATAAATCCTCCTTAATATTTGCAATTACTTTGATGCCTTGGGTACAAGGAACATAAGCATCTGACGACCTTCGAGCTTTGCTGCCTTTTCAACCTGACCATTTTCGGTACAAGCCTCTGCAAAGCGCTGCATAATAACAAGGCCGTTATCTGTATGAGCCATCTCTCGACCTCTGAAGCGAATGGATACTTTAACCTTATTGCCATCACGCAAGAATTTTAAAGCATGGTTAACCTTTGTGTTAAAGTCGCCTGTATCAATGTTCATGGAAAGACGAATTTCTTTAATTTCCATAACCTTTTGATTCTTCTTAGCCTCTTTCTCACGCTTTGCCTGCTCGAAACGGAACTTACCATAGTCCATAATCTTGCAAACGGGCGGATTAGCGCCGGGGGCAATTTTAACAAGGTCAAGGTTACTTTTTTCTGCAAGTGCAAGTGCCTCTTTTGCAGACATAATGCCTACCTGACCACCATCTGCAGAAATAACTCTGACTTCTTTATCTCTGATTTCCTCATTGATTTGATTTTCCTTGCTGATACCTAAGCACCTCCTGAAAATATTAAAAGCCTGAACGAAAAATTCCGTTCAAGCCAAATTGACGCAATTACTGCGTTACACACTTAAGCTATTGACCAAACAATACCTCTCGTTTGGTGAGAACGGAACAGTTCTGCTTTATTGCTCAAATATAATAACAGTTACTTCACGTTTTGTCAAGCATTATTTTTACATTAAACCAAATTTTCTTAAATTAAATGCAGGGCGATTTTCACACCCTGCAAATTAATTCAAAATTTATGCTTCTTCGTCGCCTGCTTCATCATTACCTGAATCATCACCGCCGTCGTCACCTTCACCGGAATCATCACTATTTTCGGTTATGGATGATCCTGTTGTAGAAGGCTTTCTTGCGGTTGTTTCCTCAGTTGTTTCTGCGGGAGCGTAGTAATAGAGTATAATTGTATCACTTGCAGAAAGTCTGCCGTCACCGGTAATCTCTGCCCAATCGCCTGTTTCAGGGTCTTCGTATGCAACCTGATATACTCTGTTTTCGTCTTTAGACTCAGTAGCTTTTTTAGCCGCTTCTTTCTTGATTTTCTTGAAACCTAAATCCTTAAGCTCCTGTTCAGCGTTGTCAATCTTTTTACCCTCAAGGTCAGGTACTGAAAGTCCGTTACTGATTGTAAGCTTGATTGTGATTACATCATCAGTAGGCATTTCCTTACCTGCAATCTTATCCTGTGAAATAACAGTACCGCGTTCTTCTGTACTATCCTCGTACTCTGTTTTGAAGACGAAAACACCTTCGTATTTTTCGTTTTTCTTGATATCATCGTACTTTTCACCATAGAAATCAGGGATAGTAACAAGAGTAGGCTCTGTTTCTTCCTCGGTGGTATCAGCCTCTGTGCTTTCATCCTCAACAAGCTCTGTAAGCTCTTCAAGGGTTGTAAGCTCGCCATCACCTTCGCCATTCTTTGAACCCAAGCCTACAAGAACAGTAATGAGTATAGCAAGGAATAATACACCGCTTACAACAAGTACCGCAATTGTGCTCTTTTTAACAGGCTGTGGCTGATTTGAGTACTGCTCAAATTCTTCATCAACCTCGTCAAAGGGTTCGGGTGTTGACATAGACTCAGAATAAATATCATCAAGTGATGCATAAGCAGATGAGTAAGCCTCTGCTGCTGTACCTGCCGCCGCAGGTGAAGCAGAGAGCTCATCCCTTAATTGCTCTGCAGTAGCAGTTCTGTCCTGCGGAAGAATCTGCAAAGCATTAACAAGCGCATTAATTACGTAAGCAGGTAATTGCTCGGCAAATTTACCGGGAATCATAAGCTTATCATTAGTGAGTCTTGATGCGGCACTCATAGGTGTACTACCAATAAGCGCTCTGTAAAGAACAGCAGCAAAAGCGTAAATGTCTGTATATGCACCAAGACCTTTACTCATACCATACTGTTCAACTGCAGCATAGCCGTCAAAAAGTTCACTTTCCATAGATGTTTTTTCGGTACGCATAGCAGGTATACAGTAGCCTGTAATCCTCAACTTACCGTTTGCATCAATTACAAGTGTTGTGGGTGAAATACCACCATGCACAATACCTGCAGCGTGAAGCTCACCCAATGCAGAAAGCACAGGCATAAACAACACACGAGCCTCTTCCCATGAAATATAGCCCTGTTCCTTATTAAGCAGATATTCACGGAGTGTCTGACCCTCGCCAAGGAATTCAGTTACAGCATAAACTGTGCCCAAATCCTCAAAAACGTTTGTTGCAGGAGTAAGCGCCTTGTAGCCTGTAAGCGTAGAAAGCTTGCGCCAAAGCTTAACAAAATCATCTTTTGCATCAATAAACTCTGAAGCCTTGCCAACATTTACAAGGCAATAGTTACCCTCACCCCTTGAAAGCAAACCCTTAGGGTAAAGCTCACGGAGTGTAACGGGACGCTTTGACTCCATATCGAAGGCGTTATATGTAGAACCTTCACCGTTGCTGTCAACAACCTTACCAATAAGGTAACGACCGCCTACAACGGTTTTTAAAGGAAGATAAGGCTCTTTCTGAGGAGCGCTTTTTTCATTACGGCAATAGGGGCAAACGCTATTACTGCCGATCTTCCTCATACAGCGTAGACATAACTTTTCTTTTTCCATTATGCAAACTCACCTTAATTATTCATCAAACTTGGGCTTTGCTGAACCAGCGTTCTGTGACAAAGCATCTCTGACGCTCTGACGAAGCTTTCTTACCTCGTTAACGCTCTTTGTGAGTGTTTCATCAGTATCTCTGATGATTGTTTCAACATAAGTGCTTGCGCTTCTGCGGATATCGTCTGACCATCTTTCAGCCTTATCCATAATTTCACGCGCATGAGTTTTAGCCTCTGCACGAACTGCAGCAGCCTCATCTCTTGCCTGCTGAAGAATACCGTCAGCAGCAGCCTTAGCCTCTTTTGTAATCTGATGCTGTTCAATCATGATGTCTGCTCTCTGACGAGCCTTATCAACAATTTCCTCAGCATGTGCTTCTGCATCATTAAGAATATCGCGTCTTTCCTGAGCAATTTTCTTAGCCTGTGTAATTTCAACGGGCATATTAAGACGAATATCCTCAACAAGTCTTGAAAGCTCCTCCTCATCAATAAGAAGCTTTGTTGAGAAAGGCATAGCCTTTGCTTCAGCAAGGATTCTATCAATATTTTCGAGTGATGTTTCGATGTTGCTCATTATAATCGTTCCTTTCGTTTATAAAGAATTATTGATTTCCTAATCGTTTTTTTATATCGTCACAAATTTCAGCAGGAACAAAATCTGTAATGTCACCGCCTAATTTGCAAACATCCTTAACTACGCTTGAGCTTAAAAACATATGCTCAGAGCTTGAAACCATAAAAATAGTTTCCATTTCCGGGTTAAGCTTCTGGTTAGTAAGAGCCTGACGAAATTCATCGTCATAATCTGAAATTGCTCTCAGACCCTTAACAACTGCAGATGCACCCTTGAGTCGGGCGTAATCTGCAAGCAGACCTGCATAGGTATCAACCTCAACATTGGGTAAATCTGTGGTACAGCGTTTGATAAAATCAACACGCTCCTCTGTAGTAAAGCTACCCATATTTTTACTGAGGTTACGCATTACCACAACAATGACCTTATCAAACAAAGCAGATGACCTTTTGATAATATCAAGATGACCTATGGTAAGCGGGTCAAAGCTACCCGGGCAAATAACTGTTTTACCCATATCAGGCACCCTTTCTGTAAATTGTAAGCGCAATTTTACCGTATTTATAACGTTTAGATGTAAAGCCGTCAATAACCTCAGGCAACACCTCGTGCGAATCTGTTTCGCAAACGATGATGCCACCATCTGCAATATGCAGCCTTACTCTTTCGATAGCATCCTCCATAACACCTGCCCTATAGGGTGGGTCAAGGAATGCAATATCATAAATTTCAGATGTTCTGTCAAGGTAACCCAAGGAATCTGTCACAACAGTTTTGGCAACACTTCTGAAGCCTGTGTGTTCAAGATTTTCTTCGGTAACGGCAATTGATTGCCTTGAAATATCAGTAAACACAGCAAACTCTGCACCTCGGCTCAATGCCTCAATGCCAAGCTGACCGCACCCACAGAACATATCAAGCACCTTAGCACCCTCAACGTCGAACTGAATTATGTTAAAAATAGACTCTTTGACTTTATCGGTTGTGGGACGTACACTATCACCCTCAAGGGTCTTAAGGCGTCTGCCCCTTGCCGAGCCTGTTATAACACGCATAATTTTATACAACTCTCTTTCATACAAACATATATATGAAATCATTTTATTATTACATTAAATGGGGTGTTTTGTCAAGTTTTTTAGGCTTTTTAAACGACCAAAAACGACATTTTTATTTGATTTCTGAAAAATTACTCACCCAAAAAAGATTTTTTGATTTCTTTAACGTTTTCAGCAGTAATTCCCTTTACCGAAAGAAGCTCCTCTTCTGTTGCATTACCTATTCTTTCCAGCGTACCAAATTTTATCATAAGTGCCTTTGCCTTTGCAGGACCAATACCCTTAATTTCAGTCAATGTAGCAGAAAGTGCAGATTTTGTATGCTTTTTTCTATGGTAAGCAACAGCATATCTGTGAACCTCATCCTGTATATTTGTAACAAGTCCGAATGCCTTTTTACGGGCATTAAAATCTATTCTTCCGCCACCTGTTGATATAGCGGCTGTGCGGTGTTTACTGTCTTTAACCATACCAAACAAAGGTACGTCTATACCGTGAGCATCCAATACAGGCTGTACAGCATTAACCTGCCCCTTGCCACCATCAAGCAATATAAGGTCAGGTAGTCTGCCAAAGCCCTCATTCCCGCCTGCCTCACTATGCTTTTTATATTCATTGAATCGTCTGTCAAGAACCTCTGCCATTGAACGGTAGTCATCCTGCCCCGTAAAGCCCTTCACAGAAAATCTACGATAAGCGCTTTTGAGGGGTTTCCCATTTTCAAAAACAACCATACCTGCAACGTTGTTACTACCACCGGTATGCGATATATCATACGCCTCAATGTAACGTGGAATTTCTTTAAGTCCAAGCATAAGCCCCAACTCCTCAAGAGCTTCAAGGCTACGGTCCTTACCAAGATATTTTTCAGACAATTTCTGAATAGCATTTGCCTTGCACATCTCTGTAAGACGAGCCTGTTCACCCTTTTGCGGTACAACAATCGTAACACCTGAGCCACGCTTTTCAGACAGATATCTTATAATATCCTCTTTATCCTCGACGTCACCATCAATCTCAATTCTCGGTGGTATTTTTCTGTTCATTGAGTAATATGACAACAGAAATTCTGACCTCATACCCTCGGGTGTGCCTGTTTCGTCTGCAAAGAAATGCTCGGTATCATAAAGACTATGGTCAGTGAAGCGCAAAACCGCAAAGCAAGCCTTTGATTCCATAATATTGAGTGCAAATACATCCTGCTCTTTATAGGTAGATGAAACAACCTTCTGACTATTGCCCACCTTTTCTATACTGCGTATTGTATCCCTTATATTTGCCGCTTTTTCAAACTCAAGATTTTCGGCAGCCTGCTCCATTTCTTCTGTAAGCTTTTTAATGGTCTGCTTACTGCCAAACTTAAGAAAATCAAGGGCATCGTCAACATTTTTAAGGTAATCACCAAGCCCGATTTTACCCGAGCATGGCGCACAACAAATACCCAGATGATAGTTAAGACAAGGTCTGCTTTTGTTGATATCACGCGGAAAAACCTTGTTACAGGTTGGTAGCTTGTATATTTTTTTTGCTTGTTCAACAGCCTTTGTAACCGAATAACCTGCGGTATATGGTCCAAGGTATTCTGCATCAGGGTCATCCTGCTGTAAAACCGCATAAATATTGCGCCAACCACACGTTACCTTAATATAGCTAAAGCCCTTATCATCCTTAAGAAGGATGTTATATTTCGGGCAATTCTGCTTAATAAGGCTACACTCAAGTACAAGGGCTTCAAATTCACTATCGGTAAGTATATAGTCAAAATCCTGCACATTTTCAACCATTCGGCGTACTTTTATAAGGTGCTTTTCTTGTGAACCGAAGTATTGGCTTACTCTGTTTTTGAGCGCCTTTGCCTTACCTATATATATAATTTTACCCTCTTTATCCTTCATAATATACACACCGGGTGTAAGGGGTAATTTGTTAGCCTTATCCTTTAATCTGCGCAAGCGCTGTTCCATATACTCACCTACCTTTTATAAGTTGATATAAATAACAAAAAGCGGTGAAGGTTGCCCTTTACCGCTCCGTAATCAACAGTTTAATTATTCTGCAAAGCCACTTTCAACAAGTGCTACGAGTGCATTAACTGCCTGTTCCTCGTCAACGCCACCAGCGATGATGCGGATTTCTGTGCCACCCATAATGCCAAGTGAAAGTACACCAAGAAGGCTCTTTGCATTTACACGTCTTTCTTCTTTTTCAAGCCAGATTGAAGCTTTGAACTCATTTGCCTTCTGAATAAAGAAGGTTGCAGGGCGAGCATGAAGACCAACCTGATTCTGAACTGTTACATCTTTAACGTACATAATAATTCTCCCACATTCAAATTATTTTGATTATAATCTAACTGTCGTAAACGCATATTTATATGCATATCACTTACTACATTATAGCACTTTTTAAGTTTAAGTCAACGAAATTATATTAACATTTTTCCACATCAGCCATAATTCGGTTATAACGCTAAACCTTGTCAAAAAAGATATTTGTGATTTGTGCAAATTAACTACAATTGTAGAAACATATTATTAAACATAACCAATAAAAAGGTGAATAAACATTCACAAACATATTTTTTAGTTATTATTGCATAAAAAAAGGCCGTTTTTCAAACGGCCAACAAATACAGTATATCAAAGTGTTAAATTTTTGTCAATAGTTTTTACAATAGTCAAAAATTTTTCTGTGTTTTGCATAAAACAAGGCTTTCATATTCATAAAATCTGCGAATTGAAACTGAGCTTTCCACATGCTAATATATAGGTGAAGAAAGGGTGATACCGGTGTACAAGTAAAAACGCAAAATAAATTAAAGGCGTGATTCCAATGCACAAACAAAACACAAAATCAAAATAAAATTGAAAGTGTGGTACCAATGTACAACTAAAGCTTCAAAAACAAAATTGTGTTTTAGGTGTTAAACCTGGGGAAAAAGCTTTCGAAGACGATTACATCAGAATAAAGGAAATCCCCCTAAAGGAAATATAAAGAATGTATTCAGGTAGTGTAAAAACGAAACGGAAGCAGACTCCTAATCTAAGAGAGAGAGGTATACAAAATGATGTTAGATACTAAAATCGAACATAAGTAACCCTTGACAGGCAATAGTCGGTCAAGGGTTACTTTTTTATATACAAAATGAAAAATGCAGAATACAGAATTATCGGAACGCTTCGCGTTAATTATATCGCTTTCGCATAATCGAATTTGTGCGAAGCTATATAAATACGGCGTAGCCCTGAAATTCCTGATTTCTAATTCCTAATCCCTAATTTTTCTCCTGTAGTTCCTTAAGGAACTCTTTTTCTTTTTTTGAAAGCTCTGCATTATCAAGCAATTCAGGTCTACGCTGAAGAGTACGTTCTATCGCTCTTTCGCGTTGCCATTTTTTTATATTTGCGTGGTGACCCGACGACAAAACATCAGGCACAGCCATATCGTGCCATACAGGTGGCTTGGTATACTGTGGGTATTCAAGAAGTGATGAATAATGGCTTTCACCCATATATCCCTCGGGCTGTGAAAGCACACCGGGGAGCATACGTGAAACAGCATCGGCAAGTATCATAGCAGGCATTTCACCGCCCGTAACAACATAGTCACCGATTGAAATTTCTTCATCAACAATTTCATCTATAACCCTTTGGTCAACACCCTCATATCTGCCACAGAGTATAGCAATATTGGGCATTTCTGCCAATTCCTTTACCCGCTCCTGTGTAAGGGTTTTGCCGCAGGGTGACATATAAATAAAATGTGGCCTTGTGCCTGCCTCGTCACAGACCTTCATATAGCAATCATATATAGGTTGAGGCATCATAAGCATACCTGCACCGCCACCATACGGGGTATCATCAACCTGATTATGCTTGTTTATTGCAAAATCACGAATCTGATGAAAGTTAATTTCAACCTTACCTGCCTGACGCGCTCTGCCGATAATACTTTCGCCCATAACCGCCTCACACATTTCGGGGAAAAGTGTTAAAATATCAATCCTCACTGAAAAGCCCCCTTAACGGACGGATGTACACCTTGTTATTTTTTACGTCACAATTAATAACAACATCCTTTATAGCAGGAATAAGCACCTCTTCACCAGCATCAGTTTCCACATACCACACATCATTTGCAAGGCCTGAATCAACGTCTGTAATAACACCATACTCCACGTTATTATCATCTGCATCAATAACACGGCAATCAATAAGCTCTGATATAAACCACTTACCATCGGGCAGGTTAATATCATCGCGCTTCATATACAGTACAGTATTTTTAAGCGCTCTTGCATCCTCTACAGTATCCACACCATCTAATTTCATTACGGCAACGTTACCATGAGGACGGCAGGAAATAACCTTAAAGAAAGCCTGTCCTTTTTCATCGCGGTAAAGAGTTTTAAACTTTTTAACAAATTCCGGGCCGTCACACCAAGGGTTAAGACGCACCTCACCCCTGATACCATGTGTACTTACTATTTGCCCTATTTCAAGATAATCTTTAATCATAAAATCAATCTTTCAAAAATAAACTAAGGGGGATGTTACCATCCCCCATTTGTTTTAGTCGATATCGACCTGTACCTTAACATCTTTACGGACAGCTGCCGCACGCATAACTGTACGGATAGCCTTAGCTATTCTGCCCTGCTTGCCGATAACTCTGCCCATATCGTCGGGACCGACATGAAGATGATAAACGACAACACCCTCTTCATTGGGTTCGTCAACAGTGACCTCGACTGCGTCGGGAGTCTCTACAAGACCCTTTGCGACTGTTTCGAGCAATTCTTTCATTATCGTCACCTAAATTACTTAATGATGTTCTGTTTTTTGAGAATATCACGAACTGTATCTGTGGGCTGAGCGCCGTTCTGAATCCACTTTGTAACCTTCTCTGCATCAATCTTGATTTCTGCAGGGTTTGCTACGGGATTGTAGTAACCAACCTCTTCAATGAAGCGGCCATCACGAGGATAACGTGAATCTGCTACAACTACACGATAGAAAGGTGCTTTCTTTGCGCCCATACGGCGAAGACGAATTTTTACTGCCATTTTAATTACCTCCGAAAAGTAAAATATAATAATAAACTAATTTATATTAAACACTAATGTGTTTAAAGACTGATTATAAATAAAGTATTTCATAACGAAGTGCTTCGAGATATGTTAAGTTTTGTACAAACATCAATTTGAAACAAGCTTTACATTGGGAATCCACCCATGCCACCGGGCATACCACCTGGCATTCCGCCACCCATACCCATACGCTGCATACGCTTCATCATTTTTTTTGAGCCTTTGCCGTTAAGCTGTTTGTAAAGCTTTTGCATTGAGCGGTACTGATTAAGAAGTCTGTTAACATCTTCAACCTGCATACCACAGCCTGCGGCAATACGGCGTTTACGTGAGGGATTGATTATATCAGGATTTTCACGCTCTTTCATTGTCATTGAGCGGATAATTGCCATAGTATAGTCAATCTGCTTGTCATCAACGTCAGTATCCTTAACCTTTTTATTAAGGCCGGGAATCATTGAGATAAGGTCCTTCATGGGGCCCATCTTCTTCATTTCCTCAAATTGCATAAGCATATCATTAAGGTCAAGCTTATTCTGACGGAGCTTCTTTTCAATTTCTTCTGCTTTCTTTTCGTCGAGTGCTGTTTCAGCCTTTTCGATAAGCGAAAGCACGTCACCCATACCAAGGATACGGCCCGCCATTCTGTCGGGATGGAAAACGTCAAGATCCTGAAGCTTTTCACCAACACCCACAAACTTAATGGGCTTACCTGTAACTGCCCTTGCTGAAAGTGCAGCACCACCTCGGGTATCACCATCAAGCTTTGTCAACACAAGACCATCAATACCCAGTGCCTCATTGAAGGTTGATGCAACAGTAACAGCATCCTGACCAAGCATTGAGTCAATAACAAGAAGGATCTCGTGGGGTTTAACGCTTGATTTAATATCTTTAAGCTCCTGCATAAGCTGTTCGTCAATATGCAAACGACCTGCAGTATCAAGGAAAACGTAGTCATAACCGTTATCTTTAGCAAGCTTTATAGCCTCGGTTGCTATTTTAACGGGGTTTTCTGTACCCATTTCAAAAACGGGAACATCAATCTGCTCACCAACAACCTGCAACTGTTTAATAGCAGCAGGACGATAAATATCGCAGGCAACAAGAAGAGGTCTGTGACCCTGCTCCTTGAGTTTAAGAGCAATTTTAGCACTGTGAGTGGTTTTACCTGAACCCTGAAGACCGCACATCATAACAACTGTTGGCGGATGCGGTGCAGATGCAAGCCTTGCCTGAGTACCACCCATAAGAGCGGTAAGCTCTTCGTTAACAATTTTGATAACCATCTGTGCAGGTGTAAGGCTTTCCATAACCTTGGCACCGATGGCACGCTCTGTAACGGAATTTGTAAAATCCTTGGCAACCTTGTAGTTAACGTCTGCCTCTAAAAGTGCAAGACGAACCTCTCGCATAGCCTCGCGTACATCAGATTCGGTAAGGGCACCCTTGCTTTTTAACTTTTTAAAGGCGTTATCAAGTCTGTCAGAAAGTCCTTCAAAAGCCATTATGGTAACCCTCCTTTATTCAGTGAGTGAATCTACAACTGATTTAATACTAACAACCGCATCGTTCACTTCACGTGAAAGCGAAACGTTCATATTGTATTCGTTAATAACTTCGGTGCTTGCAAGAATATCTGCAAGTGCCTCGTTTATTCTGCGGGTACGCGCTGCAAAACCAAGCTTTTTTTCCATATCAAAAAGCTGATTTTCTGCACGCTTTACCGCGTCACGTACACCCTGCCTTGTAATGCCCTCATTCTGGGCAATTTCAGCAAGTGAAAGGTCATCATTATAGTAATACTCAATGAATTTACGCTGATTATCAGTAAGCATTTCGCCATAAAAATCGGCTAATAAAACAACATCAAGATTTTTTGCCATAGTGACCCTCCTTTCACAATTGGTGTAAAGAACTTTAACTTTACAGGAGTGCATTATAACAGAGTAAGCCCTGTTTGTCAATAGTTTTATCAACTAATTTTCAAACTGGACCATCATATCATATATAAATGCAGAAAACAGAATACAAAAACGCAGGATTACCGGGCGTTACGTATGGTAATTATAATGTTTTAAAGCGAGGCTTACCTTTAAATTTAAAATTTTGAATTTATAATTTAAAATTGAAAAAGCACTTGCTCAAAGGGAGCGTAAATTAGGGATTTATTAGGTTTAAATTTAATATTTCCCGTTAATACTTTATGAAAAATCACCGTAGGCGCCAGCCTTACGGTGATTTTGTCATTTCGTCTAAACGAAAACTATT
>JAZQRX010000014.1:0-39132 GCA_045629785.1 Acutalibacteraceae bacterium | reverse complement strand
TTACCTGCACCGCTGGCACCGACAATAACGCAAAATTCGCCACGTTCAATATTAAAAGTTACACCATCGGCAGCATTAATAACAATGTCGCCCATTTTATATCTTTTGTAAACGGAATCAAATTCAATAAAACTCATTTATTTCAGCCTTTCAAATATAAAAATCATTGAAAAAACGACGTACTTAGTCATTTTAAATTTACAAATCATTTTACAATATTTTCGGTTATAAGTCAACCGATATTACATTAATATTTGTAAACATTTCGTAACAAAAAACAAGCAAAAAAACGCGTTCCCTTTAATGATAAAGGAAACACGTTAATTATTTGTTAAATTCTGTTATTATGACACAGATTTATAAATCTCTGTCATAACCTCTGATGCAACAGGCACCGCATTCTGCGAGCCCCAACCGCCATTTTCAATTATTACAACAATGGCGACAGGACAGCTTTCGTTCTGTGAAAAGCCAATGAACCATGAGTGCGGTTTTTTACCATCCTCTACTTCAGCAGTACCGGTTTTACCACACATAGACAAGCCCTGAAATTTATCGTCGCCGTATTTGTTTGCGACGTTATTTCTCATCATACGTGCTACCTCGCCGGCTATTTCAGGAGTAATATAATCAACGGTTTGTGAAGTTGTTTTTTCAACAACGTCACCTGCCGGAGTTATAACAGAAGAAACTGCATAAGGTAAAACTGCCTGCCCTGAATTTGCAATAGCACCTGCAACCGTAAGCATATGATAAGGATTAACAAGTGTATTGTACTGACCTACGCCTGCCCAAGCCAAATCGCCTGCACCTGCTTCTGAAAGGTCAAAGGAGCTCGGCTTTGTTTCGGTATTACCGAAAGCATATTTTTTACCAAAGCCTAATTGAGCAGTTGTATTTTGAAGATTCTGGCTCCCTATTTTTTGTGAAATTACTGCATAGGCGCAATTGCAGGAATTAGTAAAGCACTCTTCAAAATTCATTTCACCGTGAACATCAGGACAAGTAACCTTAACACCGTTTATATCCTCTTCACCTGTACACGTATAAGTGAAAAGCTTTATATCAGGTACATTCTGCAATGCACAAGCAGTTGTAATCACCTTAAAAATTGAGCCTGGCGTATAAAGACCATCAATTAATCTATTAAGATAAATACCCTCATACTTGCCGTCTTTATTTTCATTTATTACATCCTCAGACGGCTTGTTATCAACATCGTAATTCGGTGCTGAAACAGAGCAAAGTAGCTCTCCTGTTTTATAGTTATATGCAGCAACAACGCCGTTTCTGCCCTCAAGTGCATCATATGCAACGGCACACACCTTACTGTCTATTGTAAGTGTAACATCATTGCCTCTGCCATATTTTTTTAAAGTGTACAAGCCTGAAATTTTATTATAGCCTGTAAGCTGTGTTTTATAAGCCGTTTGAACACCGGAGGATATGTAGCCCTCCGTATCACCAACAATATGAAGTGTTGAACGTCTTATTCTTTCTGAGGCATTATATTTACGGTCATTATTTTCAGTAAATGCAAGAATTTCACCGTTTCTGTCCACAACGTTTCCTGCACCTGTAAAGCTACCGTTTTCCGTAAGGTGAGCATTAGCACGAAGAGTTGCCCAGTTTTCACCATTTGCATAAAAACGGTAACCGAGCACCGAAAGACCTGATATAACAATAGCAACAAGGAGCAAAACAGAAATACTTCGTTTAGCCGTCGTTTTCATAGGCGTCATCTCCTTCGCTTTCAGTCTTTTTTGAAACGTAAACATCCCGTGCAACAAGCTCAGGCTTGAAGTTTGCAAATGTTCTTGTATCTATGCTTTTTATAAATGCCAGCAAGCAAAAGCAACTGATTATACTTGAACCGCCTTTACTTATAAAGGGCAAGGTCACACCGGTCAAGGGCAATAAATCTGTTATACCGAATATGCTAAGCATACTCTGAAAAAGAATCATAGATATTGCACCAACACCTGAAAGAGTATAAAAGGTTGACTTGGCTTTTTTTGCATTTATAACAGTCCACACAGCGATAAAGCAATACGTTACAGGCACAAGAAAGCTCATAATAAGCCCGAATTCCTCTGATACCACGCCAAAGACCAAATCCTCTGCCGCTGCAAAAATATTTCGCAATTCGCCGTTACCAAGACCAAGCCCAAACAAGCCGCCACTTACAGCATATATGAGAGTACGTGTTTGCTGGTACCCGCCCTCATCCATATATTCCCATACGTGAAGATACGTTGAAAATCTTGATGCCACGTATGGCTTTAAAATTAAAATCGCAATTGCACCTACTGCAGCTACACCGCAAACAAGGGTAAGGGTTTTAACATCACCAGAGCGCATAAAAGCAATAATAACAAAGGTAAAAAAGAATATAAGTGCCGTGCCGAAATCAAACATCAAAAACAATTCTCCCACGCATATAGCAGAGAAAACAATATACAGAGAAAGATTTTTTATAGACTGCAATTTTTCAAGAGTGACTGCACCGACGAAAACAAAGCATACCTTAACAAGCTCAGACGGTTGAATGGAAATACCGCCTAAGTTAAGCCAGTTACGTGCACCGTTTGTAGGCTCAGCAATGAAAAGTGTAACTGCAAGTATGCCTATTGCACCGACTGGCAGCACCATACGAATAACCTTTATGGTATCTGTAAAACGCAAAATAATAAGCAGTAAGCAATAACCTGCCACACCGAAACAAACTGCAAAAAGCTGCTTTAAAACCGCCTGCGGATACATACTGCCGATAATAGCAAGTCCCACAGAGCAAAAGGCAAAAGCAATCATTTCAAGCTCAAAATTATTCAGACGAAGAATGTACGATGCAAAAAGATAATAGCACCATTGTAATGCAATATACCCAAGGTAAACACACACTATAACAGGAGCAAATTTACCCTCAGGAAACATATTGATAAGCATTGAAATAACATTAAAAACTGCAAGTAAAATCAATATTATTCCGTATGACGGTGTACCGGGTAAGGAGCTTTTATCTTTAATATATTTATACTTTGATTCGCGGAGTTGAAATTCCATACCGCCGATATTAAGCATATCTCCGTTACGGATAAGAGCTTTACCGTCTATTTTTTTGTTGTTTACTTTAACACCTGATTTTGAAAAAGTGTCAAAAATAACAAAGCCTTTATTTCTATAAGCAATAACACAATGCAGACGTGAAATTGTATCGTAAGGCAATATCACGTCGCAAATTTTATTTCTTCCGATAGAGGTTTCCCTTTCACGTAAAGTAATCACCTCATTAGTAATGGGGTTAACAAGCTTACCTCTGACAGGGTCACTTACCTTTTTAAAGAAAAGAGCAATAAGCATCCTTATAACAATATACAAAATTATGCTCAGCATTGCATAACGGAAAAACGGCATAAGATTCATAATTAAAGCTTGCATATTCCTGCTCCTTTCACTAGAATTTCACCTTAATTCAATTTGTAGTTTACCATAAAATGTATAAATAATCAATGTATACGTCGAGCCAATTGTTAAGGAATTAAAAAGAAACTGTAAACTTATTTATTTTATCTCGCCTTTTCTTGACTTTAATGTACTGTATAGGTTATTATATTATATATTATATTGGAGAGGTATTTTTATGTCTGTTGAAAAGATTATTTATGGCGAAATGAATGGCAATAACGTTCACGCTTTTATTATTACAAATGCAAAAGGTACAAAGGCTCAGATTATTGAAAAAGGTGCCACTTTAGATAAATTTTTTATAGAAGATAAAAACGGAAATTTTATTGATATTCTTGTTGGTCACGACACTCTTGACGGTCACATTAACCGTAGCGATTACCAAGGTGTTGTTGTAGGACAATATGCAAACAGAATAAAAAACGGTGAATTTTTTATTGACGGAATAAAATATAGTGTTACAAAAAATGAAAAAGGTGTAACCTGCTTGCACGGTGGCGGAGAATACAGCTCTGCACATTGGAATGGTGAAGCTTTAAGCGAAAGCTCTGTTGTATTTTCATACACAAGCCCTGACGGACAAGACGGTTTCCCGGGGAACGTAACAGTTAAAGTTACCTACACTCTTGATGACTGCGATTGCTTAGCAATAGACTACTATGCAATTTCAGACAAAAAAACAGTTATCAACCTTACAAACCACGCTTACTTTAACCTTAACGGTTACGATAGCGGTGACGTGCTTAATCACTCATTACAAATAAATGCAGACCGTTTTACTGCAATTGACGAAAGCAGTATTCCAACAGGTGAATTACTTGAGGTTGAGGGTACTCCCTTTGATTTCAGAACCGAAAAGACCATCGGCAGAGATATTGAAGAGGATTTTGTTCAGCTTAAAAACGGTATGGGCTATGACCACAATTTCTGCATTGCAGATTATGACGGTACCCTTAAAACAATTGCCGTTGCTAAAGGTGATAAAAGCGGTATAACAATGCAGGTTAAATCTACTGAGCCGGGCGTACAGCTTTACACAGGCAACTTCCTTGATGGCTCAATTATAGGAAAAGGCAACCTTCCTATAACAAAACGTAGTGCTTTCTGCCTTGAAACACAGGTTTACCCTGATTCACCTAACCATCCTGAATGGCCAAATTGTGTGTACGATGCAAATGAAGAGTATAAATCAACAACTGTTTTTTGCTTTTCTAAATAAAATTACCAATTAAACCCAAACCAAAGCAATTGACCAATAAATGTTTTTTTGGTATAATTAAAAGATATTTCAGTGAAAGGAGAAGTGTATATGAAAAGATATGTAAAAGTATTATCTGCAATTATCACGGTAATACTTTTTATTTCCGCATCTATGCCTTCTGCTTTTGCGAAGGATTTTGCCACAAAGCTTGACACAAACATTGGCGTCAACACACAATATGTATACAGTGAAAATAATGTTTCATGGCTCCGTCAGCTGACCGTTAAAGAAGATTTACTTTCCGTCGAGGGCATCGCTTTAGCAGAAACTTTAATTCCTGTTACAGATTACCCTTACACTTCAGATGCACCTCATTTCAAAAAACAGGTTGATGAATGTGTAAAAAATTATACACTTGACGAAGAATCTCAACGTGCCGCTTACCTTTACGTTTTAAACCAGATAGGTGCTTTGACTATTATTTCCGAGCCTACTGTTTCTGACCAGACAAAGGCGGATTGGCTACGTGAAAACGGCATTATTGTAACCGCAGAAGACGAAGCAGATGCAGAAAGAGTACTTATGATAAGTGCCCTTTATGCTATGATGCGCAATGATTTATACTACGTTTATAAAGGTGAACACCTTGAAATAGCTGAGGGCTCAACCTTAGAGGAAGCCCTTGTATTTTACATTGCATCACTTTCAGGCAACCAGAATTCACTTACAGCCTTTATTTTAAAGCATTTCGGTAAAAATACTTTTGGTTCCCTTGAAGATTATATTTATTACACATCCTTAATGTCCTTATACGTTAACGGATACGTTACCTTCAAAGAGGTTCCCGTGCTTGAAAGAAAAGAAGTTTTCAGGCGTGTTGCTATTATGACAATACGCGGTTACGGTCTTTCCATTGATTCAGAGGCTGCAACTCACGAGGAGCTTACACAAAAATACCTTACCGCAATGTTAGGTACACAGTTCAAGGTTTCTCTTGACCCTACCTCTTTAGAAAGTGCAAAAAAGGTACAGACTATTCCATACTACATTCTTCAGAGAATGGCACTTGAAGATGCTAACGTTACAATTTCACATACAAAATACTCTTACGAGGAATGCTTTGATATTGTAATAAAAAGAACTAACCGTTTCAGGCTTGAAAACGAATTTTACTCAGACGTATACGAATATGACGTATATCTTGATGCCAAGAGAAACGATATTTATATCAATCCCGAACCAATAAAAACAGGAACACTTACATCTATTAACGGTCAGACAGTACAAGCAGGCAGATACGCCCTTGTTAAGCTTGCAGATCAGTTAAAGCAAACAATTACAGTCGTTTCAAGCTACACGGTAAACGGTAATACAACAAAATCGACATACAAAATCAATATTTATCAAGGCACAAAGCCGCCTCAGGACAGCAACCTTACAGGCATTATACCTACATACGGCACAACTGTTGACAGTAACGGTCAGACACATATAGTTACCGCAACGCCGTCATACCCTGCCGCAGCACCTATTGTAAGTAACTTTAATAATGCGGCTATGAATATTGTAGGCAATATTCTTACCCTCAACGAAAACGGTCAGCTTGTTGACCAGAACGGTAATATTGTAGGCTCGGGAACATACCAGCCATTACCTGAGGGTTACAAATATGTAGTTGGTGAAGACGGAATTATTAAAGTTGTTTTTATGGGTTCAGAAACTACTCTTCTATCCACCACAACACCGTCAGAAAGTGATAAAACTGACAAGCAACTCAAAAAAGGTATTATAATTGCTCTTCTTATTCTTTGTTTACTTTTCCTTATTGTTCTTGCCGTAATAATGGCTAAATCAAAAGGCAAAACCAAATCACAAAAAACTCTTGAAAGACGAAACAAAGAAAAAGCCAAAAAGGCAAAACGTGAAGCGAGAGCAAGCAAGAAAAAGAAATAAAACTTAACAGCTTGGGAATAATTTCCATAATTTATAAATTATAAAAAATTACTTAAAAAATTGTTCATACAAACAATATATAATATTTACTGAACTAAAAAGGAGGTTCAAAAATGGCAAACGAAAAAATCTTGATTGTAGATGATGACAACAATATTTGTGAACTTTTAAGACTGTACCTTGAAAAAGACGGCTTTACTGCAGAGGTATGCACTGACGGACTTAAAGCCATTGATGCCTTCAACACAATAAACCCGGATTTAGTACTTTTAGATATTATGCTTCCAGGTATGGACGGTTGGCAGATTTGCAGAGAAATCCGCAAGAGCTCTCAAACCCCTATTATTATGTTAACAGCTAAAGGCGAAACCTTTGATAAGGTTCTTGGCCTTGAATTAGGTGCAGATGACTATATTACAAAGCCCTTTGAAACTAAAGAGGTAATTGCCAGAATCAAAGCAGTTCTCAGACGTACTGCAGGTCAGAACACCTCTGCCGAAGAGAAAAAAGAAGTTTCTTACGATAAGCTTTACATCAATATTACAAACTACGAGCTTAAGGTTGACGGTAATGTTATTGATACTCCTCCAAAGGAGCTTGAGCTTATTTTTCACCTTGCAAGCAATCCTAACAGAGTTTATACAAGAGACCAGCTTCTTGATGAAGTATGGGGCTTTGAATACTATGGTGACTCCAGAACTGTTGACGTTCACGTTAAGCGTTTACGTGAAAAGCTTGAAGACGTTTCTGACAAATGGGAGCTTAAAACAGTTTGGGGCGTAGGCTACAAGTTTGAAACAAAATAACAATTATGAAACGACAAAAAAATAAAAAAGGTGCTTTCTTTTTCAAGTATTTCTTTATTTTTTCAGGAATCAACGTTGCAAGCTTTTTAGCAATTGCCTTAGCCTTTCTTGTATTCACAATAAACAGATTATCAACAGAAACATTAGACGATACAAAAAAGCAAGTGCATGAGCTTACAAAAACAACAACTCAACTGCTCACATCTGAAACTGTTGGCACAAACCCTGAAGCAGCTGTGTTGCTTTTGTGTCAGAACGTTGACCTTATGGCAAGCACAACAGATAATGATGTATACATTTGCAGTTCTAACGGCACAATAGAAATATGCCCTGAAACAATTGATGATTTTATTCCTAAGGTAAACAGGCATTGTGATACTCACTCAAAAATACAAATCCCTTTAGATTTAATTAATCGTGTCAAAGATGATTCTATATCGGAATTCTCTACCTTAGGCACATCATATGAGTCCTTTTATGCAGTATCTATGGAGCCTATTTACCTGGAAGAGGATTTTATCGGCTTTTGCGTGGTTGCTTCCCCCATAAAGGGTGAATTTTTGTCAGGCATAAAAAATGTTTTTTTCGTTTTTGCAATTTCAGAATTAATTGCTTTGGTGCTTGTTACTATTGCTGTATATTTTATGACAGGCAAAATCGCAAAGCCTATAAGAAATCTGGAAAATGCAACAACTCTGTACTCATCAGGCGATTTTAGTTACAGAGTACCTGAAATTAATTCAAACGACGAATTATCACATCTTATTACTAAATTCAATGCAATGGCGACCTCGCTTTCTCAGCTGGAAAACTCGCGACGAAGCTTTGTTGCCAATGTATCTCACGAATTCAAAACTCCGATGACTACAATCGGTGGCTTTATAAACGGTATTCTTGACGGAACAATTCCTCCGGAAAAGCAGAATTATTACCTTAGCATTGTTTCTTCAGAAATTGACCGACTTTCAAAAATGGTTAACACCATGCTCAATATTTCAAAAATTGAAACAGGTAACATCGAAATAAAAAAAGAAAGCTTTGATTTAACACAAAAGGTTATTTCTACTTTCTTAGGATTTGAGCAGCTTATTTCAAAGAAAAATATTGAAGTTATCGGCATAGATGACCTGGAAGCTATAACAATAAATGGTGACAGCTCAATGATTGACCAGGTTATTTATAACCTTACGGATAACGCAGTTAAATTCACTAATGAAAACGGCAAAATCTTTATCAATGCCACAACAGACAAAAAATATGTGTATCTTGCAATTACAAATACCGGTAAAGGTATACCTGAAAAAGATTTAAATAAAGTTTTTGACAGATTTTATAAGGTTGACCAATCCCGAAGCACAGACACAAAAAGCACAGGACTGGGTCTATATCTTATACAAAGTATTTTGCACCTTCACAACGGCTCAATTACCGTTGAAAGTCAGCAAAACACTTACACAAGATTCACAATAAAATTACCTAAATAAATATTTCAAAAGAATGGAGCTTCCTTTATGGACGACAAATTCATACCTGAAGAAAATATTTCAGAAAAAGCTGAAAATGAAATTTCACTTGAAGAAACATCTGTTGATAATAAAACAGATGTCTTTGAAAAACCTGAAAACACATCGTTTGAATCAGGAAACACTGCCGATGCAAAAATTATCACTCCGCAACCTGCTGTTAACAATAATTATCAACCGATTAATCCCGCACAGCCCTTTAATCCTGTAAACCCAATCGGCTCTGCATCCCCTGAAAATCCGGCACCTACAATTACACCGAATATTCAAGAAGCACCTGAAAACAATAATGGTAAAAAGAAGAAAAAAGGCTCTGCCGGAAAAGTAATTTTTATTTTACTTATTTGCATTGCGGTGATTGTTTCTTCCGTTTTAGTTATTACAAATGATAACATAAAGGATTATTTAAAAAATCCTGATAAGCCAACGAAAGAAAGTCAACTTCACGATGATAATGTTGTTTCACCAAGCTTAGAAGATACACCTTCTTTAGATTCCGAATATTCAGGTGAAGGACCAATGACACCTGAGCAGGTTTATACCGCTGTGAAGGACATTAACGTTGGTGTGCTTGTATACTCAAAAAATGAGATGATTTCTGAAGGTTCAGGCATTGTATATTCAAAAGATTCAACAGACACATACACCTATATTGTTACTGCTGCTCACGTTGTTGATGGCAAAAATGTTGAGGTTTTAATTCAATTTAACGACGGAACAGAAGTTGATGCACAAATCATAGGCTGTGATACAAAAACTGACGTTGCAGTTCTCAGAATTGAGGGTGCAGATTACAAAACAGCAACAATCGGTAACTCAGATAATCTTTCTGTTGGTCAATCAGTTTATGCAATAGGTAACCCCGGCGGTGTTGAATTTTTCGGTTCATTTACAGGTGGTATGGTAAGTGCAATTGACAGACCTGTACCATCAACAAGCACTACCTACGACTTACCTTGTATACAACATACCGCAGCTATTAACCCGGGTAACTCAGGCGGTGCCCTTGTTAACGAATACGGTCAGGTTATTGGCTTAAACTCTTCAAAAATTTCAAGCACGGAATATGAAGGTATGGGCTTTGCAGTACCAAGCAAAACTGTTAACGAGGTTTATGTTGAGCTTGTTAAAAACGGCTACGTTTCCAACAGACCAAAATTAGGCATACAGTATTTCCCTGTATCATCAGACAGGTCTTACCTTGAGGTTGCATGGAGAAACGATTTACCATTCGGCTCAGTTGTAATTGATTCCATAAGCGAAGACAGTGACCTTTACGCTAAAGACGTTAAAGCCGGTGACGTTATTACCGCAGTTAACGGAGTTGACCTTGAAACAACAGATGTTCTTCTTGAGGCAATTGAAGATAGTAAGGTAAACGATACAATCAAGCTTACAATTTACAGATTTAACAATAACGGCACAATAAATAAAACGTTTGACGTTACTGTAAAGCTTGTAGAAGACAAAGGTCAAGCATCTTCAGAAGGCTCCACAGAACAGGAAACTCAGCATTACGTTGACCCATACGAATATTTCTTTGGTGACTAATAAAAAAAACAACAGTCTTGCGACTGTTGTTTTTTTATTATTTAAGTTTTTCCCATCTGTCAATATTTGCACGTTGCATTGCGCCTACGATTCTTTCAGGCACATCACCAAATTGCTCAGATAACTGCTGCAGCAGAATTTTAACATCTTCTCTTTTAGTTTGTTCATTTGCAGGACATTGACTTTCCACAACAGGCAAGCAAAGCCTTTCTGCAGCCGCACAAGCCTCTCTTTCACGAACATATACAAGAGGCCTTATCATTGTAATATCTCTTCTTGAAAGGTACGTTACAGGGGCAAAGCACCCTACTCTGCTTTCAAGAAGAAGATTCATCATAAAAGTTTCAGCTGCATCATCAAGATGATGCCCCAAAGCGATTTTATTGCAACCGACTTGCTTTGCAGTATCGTGAAGAATACCACGACGCATTCTTGCACACAAGGCACAGGGATTTTCCTCTTTACGCACCTCAAATATTATTTCATACAAATCAGATGGCTTGATTATATATTCAACACCGTATTCATTGCACATTTCCTGAATTTTTGAAAAGTCACCATCTTGCTTATTAAAACGCATATCAACTGTAATGGCAACAATCTCGAATTTTGCAGAATAAAACCTGCGCAAATCACAAAGTGCTTTTAAAAGCAGCAAAGAATCCTTTCCTCCCGAAACACCTACGGCAATTTTATCGCCGTCCTGTATCATCCCATAATCATCTACCGCTGCTCTTACACGACTTAATACTTTTCTCATTTTTTATTATCTTCACTTTCTGAAGATTCTGTGACTTCCTTTTCTTCATCTTCCAATAAATAATCTGTATTCTTCTTATCAGATGAAGCAGTATCTTTTTCTTTTTTATCAGTTTTTTTACCCTTAGTTTCGTCAGACAAGGACGGAGCTTTTTTTAATGTACGAACAAAAATAATTATAGAAATAACAAGTAAAACAACAAGTATTATTGCATATATATTCCTTTTTTGTTCCTGTTCTTTTTTTTCTGCACCAAAATCAAGATAAGGGTCGCTGACATCATCATAATCAGAAATATCTGTATACCTCTTGTTAAAATCCAGAGTCAGCATTGGGTCTGTTTCTTCCTCTGCAAAAGCAATAACAGAAAAGGAACACATTATTATGAAACAAAGTAATAATGAAATTATTTTTCTTTTCATAAAGCACCTACTCACAAATTCAAAATTGAATTTTTCATTTTTATCATACACTTTTCCAGAATTTCATAAGGACAAGCAACATTCAACCGTGTAAAGCCTTTGCCCTTTTCACCAAACCAGAAGCCCGGGTCCTGAATAATGCCACATTCATTTCTTAAAAACAAATCCAGCCTTTCATCTTCCATACCAAGTCCGCTCATATCAAGCCACACAAGGTATGTTCCCTGACAATCATACAGTTTAATCTGTGGTAACTCTGCTACTGTATTTTTAACAAGCTCAATATTTTTTTCTATTTGTTCGTTCATTTTATCTAACCAATAATCGCACTGAGTATATGCGGCTATGGTTGCAGGACGTGAAACACAGTTAATACAGCTGTAACCATCCATAGAAAGCTGAGTTCTGAACCTTTCCCTCAAGGCTTCATCGGCAATTATTATATTTGACGTGCCTAAGCCAGCAAGATTGAATGACTTACTCACCGCAGTGCATATAACAGTATTACAGGCAAAACGTGTATCAACGTTATTTATTACAGTATGTGAATGATTTTTTCTTATAATATCAAAATGTATTTCATCAGAAACAAGCACAACATTGTGCCTTAAACAAATTTCGCCAACCCTTTGAAGCTCTTCCTTTGACCAAACTCTACCCACAGGATTATGAGGGCTACACAAAAGCATCAGCTTAACATCATCCTGAGAAGCAATTTTTTCAAGCTCACAAAAATCCATTTCATAAGTATCGCCTTTTTTTATAAGGGGATTATCGGCAACAATTCTACCGTTATTTTCAATTGAATTTCTGAAAGGATAATACACAGGTGACTGAATAATTACCTTATCACCTTTATCGGTAAAAGCCCTTATAGCCGTGTTTATTGCAAACACTACGCCACCAACACAAACTATCCAGTCATTTTCTATTTTAAAATTATGACGACGCAACATAAAATCTTTAACAGCATTTCTGTAAGCTTCATCACTATCTGTATAACAGAAAAAACCATCGTCTGCAAATTTTTTAATTGCTTCACGAACCTCCGACGGTGTTCTGAATTCCATATCTGCAACAGAAAGCGGATATGCTCCGCGTTCAATAGCACCATCTGTTACTGTTGTATCCCATTTATAAGAACCGCTACCGGAACGGTTAACTACTTTTTCAAACAAAGTATTTCCCTCTTTTATATATTAATAAAAAGTATTGAGGTTGCAAGAAGCATCTGACCTGCAAAATATGTAACTATATTAAATATCTTTAAGGGCCTGTTCTTTTTCTGACCGCCAAACATTAAAACGCCGATTGTTGCATCTGACATAACAAAAAGCAAAGAACCAAGACTGAGAACTGCAAGTGCTCCTATACCATATTTGCCTCCAGAAAGCATATAGTTAACACCAAGAGACGTTGCTTTGACAAACATTGTTATCAATACAATTGTATAAACAAAAACTGCAAATTTCAAAGCCTTCATAGAAAATTCAATTTTAAGACGCTTATGAGATAATATACCCAGAAGGCCTAATGAAATTATAACACCCATTTCTATTATATTAAAAGGATTATAATTTTCAAAGGTTGACAGAGCATCAAGGTATGCCTTAATGTAAACCACGTGACCTACAAGAAAGCTTATAAAACCTATAACAAAAAATGAATTTCTTTCTGAATGGAGAAAAAAATCACCGACCCAACCAAATAAAAGACCTAATAACATTGTAGTTGCAAAAGCAGACGTGTTTTCTGCTATAATACTTGATAAAAATCCCACAGAAACAAACATTGTGGCACATACCATTTTTGCAGTTAAAGACTTCATAGACCTTGTTGGCCAAGATAATTTTAAAAACAATGGTGTAGAAAAGCATTGAATTACAAAGCACACACCAAAAAGTATCCAGTAAACCATAAAAAAGCCGCCCTTTATTAATAATCCAAATCCTTTATAATTACTGTACTGATAAGCTCCTGGCGTTCAAGACCGATATGACCTGCGCCAACTACATCGCCTGAACCCTTTATGCTTACGTTGGCAATCTGCTTAAGATTAACTATCTCTAATGTATCAGGATTAAATTCTACTTCCACAGAACAATCGTGATAACGTAAGGAATATTTAATATTTTTAGCAAAAACTGTTACAATAGGGTGATAAACCGTTCCGTCTATTCTTGCCTTTGACATTGGTGAAAAAATTGCACCTGTATAGCTTGGGGCAACTGTTTCAGTTTCGCCGATTGGCTCCGGATTATCCTCGGGAACAAGCACAAAGGTCATTTTAACGTTACCGTTTGCAAGAATCTGATATGTATAGCTTTCAATACCCTTAGGGTCTGTAAGATAAGAGCCCTTTTCCCTGTCAAAAACAGGGAAACGTGCCATATCTGCATCGCCTTTATTATGAACATACGGATTAGCCTCTGCATCCTCTTTAGGAACAAATACACCTAAATTTGTAACAAAGTTCAACATTTTATTTACTGCTTCATCACCTGCATGCTCTGTACCCTCAGATATAACTCTGTTTTCAGGTCCGTCGGGAAGCTCTTGATATTCAATTTTTGTAAATGCCGGTGCTTTGGATTTTGCATTATTCATAACACTTGCATATATTTTTACTATATCTGCAGCAGATTTATTTGGCTGCTTAAGATACGGTATGGTAGTAACACCGTTTGACTGGTTACCATTTGGTATAACAACGTTAGTTGTGCCGATAACTGCACCTTGATTATCTGTAACCTCAACAACCGATGACACGTCAGTTGCACCCGGATTAACTACTGTTTCGTCAAAAAACACATCATTATATATTTCTTCATCAAAGGTCAAAGATGTTTCAACCGCATTTCCGGTACTATTTGTATTTGTTTGCGGTTTTTTATTTTTTTCATCTTCAACAACACCGAAAACAACTAAAGAAAGAACAATACTGATAGTCAGAAGAAGCACGAGAGCTACACTTGAAATTGTATATAGAGTTGAGTTTTTCTTTTTGGATTTCATTTTAATTTCCTCTCAAATTTGCATATATAGTTATTATATTAAAAATACAAATAATAGTCAACATTTGAAACACCATAATAATATAAAACAGAATAAAAAAATAAAACCGACTTAAAAAAGTCGGTTTTAAATTTATGTATTAAATTAATACTTAAAGTCGTAGTAGTGAACGTTGAATGATAATCCACCTGAACCACCGAGAGAACCTGCAACTGCAGTAATATCTGCAACAAGGTCTGCATCTGAGTAGTGAGTGATATCAACGAACTTACCGTCAGCTGTCATTGTAGCTGTGATTGTGTATGCTTTGTAAGTAATTTCACCCTTATCAAGGCTCTTAACAACCTTACTTACAGTTGCGTCATTTTTGATTGTATCTTCAACGTCTTCGATATAAAGAATATCTCTTGACATAATGTTAAGACCGTCTGTATCAGCCTTACGTGGGTTAGTCTGGTCTTTTAATACAATTTTAACAACATAGTTGCTACCTGATTTTGTAACAGTAACATTTTTGATGTATTTGTTTGAAATCTGGCTGGATGGCATACGATTCTTAGCATCGTCTGAGCCTTTTGCTGAAACTTTTTCTTCAGCATCTGCTTCTGCAGTCATAAAGCTCTTGATAAGAGATGTAAGTGTACCGCTAAGGAAGTCAAGCTTTGTGAGCTTAAGGTCTCTTGTGATACCCTGCCATGATTTTTTTGTATAACCTGCAACGCCGTTTTCATTGATTGCCTTTGCAGCTTTTTTGTATGCAGCAAGAGGAGTTTTTTCAATTTCGTTAGTTGCTGTGTTACCTGTGTTACCAGTGTTACCTGTGTTACCTGTGTTACCTGTGTTACCAGCATCACCTGTATTACCAGCATCACCTGTATTACCTGCATCGCCTGTGTTGCCTGCATCGCCTGTGTTGCCTGCATCACCAGTACCTGCATCTTCACCTTCTACGTATCCGTCGCCTTCAACATACTCGTCGCCGCCTTCAACGTAGCCACCGTCATCAGTTGAACCGTCATCAGTTGAACCACCGTCTGAGTCACCTGCATCACCAGTACCTGCAGCTTCGCCACCTGCAAGTAATGCGATTGAAGCAATTGAAACTGCGTTACTTGTAATAAGTGTGAAAAGAAGTGCAATACTGAGTATGATAGCAATAATCTTCATATCAGCGTTTTTCATTGGTAAAATACCCCTTTCAATATGTGCCTTTGCAGACTACATAACTTTTCATTTTTACATATACAAGATTACCCTAAACACCGAGAAAAGTCAAGTTAAATTTTAATCAAATATGCAACAAAATATCAATTTCGTCAAAAAGCCGAAAAATTAATCCATTTTTTGTGTATTCCATATATTTTGTGCATATTCGTTAATTGCACGGTCTGCGGCAAATCTGCCGGAAAGAGCAACGTTCATAAGTGACATACGGTTCCATTTTTCTTTATCACGGAAGGTTTCCTGAACCTTCTTTTGCGCACGTTGATAATCAGCAAAATCAGCAAGAACCATAAATGGGTCATGATGAATAATTGTACTTGAAATATCTGAAAAATCTTTACCATTAATACCGCCGTGTGATATAAAATCAAGCACCTTACGAAGCTCAGCATTATTATTGTAATAATTTGCAGGATTATAACCGTTCTTACGAAGGTCACTAACCTCATCTGCATGCATACCGAAAAGGAACATATTATCGTCCCCTACGGATTCATGAATTTCCACATTAGCACCATCAAGTGTACCGATAGTAAGAGCGCCGTTCATCATAAGCTTCATATTACCTGTACCGCTTGCTTCTTTACCTGCAAGTGAAATCTGCTCAGACACATCTGCAGCAGGCATAAGCCTTTCTGCATTAGTTACGTTATAATCCTCAACATATATAACCTTAAGCCTATCCTTCATATCAGGGTCATTGTTAACCATATCAGAAAGCTCAAGAAGCATACTTATAATTCTTTGTGCTACATAATAACCGGGAGCCGCCTTTGCACCGAATATATATGTTTTTGGTACAAAATCCCCATCAGGATTTTCTTTAATAGCAAGATACTCTGATACAATATTAAATGCATTAAGATGCTGACGTTTGTATTCGTGAAGGCGTTTAACCTGAACATCAAAAATAGAATCTGTGTTAAGCTTAACACCTGTCTGTTTAAAGATACGTTTAGCAAATTCTTCTTTATTTGCTTTCTTTATTTCGCCGAATTTTGCAAGAACCTCTTTATCATCGGCAAATGCAGTAAGTCTTGAAAGATTTTCTGCATCATAAACAAACTTATCATCACCAAGTAACTCAGTAATGTATTTTGTAAGCTTGGGATTAGCCTGACAAAGCCAACGTCTGTGTGCAATACCATTTGTAACATTAGTAAATTTATTTGGTGTAAGCTTATAGAAATCGTTAAAAAGAGAATCCTTAAGAATCTGACTGTGAAGTGCAGATACACCGTTTACACTATGGCAAGCTGCAACACAAAGGTTTGCCATACGAACCGCACCGTTTGAAATAATTGCAGTTCTTTCAACATAATCGGAGTCATGAGTATTTTCCCACACATAAGCACGGAAACGGTTATCAATTTCTTTAATAATATCGTATATACGAGGAATAAGTCGTTTAACAAGCTCCTCGCTCCAGCACTCAAGAGCTTCGCTCATAACGGTATGGTTTGTATAAGCAGTTGTATTTGTAACAATACGCCATGCATCATCCCAACCATAACCGCATTCGTCAAGAAGAATTCTCATAAGCTCAGGAATTGCCATTGTAGGATGAGTATCGTTAATATGGATAGCAACCTTTTCAGGTAAGGAATCTATTGAACCGTACTCACGAAGGTGATGACGAACAATATCCTGTACAGATGCAGAAACAAGGAAATACTGCTGACGAAGTCTTAAGGATTTACCTTCAGGATGATTATCCATAGGATAAAGAACCTTTGAAATAACCTCAGCCATAGCCTGACGCTCCATTGAACGCATAAAGTCACCCTGATTAAAGGATTTCATATCAAACTCAGGTGCCTTTGCACTCCAGAGACGAAGAACACTTATGCCTTTACCGTCTTTACCTGCAACAAACATATCATAGGGAACTGCCTGAATAACGTTACCGTCTTTAACCTCTACGTGATGATAATGGTTATCCCAATATTCCTCTACTCTACCCTCAAAGCATACGTTTACAGAGCTGCTTTCTCTCGGAACGAGCCATACCTCACCACCGGGAAGCCAGTTATCAGGAAGTTCAGTCTGCCTGCCCTCTATAAGCTTCTGACGGAAAATACCGTATTCGTAAAGGATAGAATATCCGCGTGCAGGATAACCCTGTGTTGCAAGACCGTCAAGGTAGCAAGCAGCAAGTCTGCCAAGCCCACCGTTACCGAGACCTGCATCAGGCTCGCAATCGTAAAGCTTATCTAATTTAATATCAAAATCCTTAAGAACACCCTCAAAGGTTTTGGTAAGATTAAGATTAAAAAGAGTATTTTTTAATGAACGACCCATAAGGAATTCCATTGAAAGATAAAAAACTCTTTTTTTACCCTCGGCATCAGCTTTTTTAGTAAGCTCTGCTCTGCCCTGTGCCATCATATCACGAACAATCATAGTAACTGCTTTATAGTACTGTTCGTAAGTAGCATTCTCGGTTGAAACACCGAAATAATGTAATAATTTATTTTCAAGCATTTCTTTTGCTTGTTTCTTTGTAAGCTTGTAATTCATACAAATCCCCCAAAAAAAATTAAAAAATACGGGTTTTTTGCCCCTTGATTATACATTTTACACGAAAAATACGACAAAATCAACTGTAATAGCAAAATAAATTGATGTTTTACATATTATTTAAGGAATAGTTAAAATCAACTTAAAAAATATAATTCCCTCACCCCTATAATCTATGCCAAAATAACTCTGTTTTTACTAAAACGATTTATTTATTCTACCAACAATTACCATAAAATCAGTTTATTTTACAAACAATAAACTATATTGACAAAAAAACTTCAGTTTAGTAGAATATAAAAAAAAGAAACAAAGGAGAAAGTTATGAATTGTCCTTATTGCAATAATCAAAACAACAACCCTAACGCAAGTGTATGCGAGTATTGTGGCGCTCCGTTATCTGCTCAGACAAATACACAACCAAATTATCAGCAACAGAATTTTAACCAGCCTAATTATCAGCAGCAAAATTTCAATCAACCTAATTACCAACAGAATATGTACCAGAATAATTCATTCAATCAATATTCTCAACCATATCAACCACCGGTATACCAGGCACCACCTATCTACTGCCACGTTTGCGGTAACACATGTGATCCCAAGGCTGCAATTTGCGTAAGATGCGGCTCCACACTCAACAACACTTCAACAAACGCAAACGATATACCTTCAGGCGGTCTGAAGCTTCTTTCCTTCCTTATTCCGTTAGTTGGCTTGATTCTTTTCATTTCTAAAAATTCAACTGAGCCAAAAAGTGCGAAGGCTTATGGTAAATTCGCTTTAATCGGTTGGATTTTAGGTATGGTAGTTTCATTCTTCTTCTACTTCATCATGTATTTCTTCAGCTATTCATATTATTTCTAAAAAAATGCGACGTGCTCATTGCTCTGAGCACGTCGTTTTTAATTTATTAATCACATATATTTTTTTGATAAGAAAAAGCACACCCAGAGAGCAATTACAAATGCACTTTCTGCAGGAATTGCCAGCTTTGTATACGGACATTTCCAGCCTTTATCAACACACAAAAAGAGTGTACGTGTAACAAGCACGGTTGTTGCAAAAAATATACCGCCAACAAGCGAATGAAAAGCCGTACCTGTTGCAAAAGGAAGGTAAAGAAGGAAAAGACCCAAAGCACCTGAAATACCGCCATAGTAAACTCTGATTTCTGTTTTGCCGGCATTATCCACAGGCTTAATAGAAAAGCTTTCTGCATTTTTCAAAGGAGAAACCATAAATACAATTGCCATGCCTATAAAATACAATGCAAGACATATTGTTGCAAATGTTGCAGGAGGATTATTCTCCCAGATTTGTTTAATAATATCCATAAAAGCACCACCTTTAAATAAATAGTAACATATCAATTCTCTAAAAACAACACATTTATATATAAAGGCTGATTTTTAAAAATTTCAACAACAAAAAATAAAAAATATGTTGACATTTCAAAAATGATATGATAATATATCTAGGCTATCAAATGCAGAGATACCGAAGTGGTTATAACGGAACGGTCTTGAAAACCGTCGTACGGCAACGTACCGTGGGTTCGAATCCCACTCTCTGCGCCACAAGGGATGTTGCAGTCCCCTGCAACATCCTCTTTTTAATTTAATAACATTAATTTGTTACCAATGCAGAAGTACTCAAGTTGGTGACGAGGCGCCCCTGCTAAGGGCGTAGGTCGGGAAACCGGCGCGAGAGTTCGAGTCTCTCCTTCTGCGCCAAATAAAAAAGGCATCCATACGGATGCCTTTTTTATTTTGTTTCAGAAGAAAATCTGAATCGAGCGCCGGTTCCGGCGCGGGCAAGGAGCACGACCGCGCCCTGTGGGCGATACAAGGAGTGCGAGTTGGCGTAGCGGTCAAAGAAATCGAGCAAGCGAGCAGCGCGAAGATTTCTTTGGGCACCGCAAGAGGGAAACAAGGAAATACTTTCACCGAAGAAAAAATGATTCATAGAGAGACTCGAACTCCACTCGGCGAAGCCGAACACAATCGGTTGTTCGCGTAGCGAACGCAAGGCAGAGCCTTGCGAGTCTCTCCTTCTGCGCCAAGAAAAAAGCACTTGCGAAAGCAAGTGCTTTTTTCAATGATATCCGGTCCCGTTGGTCACGGGAGATATACCCTTTGGTATGATATCCACTCACGTGGATGATATACGCTCCGCGTATGAAGGAACGGATATTATATCATATTTTCGCTTAGCGGAAATATATCATACGACAAAGTCGTATATCATATCGTCAACGGCGATATATCATTGTAAAACGCAACAAACTGTGATATCATTGATACTGAAAGAAGGTGTTTTTATGTCCGAAAACAAATTATTGGACTTATCCCTTGATTTTGCGGTTTCAATTGTAACCCTTGTCGACAACGTAACCACACCTAAAAGCTCATATATGACAGACCAACTTGCGAGAGCAGGAACATCCATAAGTGCCAATATACATGAAGCTCAATATGCTCAGAGCAAAAAGGATTTTGTATCAAAGTTAGAGATTGCTTTAAAGGAAGCAAACGAAACAAGCTATTGGCTGAAATTAATGCACAAAACCAACCGCATCGATATTATCACTTATCAAAATGCAGAAAAGTTATGCGGTAACATTCGCAGATTGTTAATCGCTTCTTGCAAAACAGCCAAAGACAACTCAAAGCATCATATAGAAAAGTAAGGTGGTGTTTCGATTGAACAACACACCAGACGTTGAAGTTTTATTCGAATTCAACGGAACAAGAAAGAATCCTGCAGCAAACGGATACCGTCCACATCATTTGGTAGTAGATAATTATTTGACTACCGGTGTCCATCACTATTACGGCGTTCAGACCGTCTCAACAAACGGAACTGCCAAAGGCACAATAATGTTTATAACACCTGAAGCTTACCCCAATTGTTTATGGGTGGGTAAAAAGATTAATATACAAGAGGGCGCCCGTATCGTAGGATATGCCACCATTCTGAAAATTTTCAACCCTATCTTATCGAAAAGCCAACCCACAGAAGATTAGTAAACGCATTACAAATTTTTGTTTCATTTCAGTAAACAAACCCTATACAACCACTCTGTTGTATAGGGTTTGCTTTTTTATTTACCTCTAAATTGATACGTCTTACTTTGATTTTAACTTAATTACGTTCCAACTGAACGGCTTTAACTCTGCAGTCAGGATTTTGCCATCTTTGGTTGGCACAGGATTTGTATGAGGCTTCACCACAATGTTATCAAAAGTATTTTCTTCTTTTTTACTATGACCATCCATAGATATAAATTCATAAGGCTCAAAGCCATCAAAATCCATAAGATTTACATCTAAAACAACGCTTTCGTCAAGACTCTTGTTGACACAGAAAATTGTTGCCTCGCTATTTTCCTCATCATACGTTGCAATTGTTTCAATGTAAGGTACATCAGTAAACTCTTTACAATCATATTTAGGACAATCCACAAGAGGCTTAAGTGCAACGCCCCTACCATAGTTTGAAAGGTGCATAAAAGGGTAGAAAATTGTCTGCGGGAATACACCGCCACCTGTTTTAGTGAAAATCGGTGCAATTACATTAACAAGCTGTGCAAGACAAGCGATTTTTATTCTGTCACAGTGTCTTAGAAGTGTTATAAGCATTGAACCCACAACAAGAGCATCCTCAAAATTATAAATATCTTCAAGGATATGGGGAGCCATACTCCAACGCTCAAAGTGAGCACCATTTGAATGATACCACACATTCCACTCATCGAATGAAAGGTTGATTGTTTTCTTGGAGCGTTTTTTTGCTTTCACATAATCACAAGCACAGATTACAGAATAAATAAATTCATCAAGCTCAAGGCTTTTTGCAAGAAAGCTCTCCGTATCATCTGCCCTGTTTTCGTAATACTGGTGAAGTGAAACATAATCAACGCTATCATAGGCAATATCAAGGCTTTCAACCTCCCACTTGCCGAATGTGGGTGAATTACGACTTGATGAACCACACAAAACAGTTTCAATACGGTCATCTGTCCACTTCATAACCTTTGAAGCTTCAAGGGCAAGTCTGCCATATTCAACAGCAGTTTTAGCACCCATCTGCCAACCGCCATCCATCTCGTTACCCAAGCACCATGTTTTGATATTATGTGGCTCCTCAATACCATGCGAACGCCTTAAATCTGACCAGTATGTTCCCGATTTATGGTTACAATACTCTACAAGATTACGCGCCTCTTCTACACCGCGCGTACCAAGGTTTATTGCCATAAGGCAATCAGAATCCGCCTTTTTACACCATTTCAGAAATTCATTTGTGCCAAACTCGTTAGGCTCGGTTGTACCCCATGCAAGGTCAAGGCGTTTGGGTCTATCGGCAACGGGACCGACACCATCCTCCCAATTATAGCCCGAAACAAAATTACCACCGGGGTAGCGTACAATAGGAACATTAAGTTTTTTTACAAGGTCAATAACGTCACCACGAAAGCCGTCTTCATCTGCTGTGGGGTGACCCGGCTCGTAAATACCGCCATAAACTGCTCTGCCAAGGTGTTCAACAAAAGAGCCGTAAATACGCTTATCTATTTCACCAATTTTAAACTCTTTGGCAAGTGTAATTTTTGCTTTCATATATATTACCCTTTCAGTTTTAATTTTGTTCTACATCATTTTTAGGCAATTGCTTAAAGAAATAAACAATGAATGGTATTGATACAAAGAAGGTTATCACATCTGTAACCATTTGTGCTATCTGTACGCCCGTAAGCCCCATTCGGTTTGATAAAATCAATAACACCGGTATAAACACAAGACCGCTACGGAGCATCGATAGGAATGTTGCAGGCTTATTCTTACCCACACTCTGGAATGTCATATTACTGCATATTGATAATGGCTGAAAGAAAAGAGCAATAAGCTGAGCTTTAAGTGCAAACGAACCAACCGCTATAACCTGAGGGTCATCACGGAAAAGTCCTACAAGAAAATCGCTGAAAAAAAGTCCGATTACAGCAAGTACACTAAGGAACAACTCACCTGCACCAAAGGTAAACAAAAAGCCTTTTTTAACGCGCTTGTATTTTTTAGCTCCGTAATTAAAAGAGCACACAGGTTGATAACCCTGACCTATGCCAAGACCTACCGCAAAAATAAAGAAGCAGATGCGATTTACAATAGTCATACCTGCAACGGCAGCATCACCATAAAGACCTGCTGCATTGTTGAGAAGCATTGTAGAAACACTTGAAAGTCCTTGTCGCATAAGGCTCGGGAAACCTGTTGCAAGCACATCCTTAAGATATGGTATACCATTTTTAAAAAGTCTGATACTTATATGACTTTGTGTTTTACCACGTAAAAACATACAAAGAAGTATAGCAAAACTAACAGCCTGTGAAATGGCTGTGGATATACCCGCACCCTCGATGCCCATACCTACAACCTTTATAAGAAGCCAGTCACCAAAAATATTAAGCAAACCACCTGCTGTAAGACCAATCATAGCAAGTGAAGCCTTACCCTCGTAGCGCAGAATATTATTAAGAACAAAGCTTGAGGTCATAATCGGGGCAGCAAGAAGAATCCATAAAGCATAATCTCTGGCAAAGGGCAGAATTGTATCGGTGCTACCCAAAAGCTTAAGGCAAGGTGTAAAAAAAGACAGTCCCACTACAGTAATAATAAAACCACAAAGCACAGAGCAAAAGAAAGATGTGGATGCAACTGCATCGGCAGTAGCCTTATCCTTAGCACCAAGTCTGCGTGAAATTATACTACCTGCACCATGACCAAATGTAAAACCACAAGCCTGTATTATTGCCATAAGTCCAAAAACAACACCAACAGCACCACTTGCGCTTGTTCCGAGAGTTCCAACGAAATATGTATCAGCCATATTATAAATATTGGTTACAAGCATACTGACAGTTGTAGGAATACCCAACTTAATTATAAGTGACGAAACAGGTGTTTCGGTCATAAGCTTATATTGGTCTGTTACTTTACTACTCGTAAAAATGCACTTCCTGTTCAAAATATAAAAAACACTATAATATAATAGCATATTTTGTTGAATATGGAAACAATAATAAAAGAAAAAAATTTTTTAAAATTTCCTCTTGACAACTGATAAAACTGATAGTATAATATCACTCGTTCCTAGCGGGATAGTGTAACGGTAGCACGACAGACTCTGACTCTGTTTGTTGGGGTTCGAATCCCTATCCCGCTGCCAAAAAATAAAGTCACACGTAAGTGTGACTTTATTTTTTTATTCAATCCGAAGGATTGGTATGTAATCGCTGTAAGGCGTATGTAATCACGCGATAGCGTGTATGTAACCACCGCAGGTGCAAGTGTAAAATCTTTCAGATTGATTACATACATCACTTCGCGAAGATTACATACACAACTTCGTTGCGGTTACATTCCGTCTGCGACGGATTACATACAATGCTCCGCGTTAATTTGTTTCGCAAACCCCATATTGCACTTTCAGAATAATTCTGTTATACTCGTATTAACAAATAATTCTAAAGGAGCGTTATTATGGAACGTTTCAGAAAAACAATTTGTATACTTTGTGTTTTTACAATGGTGTTTTCTTATGCCGCTTGCGGTAAAAAGAAAGCCACTCCCACTACCACACAAGCTACACAAATAGTTGAAGATAACATCCAAGATATTCAGAATAACGAGGTTGTTGTTACTGATAGTACAACCACTACTCAGGCATCAAATTACACCCCACAAGCAACTCAGCCTGTGCAGACTCAACCTGCACCCACACAGACACCTGTACAACAGGGTCAACAACCACAGCCAACAGATGCCCCCACCGAGGCGCCCACACAAGCCCCTGTGCAAAATTCGGGTTCTGTTGAAACAATTATTTACGATGATGTAACTCCCCGTCAGACTGTTTACTGCCCCCCGAATATGAGAGGAAGTAACCAAAGCTACCCCGTACTTGTCTGGGCAAACGGCACAATGGTCAAAGCGGATTTCTACGCAAGCCTTCTTGTGGAGCTTTCAAATATGGGTTACATTGTAATTGCAAATGACGAGAGTATGTCCGCTGATGGTTCTGCACAGTTATATTCACTTGATTTTTTGCTTAACGAAAGCAACAATTCAGCCTCTCCCCTTTACGGCAAGGTTGATTCAAATAAAATCGCACTTATCGGCCATTCACAAGGTGGCAGAAGCTCCGTAAATGCCGCAGCTAAAGATAACAGAGTAAAATGCGTTATATCAATTGCAGGCAGCAACTTTGATTACGAGGCAGAGCTTAACTCAAAACCCACACTTTTCTTTGCAGGCTCCAAGGATATGATAGTTAACCCTGAACAATGGTTAGTTACTGCATTCGATGCAGTTAAAGGCCCTGCAGTTTATGGTTGTCTTGAAGGTGCCACTCACACAACCTGCACAAGTGACCCCGGCAAATATACATACTATATTTCAAGGTGGTGTGATGCCTGGCTTAACGGCAACGAACAATCAAAGTCCATTTTCCGTAATGGTGGCGAAATGGCTAACGATGGCAACTGGAATGATTTCAGAAGCAAGGGATTCTAAAATAAATTAACACGAGATAAAAGCCTTAAGGAACGAAATTCCTTAAGGCTTTTTTAGAATCACATAAATGCTTTATCGTATTTTTTTGCCCATTCAAATACCTTTTCTTTATCCCATTCCTGAGGCATCTGATTAGAAAGTATAAGAACCTTCACCATTTTACCAACGGCACCGCCAAGAGTTTTAATAAGGTATTTGTTACCTGTTGCACCTTTAATTTTCTTTTTGATATCATCTTTATCAAAGGCAAACAAATCACCCATACTGCCGAAATCTGCTGACATTGTAATATCATCACTATTCACAATACCTGACTCAAAGCAATATTCAACATCCTGTGGTCTGAGCTTTAATAAGGCACTTCTCACACATTCAAGGGGTGCAAGACCCGAGCCAAGCTCTTTATGATATTTAACCGCATATTGCCATAATACTTCAGCAGTATAAGCTTCATTCACATCAGCAACAATTGTGTCGGCAAGTATTTTTGCCGCTTTAAAGGCATTTGCCATACCCGAACCGATAAGTGGCACAGGCATAAATGCACTGTCACCTATTGCAGCATAACCATCTGCAACGGGTACAGAAAGTGTATGCCTGATGGGGATTTCAACAAACTGACCGCCACGAAGCTTTTCTGCACCAAGGCGAGGATTCTTTTTGCGAAGATTTTCGAGAGTTGCCTCAACATCGGCAATATCAAACTCTTCAAACCTACCGATAAGCACGTCGGTATACTCTTCCTCAGCTGCAACCCAGTTTATACCGGGCTTACCACCTGCAAAAAGAATGACCTTAAACTTATCATCAGTAGGCTCGTCACTTGCTTTATTGAAGAATGCTCGGTAAATAGAAATTTTGTGTGCTCTATTAATTTCATTCTGTACACCTGTGCTCTTTGGCATATTGCGACGTACAGGCGAATTAACACCACAAGCATCAATTACAAGGTCACCAAACACATCGCCTTTTTCGGTGCTGATACCCACTACCCTATCACCATCAAGCAAGGGACCATAAACCTCACAATCATACACAATATTAACACCACATTCAAGTGCATTATCTATAAGGTGATTGTAAATATCCCTACGCTCCATTTTGATTTCACGTTTATCAAGCGGCACGTGCTGTTTAAGAGGATTGTTACCGCAAGGGCCGCAGAAGGTCATATCCTCTTTATACTCATATTTATCCTCAGGGGGCATTGGGATTTCGGCAACACCTAAAGCTTTAGGGTCAAAAATATCTGTCCAATCGTAACCCAATGTACCCTCACTCTTTTTTTCGTATACTGTTACAGTAAAGCCTGCTTTAGCCAACAATGCCGCTGCCGCAATACCGCCATGACCTAAACCTGCAACAATAATATTTTTACCCATAACCTTTCCTCCAACATAAAAAGAAAATCGTTTTATTTATTTTACCACAACAATATTTGTTTTTATATTCGTTATTTACACAAAGTTTTAAAAGTGTTATTATATAAAAAAACGAAAAGAGGTATATTATGGATATAATCAAAGAAATCTGGGCTGTTAACCCACCCGCTATGTTTGCAACAATCTGCCTTGCACTTTACTTTTTTGGTATGGCAATTGTTTTCATTTCAAAACCCTTAAAAAATGCTGAAAGCTTTTCGGTAAAACCCGTTGACAATGCAGGTAAAACAGAGATACGTGTTTACTATGGCGGTATTTCATTTGCACTTGGTGCATTTTTATTATACCTCACCTTTGCTTTGGGTACTGCTTTCCACTCACTTGTGGGCGGTATGTTTTTTGCAACAACGGTACTTGTTACAAGAACAATCTTCCTTTGTATTGACAAGGGATGGAAATGCCCCTACACAAAGCTGGCAATCCCTGCAGAGAGTGCTTTTGTAGTTGCATTATGGGTATGCTTTTTCCTTGCAAGAAATTATTTATAATACCATAAACGTTCACACCCGACAGAGTATTCCTCTGTCGGGTATTTTTAGAATAAAAACGTTTTTGAAAGCAAAAGGAAAATCGTTCCCGGCACAGAGAACATAGCGCTGAAAATCAGGCTATATACATTAAGCCCTACTGTAAGTGGCACAAAGCAAGATATGGCACTCACCGCACACAAAGAGCCGATTCCACCAATAACACTTGTAAAAAAGGATTTCACAAATGAACCGCTGTTTTTAAAAATCCACAAAGCTACACACAAAAGAAAAACACCTATCAAATAAATCACCAAAACACATCCCTTATAAATTTAATACATATTTTGTGTTCTGTTTAAAAATATGATTTAAAATATATTTATATTACATATTATATATACGCTTTGATGAGCATAATATAATCTGAGGTGATTTTTTGAACAAGCATTCTTTTACTTTTGAACAATTCTGTACAGTTGTAGACAAAAATATTATACTTGAAGAAACAACCTATCACAACGGTAGCAAGCGCATCAAATGCCTTAACATACACAAATGCAAGCAATTAATGGGTGGTTGCCGTAATCCATACGTTATAAAACGAATGGAAAATCCGGTTGAAAACCACCATAAAGAATAGTATAATAAGCATTAATTAAACGAAAGGCGGTGAGGTTTTGAGCGGTATATACATTCACATTCCATTCTGCAAATCAAAATGCCCGTATTGTGACTTTTACTCTATGCGGTGTGACTCTGACACAAAAAAGCGTTATATTGACGCTTTGACGGATGAAATCAAAACCTTGCGCCGTAGCGAGGGCTTTTGCAAAAGCAATTTCAGTAACATTGATACACTCTACCTTGGCGGTGGCACACCATCGGTTTTATCGGGTGAAGAAATACACCATATTGTAACCACCGCAAAGGATTGCTTCAGCATATCCCCTACCGCTGAAATCACAATTGAGTGTAACCCCAACTCTGACATTGAGGGGCTTTTGCCATATTTTAAAAAATGTGGTGTTAACAGGATATCACTTGGTATGCAATCTGCCGTTGATAATGAGCGAAAGGCTTTAGGCAGAAGCAGTGATAAAGAACGCATCAAAAATGTTATTAATATACTTAAGGATGATGGCATAACAAATATCTCGCTGGATATTATGCTTGGTATACCATACCAGACCATTGAAAGTCTCAAAAACACTCTCGATTTTGTGATTGAATGTGATATTCCGCATATAAGCGCCTACATTTTAAAAATTGAAGAAGGCACGTTTTTTGACACTCACCGAGAAAAATACACCTTCCCCGATGATGATTTTGTATGCGACTTATACACACTATGCGCCGATTATCTGACCCAAAGGGGCTACAATCACTACGAGATTTCAAACTTCGCAAAACCGGGTTTTGTAAGCCGTCACAATACTAAATATTGGCGATTAGATGATTACCTCGGCATAGGTCCGTCAGCACACTCGTTTGTAAACGGAAAGCGTTTTTATTTCAAAAATGACATTGAGGCATTCATTAATGGCGAAGCGCCTGTTTATGATGGACCGGGCGGTGACCGTGACGAATACATAATGCTACGGCTACGACTGATGGAGGGCGTGAATATTAAAGAATTAAAAAGGCTATATGGTGAAAAATCTGCAGACTCTATAATAAAAAAAGCCCCACTCCTTAAGGAGCAAGGCTTTGTAAGTTTTGATGGTGAAAACGTAGCCTTAACTCAAAAAGGCTTTTTGCTTTCAAACAGCATTATTATTGAATTGCTGTAAGGGTGAAAGCATTATCAGATAGTTCGATTTCTGCCACACCTTTTGTATAAAGTATTTCATTATCAGTTGTAATAAAAACAAAATCAAAGCTGTTGTTTTCCTTAGCGAAGGCAACGGCTTTTTCTTTACCCATTACGTAAAGACCTGTTGAGTAAGCATCGCAAAGTGCACCGCACTCACCAATTACAGTAACGCTCAAAAGATTACTTTCTGCAGGGTAACCCGTTTTTGGGTCTATAATATGATGATAGGTTTTTCCGCCATACTCAAAATAACGTTCATATCCGCCCGAGGTAACAACCGATTTGTTGCCCTTACTTTTAAATGAACAGGCAAGACCTTGGTCAGCATAAGGATTTTTAACACCAACACTCCACAAAGAGCCATCTGCCTTATCGCCACAAAGAACAATATTGCCACCCAACGAAAGCAAGGCGGTTACACCCTCTGCCTTGGTGATTTCAAGAAGCTCGTCACCAAGATAGCCCTTTGCAATACCCCCAAGTGTGATTTCAACACCCATTGATTTTTTTACGCTATTATCTGTGTTAACGGTTATACCATTGGGCTTGACATAAGCAAGTGCTTTATTAATATTTTCCTTTGATGGCACACCATACGTACCATCATGAAAGCCCCATAATTTTACAACAGGCATAACAGCAATATTAAAGCTATTATCTGTAAGCTGTGTTGCCTCAAGTGATTTTGCAATAATATCAGCAGTTTCGGGCGAAACTGAAATATCACTACCTGCCTTACCATTATTGATGATATAAACATCGCTTTCAGGATTATTGACATCCATAAGTCGGTCAATCTCCACAATACGCTCTGACAAAAGACCTTTAACACGCTCATTTTCTGCCTTAGAATTATTGAACACGGTTATTTGCATAACCGTGTTCATAGCAGTCAAACTGAGCGTATCATCACCTGTTGCATCACAAGAGCAACATATCACAAGTGTTGCAAACACAAGTATTAATGATACTATTTTTTTCATAATCAACCTACGTTTGCAGCCTCTCTGCCGTTCTGCTCATGCTCTGCATAAGAGCTTGCATAATAAATACCACCCTTAACGTCATGTCTGAAGTAGAAGTAATTGGTATCTTCAGGGAACAATGCAGCATGAATAGCGTCATTACCGGGGTTAGCAATAGCACCTATCGGAAGACCCTTACAAGCTTCATTATAGGTGTCGTAAAGGTCACGATACTCAAGATATTTTTGTGAATCCTCAATAGATGATGAAAGCTGAGGCTTGATTGTATCAAGAAGATAGTCCTCAGTAGAGTCGCACTGAAGAAGCGGGAATGTTGAAGGCTTGTCAAGTCTGTTATAAAGGACTGAAGCAATCTTGGGCATCTGTTCGGCATTTGCAGCCTCCATCTGAAGGATAGACGCCATAATAACAACCTCATCAACTGTAACACCAAGCTTTTCTGCCTGTGTCTGATATTCCGCTGTCCATTTGTCTTTAAAGTTATTAAGGAAACGTCTTACAACGCTTGAAGCATTTTCACCCACATAAAATTCATATGTATCGGGATAAATGTAACCTTCGAGTGCACGGAAACGTTTTTCTTTATTAGGGATAGGAGCAATAAAGTCATACTCACCTGAGAAATCAACTGTCTGAAGAGTTGTAATAAAGCTACTTGCGGTACAAACACCGTTAGCCTCAAGTTTTTCGGCAATCTGCTGAATTGTATAACCCTCGGGGAATGTAAGAGAAATAGTTTCGCCACCTGTGTAATCAGTCTTCATAGTGGCAATCATTTTTTCAACACCCATTTTGGGGTTAAGCGTGTAAACACCGGGAATATAATTACCCTCAACATCGAATATACTCAAGAATAATTCGCAGAACATCTTATTTTCAATAAGACCCTTTTCTTTAAGTATATCAAGCACCTGAGAGTCTGACATACCCTCCTGCACAGTAACCTCAACAGCAGTATCCTCGGCATCAAGAGCAAGTACGTCGTTAATACACTGTAAACCAAAGTAACAAAGGGTTGTACTTACAACTGCAATAACTGCAACCATAATCATAAATCGCTTAAAGCCCTTTGATGTGAAGAAACGCACAAAAATATTTTTCTTTTTCTTCTGTACGCCTTCACCCTCCACATTCATTTTTCTACTTGCGCCTCTGCGTTTGGGTGCACCTTTTGCATTCTTGGACTTTTTAGCCTGAGAATCCATTGTTCTGGGAGGATTTGAGAAATAAACACCACCCTTAAGGTTGGCTTTATCCTGCCCCGCAGCATCACCATTGTTCATAGGTGGCGGAGTAGGTTTTTTATCCTCAAAGCCTTCTAAAAGGTCGTTGTAGTCTTTATTGTTAGCCATCTTTTAAAAACTCCTTTTAAAATCAATCCTCGCGGACTGTAATAATCTCTTTTTCAGTTACCACAAGCTGTACTGTTCTGTCATACTTGCCGTGATAAAGCTCATCCACTATATTATCACCATAACAAATACCTATCGTGCTACCCTTATAGCCTGACAGATACCTGTCATAATAACCCTTGCCATACCCTAACCTGTAGCCTGATTTATCAAACATAAACGCAGGTACTATACAAACTGTGCCTTCGGTCTTGCCAACCATAACACATTTCTGAGGGTCAGGTTCATCTACACCAAAGCTGCCTGCCGACAGACTTTCAAGTGAATCAATGTAGTAAAAATTCATTTCTGCCTTGCCATCTTCACAACGGGGCACTGCAACACGCTTACCCATTTGCAAAAGGGCGTTTATAAGTTCACGGGTATCAACCTCAATATCGGTTGACACATAACACAAAACTGTGTCTACCTGCCTTAAAGCCCACATATTAAGCAGACGATTTTTTATTTTCCTGTCGAGGGTTTGCTTGCCCTCAGGACTCATTGAGCGCCTCATCGTACGAGCCTGTGCGCGCAACTTCTTTTTAATGGGGCGAATATCAATTACTTTTTCCATTGAATTGCTCCGAGAATACTTTTGCTTTTTTCTTCGCCTACAATTGCTGCAGCAATCTCTGCACCGAATTCCCAGGCAACACCTGCACCCTTTGCGGTAATAATGTTGCCATCCTTAACAACACCCTCGCCAATTATATCTGCACCTTTAAGATGCTCTTCAAACCCGGGGAAGCAGGTTGCTTTTTTATTATTAAGCAGACCCTTATCACCCAAGATGAACGGAGCTGCACATATTGCTGAAATTATTTTACCCTTTTGAGCGCAGAAGTCAATAGCTTTTTGAACATCTGCACAATTATTGAGGTTATCTGCACCCGGCATACCGCCCGGTAAAATTATGCCCTCAACTTCGTCAGAGAGCACAACCGCACTCAAAGGAATATCTGCTTCGACTTTAATGTTATGAGCACCGCAAACCATATTACCCGTAACACCAACTGTAACAGTATTTATACCTGCACGTCTGAGAAAATCAACGGGGGCTAAAGCCTCAATCTCTTCAAAGCCGTCTGCAAGAAAAACGTATATCATAAAATCACCCTCCGTAAGGAATACCGAAAAAGCCGTCTGCAAAATCAGGCGCATCACCTGAAACGATATACATACCATAAGGTGTACCATCTGCTTTTGAACTTTTTTTGAGAGTAAGTGTATCAAAATTCACAATATCAAACACACAACCAAGGATTACACTTTCGTTGCCAAAAACCTCGTGAACAACACACTCATCATCACAGATTTCTGCAACCGCATAGCCCTCACCCTTAACGTGAATGATTTTTATATCATCACCCACAGGGTTGTAAAAGCTGTTAAAAGCTTTTTTATTGATGGTGGCAAGAGTGAAACCAGCACTCTGTCGGTACTTTATATACTCATCAAAGGTCAATACACATTGAGTGTAGTTGCCTTTGGGGTAGTCATTTCTATGCAACTCGCAGGAAACGTTATAAAAGCCTGTTTTGTAACCTGCTTTACCATAAAGTGTAAAAAGGGATTCTTCAGCAGGTACAAGGTAAAGGTAACTAACGTTATCACAAGCTGCTTTTTCATAAGCTTTGTCAAGGCATTTTTTCATAAGCCCTTTGCCCCTGTGCTCTGCAAGGGTAGATACCCCATAAACATAGTAGGCTTGATAGCTTTTACCATCAACACAGATTGTACTGTCAAGAAGGTATAATGCGCTGACAGGCTCGTTGCCGTAAAATACGGCAATTATGTTATCAGGCTGTACGGTTTCATTAAAGAAATTGTCAACAACCTCTTGCGAATCACCGAAAACATCACACCACATTTTTTTGAGCAGAGGATAATCTTCAGTTTTGACAGACCTGAAATCATATAACTTTTGCATAGTATTTTTTTAAAAGATACTGGGGTTGATAAGAAAGCTTTGCTTTACGCAAGCCCTCAACACCTGCATCATCTTCACGATTAATATATTGGAACTCACCCATAAGCTTATCAGCAAAAAACTTATTTACCGCCGCATACGCCTGCGGAAAATCAGGTGAAGCTTTTTCAAAATGAACACAGAAGGTATTGCCGTCTGCCATAGGCTCACCTAAAGCGTAGGCAACAATTCTGCCGTCTACCCTCAGAATAATTCCTCGGTAGCCAAGCTGAGCAAACTTTGAAAACGCACAATCTATAACCTGACGCTCTGCCTCAAGCCTTTGTGTGCTTTCATTCTGCATATGCCACCTGTGAGAAAAATCAAGGCATTCTTTAATATTTGAAGCATCAATATCATCAACAGTATAGTTGAATTTTTTTATAAATGAATTTACGTGGTTTTTTTTGGAATGAAGCTTTCTGCCCTTTAACTGCGATAAAGCTTCACTAAGATAAATATAGTCAAAATAATCTCGTTGTTCTTTTACGCAAAGCCTGTCACCAAAAAATTCTTTCAGTAATGGTAACTGCTCCTCGCTGATACAATAAAAGCTCAAGTCACATTCACGCTCGGTTGCATCATCAACAACAGTCTGCAAAGCCTTATTTATATCACCCTCACCCCAGGGAACTGCATAAGAAGTAACCCCGTTAAAGGTTGACCGCAGATATAAAAAGCCTTCACTTTCGGCAATCTCGGTATGCTCGGCAACACTCCATGTATACAGGTTACCAAAACCAAAATCGCACATCTGTTTACAGAATTGCGGTATATAGCGTTCAACAAGATCTTTATCTTTTGTTTTTAAATGATGTAAATCAAGCATAAAAACCTTTTTCTTTCAACGTTGATTTTAATATAGAATAGACCTTATCATTTATAACCTCAATAGGTAATGGCTCGCCATTTTCAGCACAACAGACAACTACCCAATCATATTTTGCTGCGGCATAAAGTGCAGCCTCACGACAAGCGTTAAGGAACTCAACGTTTGCCTCATGAACGTCTTTTTTGGTTTCATCACCATTATAGCGTGATGTCATAAGTCGCTGTGAAACGTCAACGGGCATATCAAGAAAAATCACCTTATCAGGTGCAGGAATGCCGATTTTGTTATATTCAAAATCAAAAAGCCACTCTAAATAAGAATCCCAATCGGCTTTATTGAGCTTTGTCATTTGGTAAATGGCATTGGCAGGGGTATATCTGTCAGCAAAAATCAGCTTACCTGATTTATAGCTCTGCCCCCATTTTTCAGTAAAAGATGCGAAACGATCTGCTGCATATAAAACAGAAGCCGCATAGGCATTTACGTCACCTGCATTTTTACCGAAATCACCTGCAAGATACTTTCTGACGAGTATACTTGAATCGCTGTCATAATCAGGGAGCTTTATTCTTTTGTAATCAATGCCGTCTGCCTCAAGGCGTTTGCATATAAGCTCAGTCTGAGTAGTCTTGCCGCTACCGTCAAGCCCCTCAAGGTCAATAAAAATACCCATCGAAAAAATCCTTCCAAGCGCTATTATACTTTTACCAATAAATAATACTATAATTAAGGGCAACTGTCAAATATTGTTTTTAATATTTATTTAATTATTATAAATAATTTATATAAATTTAATATTTTAATGTAAAAAGCCTGCAGAATCATTGACTCTGCAAGCTTTAAGCTAAACTTATTGATTAATAAAATTTAAAATCTGCTCTTTTGAGCGAAGGCCAACCATTGTATCAATAGCCTGACCATTTTTGATAAGTACCAATGTCGGAATACTTGCAATACCGAATTTCTGCGCAAGTTGAATTTCGGTATCCACATCAACCTTGCCAACAACAATATTGTCATTTTCTTCAGCAATACTGTGTACAATAGGTGCAATCATCTGACACGGACCACACCATGTTGCCCAGAAATCAAGAAGCACGGGCTTTTCACTTTTTAAAACCGCCTCTTCAAAATTACTGCTTGTTACAACTAATTCTGCCATATTAAAAACCTCTCAATCCTTTGATTTGTAGTAGAGCATACAGTGACAGTAGCCCTCAAAATCAGGGTCGGCAATCTGCTGACGGAATTCCTCGCAAATGCACTTATTCTCAGGTGTTCTGGCAAGTCTGCAAGGACAATAGCCATCCTTTGCCTTAAGGCCCTCTTTGATTTTTGCCACAACCTCTTTATCATCATTAAAGCGTACACCCACAGTACCGCCCCCCTTTTTTGTATTTTATATTTTTAGAATATCCGAAACAAAGTGAAATTTCAACACTATTTTGTAAATATTCCTTTACTTTTTTACAAAAGGGTGTAAAATAATCATATCATACTTAATGGAGTTTTTATTATGAGTAGTATTTTTGAGCAGGCTTATGCAGCTGCCCGTGAAATTATAGAAACAGCAAAGCTTAAAAAAGGCAACATACTTGTTGTAGGTTGCTCCACAAGTGAGGTTACAGGCAATAAAATCGGCACAAATTCAAGTCCTGACACCGCAAAGGAATTGTTTGACGGCATAAAAAAAGCCGCAGATGAAAAAGGGATTTTTGTTGCCGCACAATGTTGTGAGCACCTTAACAGAGCCATAATAATTGAGACAGAGGCTGCACAGAGTGACCCCGTAAACGTTGTGCCGCAGCCCAAGGCAGGCGGTTCATTTGCAACAGCAGCCTACAAGGCTTTTAAAGAGCCTGTTGCAGTAGAGGATATCAAGGCAGATGCAGGTATAGACATTGGCTTTACAATGATTGGTATGCACCTAAAAAAAGTGGCTGTGCCTGTCAGATTACAGAACAATAAAATCGGTGATGCCCTTGTACTTGCAGCCCGTTGCAGACCAAAATTCATCGGCGGCGAAAGAGCCGTTTATGATGAAAATTTACTATAAAAATATGAGCAGAATGGCTTTTACCATTCTGCTCTTTTATTATTTAGCAATAACGCCCGATAATGAAATTCCAGGCAAAATATCCACAAGATTTTTATCAGCTTCAGGCTTTTTAAATTCCCCCTCAAGGGCAACCTCCATAACAATGGGACAATGGTCGCTGAAGTAAATACCACCCTCATTTGTGGCAGGTAAAACATCATAGGAGTTAACCTTAAAGCCTGTTTTCGAAATCATAAAATAGTCAATTCTAACATATTTTTCAGAATTGCCCCAACCGTTGTAGGTATAGGATTTATCCGGGTTTTCTACCCTATAAATTGCATCGTCAAAATTCTCTGTCACACTGTTATAGGTAACAGAGCCTTCCTCTGCATTGAAGTCACCCATAATCACCGCAGGGAGTGAGCCAAACTCTGCAATTTTATCAAGCACAACGTCAATTCCGTTAATACGAGCCTCGTCACTAACGTGGCTGAGATGTGTATTAAAAACGACAAAATTCTTACCCGATGCAAGGTCTGTGAGAATTACATAACTGCACACTCTGTTATACTGTGCGCCCCATGATTTACTTGGCACTTCGGGTGTTTCAGAGAGCCAGAATGATCCCTTATCCACAAGCTTGTAAAGTGATGTGTTATAAAATATGGGGCAACCCTCGGAATTAAAAGCATCGTCACGATAAGTTATAACAGAATCATAGCCCTTAAGAGTGTCACAAAGGTATGAATAATGCCACTTTGTAGCCTCTTGAAAACCAATGATACCGGGGGTCTGCTCAGTTATTGCATCAACAATAAGGTCTGCACGGTAAAACCAAGCCTTTTTGCCCCAGTCAGTGGGACTGATGCAACGGAGGTTACAGCTCATCATTCTGATATTCTGTGTATTTTCTGCTTTAATTTCAACCTGCTTTTTATTATCCTTGTAGTGGGAGTAATACAAAAATGTGTTACCAACAAGAACAATTGAAGCAACAAGAATTATAGCAACCAAGCCGAGCAAAGTGATTTTAATAAACTTTTTCATAAAACACCTCTGTAAGTTTTTATACTGATAAGTATAAATCAAAGTGACGATAAATACAATAGGGATATTTTTTGTTGTCAGAATTTTGATATTAGATTTTTGTTTGTTAAAAAATTTATTATGAAGGTCTTGATTTTTTAACCTCATTTGGTTATAATAGCAAAGCACTTCAGGAGTGCACAATATTATTGTTAATTTGACTATACGGAGAGTTGTCCGAGTCGGTCGAAGGAGCACGATTGGAAATCGTGTAAACGGCCAAAACCGTTTCGAGGGTTCGAATCCCTTGCTCTCCGCCAAAAATTAAGGAGTATTATCGCAAGATAGTACTCCTTATTTTTTATTCAGAAAACGAAAAGGGATTCGAACCCCCTCGCCGAAGGCGAACACAATCGGGGTTTGCGTAGCAAACGATGGGCAGAGCCCATCGTATCCCTTGCTCTCCGCCATGAAAAAGCACTTGCTGTTGCAAGTGCTTTTTTCAATGATATCCGTTCCTCTCGGAACGGATGATATACCTATGGTATGATATCCACTCACGTAGATGATATACTCTTCGCGTATGGTTGGAACGGATATTATTTCATATTTTCGCTTAGCGGAAATATATCATACGGCAAAGCCGTATAACATATCGCGCAAGCGATATATCATTTCAAATCGTTAAAATACAGGCAATCGTTAAATTATAACTATAATCGTTGATTTAGTGGGGTAATCGTTGAATTATAGCCGAAAATCGTAAATTTATTGAAAATAAACTTCTTACATGCTATAATTGTTAAAAGATAAGTGAACGGAGGTAAGTATATGAAAAAAGTATTATGTTTAATCCTCGTAACACTTATACTTTTGTGCGGTTGTTCTCCTACAAAAGAAGATACATTTACAAAAAATAAGAATGGGAACATAGTCAATAATTCGGGGGATGAGTACGCCCACTTGGCAAATGAAGGAATCCTATATTATTTGGGTGACTTGGTTTTTATCGGCAGCATACAAGGAGAAGACAAAACATCTCAACACTTGGGTCTTTCGTACCAAACAGGGATGTTTGCTATCAAAGATGCTGACAATGACAACATCCTGATCAGATATGCTCCCGATAATGAATGGTTTAGTAT